>NZ_FOZY01000074.1:0-6316 GCF_900116245.1 Methylobacterium sp. yr668 | reverse complement strand
GGCGAGATCCAGCGGGGCATCAACACGTCGGTGATGCTGACCGAGGAGGCGGTCAAGCGCGCGGCGGCAGGCAAGACGCGCTCGGACACGACGCAGCGCACGATCGAGGAGATCACCGCGCGGGTGGAGGAGAACGTGCAGACGTTCCAGCAGATCGTGGCCTCGACCAACCAGCAGCAGCTGGGCATCGAGCAGGTGATGGGGGCGCTGCAGAACATCCGCCAGGCCAGCCAGCAGACCGCGGCCGGCACGCGGCAGGTCGAGGCCGCCTCCGCCAACCTCACCGAGCTCGCCCAGGCCCTCATGGCCCTGGCCGAACGATACCGGAACTGATCCGCCGCTCCGACCGTCCTCCTACGGCTACGGCCCGATCGTTCGGACCGCGCTCTCCTTGTCCGGCTGGTCCGGATCGGCGGAGGCCGGAGACTTTCAGCCGCGATGCGCCGGCCGGTGCGGCGCCTGTCGCCGGGACGCGGTCGCGGCGCGCGCGCGGGCCGCCCGGACGCGCACGATGTCGGCCATCCCGACCGGCCGCGGCGGTGCCTCTCCGGTGAACGGCATCCGGCTGTGGACATCGCCGTAATAGTCCGACCCGCCCATCCCGAAGCCGCCAGCGACGACGGGTCCGTCGAGGAGCGGCTCTCCGGCCGACGCTCCGGTGGCGACGAGGACGAGGAGTGGGACGGCGAGGAGGAGGCGCATGATCACATGCGTACACCGTCCTGCGTCAGCTTCGCGGCGGCGGCGGTCACGATGGCGTGCGCGCTGCCGGGCCGCGGCGCTGCCCTCAGGTGTCCGGGTCGACGCCGCGATAGCGCGTCGGATGCGTGCGCGCCTTCTGCCAGCCGGTCCGCCCCTGCGCGAAGCCGACCTCCAGGAAGTGAACGAGCGGGTTGACGCCGGCCACGCGAACATCCGGGTTCGCGTCGAGATACCCGTCGGTGCTGAAATGCCCGCTCGGGTCACGGCCCTCGCGCCAGCCGAGATCGAGGTAGTGTCGCGCCGGACCGTGGGGATACTGGCACGTGTCGGCGTACCAGCTCCTGTAATACGCCTCATCGAAGCCCGGGAGCGGGCTCTCCAGATAATGATCGAGACCGTACCGGTCACGGATCAGGCCGGCGACGCGCGCGGCGACGGCCGCGTAATCCCGCAGATGCGTCCCTTCGACGAAGGCCTCGTCCTCGGCGAGACCGAAGCGCGCTCCGCGCAGCGCCGCGAACGGGTCGAAGAACGAGACCCCCCGGCGTGCGCAGACGGCGCGGAGGAGATCGGAATAGACCTCGACCGCGGCGGGATCGCGCTCGGCAACCCTCGAGGCGGGCGTCGGCGGCAGCGCCGAGACCAGCGTGTCGAGGGCGAAGGCCTGGAAGCGGTCGACGATGCGATCCGCGTGGTCGGAGAAATCGGCCGTCGCCGATCGCCCGAGCGCCGACGGCGAGCGGATGTCGTTGGTCCCGACGAACAGGACCGCCAGGAAGGCCGGCAGGGGCGCACGCAGCAGGTCGAGGGCCCGGCGGTACGAGCGGGCCGTCGCGCCCGCGAGCCCGGCATTCAGCACGGGACGGGAAACGACCGGCCGCGGCATGTGAGCCGCGTGCGAGTCGCCGGCGAGCACGACGCAGCCGCTCGGCGCAGCGTCGAAGACGGCCTGGATATGGCCGATCTTGTGACGGCGGAGGGCGCCGCTGCGGAGCGCCCTCACGGCCTCTGACAAACCCATACGAATCTTGAACACCGCCCCCGCGCCCCGCACCGTAGGAGGCTCAGTTTTCCCAAGTCCAGTCCCCCCCGAGCGCGAATCCGATTTTCAGCGCCGCCGGTGTTGCCGGGCGACAGTGCCAGGAATGCCGCCCGGATCAGGAATGCTGGCCGGTGGCGGAACCAGATTCGCCGGTGCGCTGTTGTGGAGCCCTCCGCGATGGTGCAATGGAGCCGCCCCTGCGGGCGCCGTTGACCGCCACGAATCCCTCTCGTGCTCTCGTCCTCGATCGATCAGATGGTCCGCGGCTACTTATCGTTCACGCCCTTCAAGTTGAGAGACCTTCATCCGGCACCGGTGGCGCGGCGACATGTCTTTTTCATTCACGGATTTGACGCCCGCAGCGGCATCCGCTTCCCCGCCTTCTTCAAGCGGGAGCTTCACCGTCACGCGACCCGGTTCGGGGCGATGCCGCGCGCGGTCTCGGAGATCCGGACCGATCCGGATGGTCTGACCCGGAGCTGGACGGTCGACGCGCCCGCCGACGGCGACGGTGCGGCGGTCCGCTGCGAGACCCTGATCTGGAGCGATATCGTCCATGCGGATCTCGCGCGTCCCGTGTCGCGCAAGCTGGCTCTGCTGGCGCGGAGCGTCGCGGCGGGGCTCGCACAGGGGTTGGTCTTCAAAACGTCCCGGTTCGGATGGCCCTACACGGTGCTGACCGCCTTCCCGTTCTTCGTCGCCTTCGTGGCCCCGGCGCTCCTGATCGCGCTCGGCACCGCGATCTACGCTGCCGTCAGCCCGGCGGCGCCGACGGAAACGGTCGGCGTGGCGCTGCTTCTCGCGGCCGCGGCGCTCGCGCTCCTCTACGGCGCCAAGAAGGCGCTCGGGCGCCTGTTCTTCTGGCACATCCTGAGCATCCGGATCTTCTTCTGGCAGCACGCGACCGGTCGGCGACCGGATTACGCGGACCGGGTCGCGGCCTTCCGGGACCGTGTCCTGGCCGAACTGGCCCACTGGCGCGCGAATCCCGCGGACGCGCCCGACGAGGTCATGATCGTCGGCCATTCCCTCGGCGCAGCCATGGCGGTCGAGGTCGCCGCGCAGGTCCTCGCGCGCCTCGGGACCGACGATCGAGGGCATCCGCGCCTGTCGCTCGTCACGCTCGGCTCGGGGCTGCCCTTCGTGGCGCTCCAGCACGAGGCCCGCGCGCTGCGCGACGACATCGCGACCCTCGTCTTCAGCGACCGCATCGTCTGGTGCGACTACCAGGCCCCCCAGGATTGGCTCAACTGCTACGGCTTCAATCCGATCTTCGATCTCGGATTCGGAAGACCCGCCTTCCTGGCCTGCAACCCGCTCATCCGTTCCGCCGGGGTCAAGGACAGGATACCCGAGGACGACTACAAGCGCCTGCGCCTCAAGCCTTTCCACATGCACTTCCAGTTCCTGAAAGCCAATTTCAGGCCGGGGGAGTACGATTTCTTCGAGATGATCCTCGGGCGGCAATCGCTGCTCGACCGCGCCCTGCGGCCGGTTTGCCGCCGCGCGGTCCCGCCCGTGCAGGGCGCGTGATCGCGTCCGCGGGAGACGCGTCGGGACACGATCGGAGCCGCCGGTCCGAGCCGCCGGATATCAGACGGCCACATTCCGGTCGTCAGCACGCCGCCGGAATGTCTCGGCATCTCGGAGTCAGGAGCGGACCGGTGGGAGCGATGGGAATGAGGATGCTGCCGGTTCTCGTTGCGCGGAAGGGCGCTCTCGTCGGGATGCTCCTGGCGGTGCTCGCCGTCCCGGTCGCGGGCGAGGCCGGCTGGAAGGGGCCGGAGGCGCAACCGCTGTTCGTCAACGAGGCCAATCCGGCCGGCTACAACTACGCGCCGAGCGTCATCACCGAGAACGGGACCACCGACATCTGGTGGTGCGGTCAGGGCAAGACGGACGTCATCTTCCATCGCTCCTACACGCCGCAGACCGGCTTCTCGCCGGCGCGGATCGTGTTCCAGCCGACGCCCAACTCCTGGAACCGGCAGTACGTCTGTGATCCCAGCGTGATCCGGGGCCGCTTCGTCAACCCGGCGGACGGGCAGACCTACGCCTACGCGATGTACTATTCGGGCGCCGACAACCTGCCCGGAAACAACAACCAGACCGGCCTCGCCTTCTCGAACGACAAGGTGACGTGGGTCGACTACCCGGAACCGGTCATCAAGCCGATCAACCCGGTCGTCGCGCAGGGCAATTACGGCACCGGCCAGCCGGCGACCTTCTCGGACGGTCGGTCCGGCCTGTTCGTCTTCACCACGGATCTCACCGGGCCGCAGGGCGTGCCGGGCTTCGGGGACATCTACGTCCGGCACACGGCCGACGGCGTGCATTTCGGGGCGCCGGCGCGAGTCCCCAACGCCACGACCGACGGCTCGACCATCAACCCGAACTCGGATTTCGCCTACGATCCCAAGACCGGCGAGGTCTACGTCATCACCGGGTTGCCGGGCCGCGTGTGCCAGCAAGTGGCCTGCAAGGATCCGGGACGCAATCCCGACCGGGAAACCTACCAGATGGGGCTGTTCAGGATGCCCCTGAAGGCTGTGCTGAGCGGGGCGCCGGCGGCGTGGACACCCCTGGGCTACCTGAACTCCGACGTCACGGGCTTCTACCTGAACCACAGTCCCGGCTTCCAGCGCGACGGGGCTGGGTTCCTGACGCCGTTCCTGCCGGACATCACGGTCTTCTTCTCAGGGGGTGACCCCTATCCCGGCACGTGGCGGATCGCCGAGGCGCGGCGGCTGAAGGGCGCCGACCGCCTTCCCCTGCGGCGCGCCTTCGGGCCCGGCGGCCACTGGGTGACGACCGGCTATATCGGGCCGGGCTACACGATCGAGCGCAGCCTCGGTACCGTGTTGACGCTCCCGGCGCCCGGGACCGCGATGCTGATGAGCTGCGCGGCAGGACAGGACCACTTCCTCAGCCGCGACCCGCGATGCGAGGGCCAGACACCGCTCGGGCAGACCGGCTACGTCTACGAGGCGCAGAGGCCGGGGAGCCACCCGATCTACCGTTGCATCGCCGGAGGCCGCGATCATTTCGTGTCGACAGTCCCGGACTGTGAGGGTCACGTGTCCGAAGGGATGCTCGGCTACGCGCTGGACTGAGAATCCGTCCCGCGGCGCGAGGCGGCCGGATCGCCTGATCCGCCCGCGCCGGACGGGATGGACTCCCGCCGCTTCAAGTCTCCGATGACCTCCTGGTCGGGACGCCCCTGATCGATGCCGTCCGGGACTGGCTTGCGCGGGACTGTCAGGAATTCCGTGTGCGGGCGGCGGATTGAACATCAGGCCGCCATGGCCCGGGTGAAGCGCTCGCCGAAGATGACGGCGAACTGCGCCTTGGCCATGACCCACTCGCGCGGGCCCATCTTCCACGCCTTCTCGGAGCGGTTCAAGACTAGGTAGAGCAGCTTCAGCGCGGCCTCGTCGGTCGGGAAGTGCCCGCGGGCGCGCACAGCTCGGCGCAGCGTGGCGTTCAGGGCCTCGATGGCATTCGTCGTGTACAGGATCCGGCGCACCTCGCCGGGGAAGGCGTAGAACGGGATCACCTCGCCCCAGGCCCGTCGCCAGCTCTGGGCGATGGCCGGGTAGCGCCGGCCCCACTCGCTCGCCTCGAAGGCCGCCAGCGCCGCCTCGCCGGCTGCGGCATCGAGCGCGCGGTAGATGTCCTTCAGCGCCGCCGCCACGGCCTTGCGGTCCTTGTAGGAGACGAAGTCGAGGCTGTAGCGCAGCAGGTGGACGATGCAGGTCTGGACCAGCGCCTCGGGGAAGACCGCCCGGATCGCGTCGGGGAAGCCCTTCAGGCCGTCGACCACGGCCAGCAGCACGTCCTCGACGCCGCGGTTCCTCAGCTCGTTCATGACCCGCAACCAGAACTTGGCGCCCTCGTTCTGCTCCAGCCACAGGCCGAGGATCTCCTTGGATCCGTCGGCGCGCACGCCCAGCGCGATGTGCACGGCCTTGTTGCGGACCACGCCCTCGTCGCGCACCTTGATCCG
This sequence comes from Methylobacterium sp. yr668, assembly GCF_900116245.1. Lineage (NCBI taxonomy): Bacteria > Pseudomonadati > Pseudomonadota > Alphaproteobacteria > Hyphomicrobiales > Methylobacteriaceae > Methylobacterium > Methylobacterium sp. yr668. The sequence goes on along the minus strand of NZ_FOZY01000074.1, from coordinate 566 downwards.
CAGGGCGTCGAAGAACACGATCGGGTAGACCGGCTCCAGCGGCCGGGCCTGCCAGGCGGCGACCTCCTCCAGCACCGCGTCGGTCACCGCACTGATCAAGTCGGGTGAGACCTCGATGCCGTAGAGCTCGCGCAGGTGCCCAACGATCTCCCGGGTGCTCATGCCGCGGGCGTACAGCGACACGATCTTGTCGTCGAAGCCGGGAAAGCGGCGCTGATAGCGGGCGATCAGCTGCGGATCGAATGTCGCCTGCCGGTCGCGCGGGATCGAAAGCTCGATCCGGCCTGTCTCGGTCGTGACCGTCTTGCGGCCGTAGCCGTTGCGCGTATTGCCAGCATCCTCGCCCGCCAGATGGTGATCCATCTCGGCGTTGAGCGCCCGCTCGGCCAGGGCCTTCTTCAGCTCGTGCAGCAGGCCATCGGCCTCGAACGCCGTCTTCGGATCGGCCCCGGCCAGGAGCTGATCCAGGAGCGCGTCAGGGATACGGGGTGCTTTGCGTCGTGCCATCGGGAACCTCCATCGGATCCACTATGGCCGCCCGCACACGAAATTCCCGACAGTCCCGC
>NZ_FOZY01000069.1:0-7528 GCF_900116245.1 Methylobacterium sp. yr668 | reverse complement strand
GAAGTCGAGGTACTGGGCGTCGGCCTCGACACCGATCACGAGGCCGGAGCCGGGGGTGATCTGCCAGTTGTAGCCGATCTGGCCACCGCCGGAGAAGCCGTCCTGGCTGCGGTTGCGGAAGGAGGCGACGGTGCCGGGGGCGGCGTAGGGGAAGGGGACGGCGAAGGTGTTGCCGGTGTTGCGGTCGCTGGCGTCGAAGGCGTAGCCGGCGTTGATACCGAAGTAGGCGCCGGTCCAGGTGAACACCGGGACGGGGGTGAACACCGGCGGCGGGGCGGCGCGGCGCGGCAGGTCGGCGGCCGAGGCGGCGCCGGTCAGGAGAGCCGTGGCGGCGCTCGCGAGCAGAAGCTTCTTGATCATCTGGTCCTCTGTCTCCCGTTGGACGGGATGTGTGCGGGGCGGACAGGACGTCAGGATGTGCGGGCGCGATAGTGTATTGTTGCAACAGCGCCGGCGGGGGTCCGGAGCCGGTGGACCGAAAGGTGCGCTGGAGCACATCATCGCGGCGTCGTGATCCGGTGTCGCGGAACTATTTCGCGACTTCTGTCGCGGAGGTCCGCCGCGACGACCAATATGCGCACGCTGCGACCGCACATCTCCGCGCGCCCGATCCCGTCGGCGAAACGCTTGATCCAGGTTGTTGCCCACCGCGCCGGTGCCCGACAGACTTGTACAGTGGCATCGCATGGGTTGTTGCCCGATCGATCGGAGTGCTCGCGGCCGCGTCCCACATGGATGAACTCTCCCTGGATCCCGCCTCGGGTCTGGTTCGGGCCGCCCACCGCTTGGCGACCGCCCGGTCCCTGGAGGACACGGTTGCGATCCTGCGCGAGACCGCGCGGGAGATCGCGGGCTCCGACGGGATCGCGGTGGTTCTGCGCGAGGGCGACGCCTCCTTCTACGCCGCCGAGGACGCGATCGAGCCGCTGTGGCGCGGCCGCAGGTTCCCGCTGACGGCGTGCATCTCGGGCCGCGCGATGCTCGACGACGCGACCATCGTGATCCCGGACATCGAGTGCGATCCCCGGGTGCCGCTCCCCCTCTACCGCCTGACCTCGATGCGCAGCCTCGTGATGGTTCCGATCGGCTCGCCCGAGCCCGTCGCCGCACTGGGCGCCTACTGGTGCGCCTCGGTCATCCCGGACGACGCGACGGTCCGCCGGCTCGAGGATCTGGCCCGGCACGCGGCCACCGCCCTGGCACGGCCGCGCCCGGCGGGATCGTGACGGTCGCGGCCGCGCGGGTCCGCGGCCGCAGGATCCCGTTCCGGCCGGGATCGATCGGCCGTCCCGGCCGTTCCCCGCCCTCAGGCCCCCGCACGGAAGACCCAGACCCGCCACATGAAGCGCCTCACCCTCATCGGCATCTTCATCGTCCTGCTGCTCGCCATCGTGGCGATCGCGGCCACGTGGTCGAAGGTCACGCCCGTCAATCCGGCAGTCGCGCCGGACACGTCCGCGACGCCCAACCCCACCGGCGAGCGGAAATGAGGCCGCGCTGACGCATCGCCCGGTACGCCGGTCCCGGCGACCGCGCCGGGAACATGCGGGGACCTCCCGCCTTGGGCCTACACGAAGGACCGCAGGGAGGGACGGATGGGACAGGATGTCGACGCCGCACGCGAGGCCCTGGGGACCGTCCCGCCGGGCCGGCCGGCAGCCCCGGAGAAGCGGGCCGACCCGGCGGCCGGCGGCAGCGGTCCCCACGCACCGGGCCCCGTTGATCCCGGCTCCGACGCGGCGCCGGAGAGCGGCGGCTACGACACCCGACCGCCCGCGCCGCAGTCCGACAACCGGAAGGGCGGGTACGGCGCCGGCTGAGGCGCGCGAACCCCCTTCATCCGTCCATCGCCCTCAAGGCGCGGCGCTTTGCCTGTGCCGGCGCGCGCGGGTCGCCCGTCGAAGTCGCCTGCGGGCGCGCGGGGTCGTTCGGCGGCGCTGATCGGCGTCGTTCGAGGCTGTCGCGCGGTCAGCCGGGTCACCCCCGTCCGGACGCGCCGAGATCCTCTGCGGTCGATGCAGACGTGCAACGAACGGCGCACCCGTCGGCCTCCGCACGGCGCGAGAAAATCTAGAGATATTCATCGAGTCTTCGTTCTATATTTACGCTGTTTAAACCCTTGCCGCGCCCAAACCGTGGGAACGTAAATCGCTCGCTGGAAGTCCGATCATGAATGAGACCTTCGATGAGACATCCAACACCTTGGCCGTGATGACCGCCGAGCTTGTGGCCGCCTACGTGTCGAACAATCCGGTGCCGGCCGCGGAGCTTCCGGCCCTGATCGCACGGGTGCACGGCGCGATCAGCGGACTCGTCGCCGGGACGCCGGCGGCGCAGGCCGGCGCGGCCCCGCAGGCCGAGGTCGAGAAGCCGAGCGCGGCCCAGATCCGCAAGTCGGTCCGGCACGACGGGATCGTCAGCTTCATCGACGGCAAGCTCTACAAGACGCTGAAGCGCCACTTGGCCAGCCACGGCCTGGATCCGCGCAGCTACCGCGACAGCTACGGCCTGCCGACCGACTATCCGATGGTCGCCCCCGGTTACGCCGAGCAGCGCTCCGCCCTCGCCAAGGCGATCGGCCTCGGCCAGCCCGGCGCCATGGCGCGGCGCGGCGGCACGGACCACTGATCCCCGACAGGCGCGTCGCCGCCCGGGCGGCGAGACCGCCGGCTGCCCGGCCGACCGCGCGGGTATCGCCGGGCGGTCAACCCTCCGGGCCGGCGCGGCGCTTCTCCCGGACCCCGCCCGCCCCGGTGCGGCCGCGGGCGTAGCCCAGCGATATCAGCCCGCCCTGCCGGGCGAGGCGCCGCTCCAGCGCGTCGAGATCGACCAGAGCGTCCGCGATGGCTGCGACGAGCGCGGCCCACGCGTCGCCCTTCGCCGCCCTGTGATAGGCCACGGCGATCGTCTCGGCCTCCCTGAGACGAATCTCCGCAGGGGCCGCCTCGGGATCTGGGTGCATCGCCGTCCGAATCCGTATAGAACATATCACGAACAAAGCGCATCGGCGCGGTGGGTTCAACCGCGGATGCGCCCCGTTCCCGGATCGCGGTGGAGTGCTGTGGATTGATCGAGGGAAGCTCAATGCCGACGCGGCTTTACCGCTTCCACTGCACGGACGGCCACGAGCTGGTGACCGACCTGCGCGGCAGCCGGTTTCCGAACGCGGCGCAGGTGCGGGCCCACGCCGATCGGGTCGCGCTCGCGCTGATGGAGCGGGTCGTGGAGCGGTTCGACTGGTCGGGCTGGCAGGTCGAGGTCTACGACGCCAAGGGCCGTCGGGTCTGGATCCGGGCCTTCCCGGATGTGTGCGTCGACAGGCGGGCCGCCTGAGACGGGTGGCCGAGCAGAAGGAGAAGCAGATGGCGTTCAAGCCGAGATCCGCCGCCGAGACCAAGGCGCGCGACCTGGGTCTGGCCCTGGCCCGGATCGCCGAGGACGCGGGCACGCCGGCCCATATCGGCGTCGACCGCTTGCGGCGCGCGAGTCCCCGGCTGACCCCGCTGGCGGTGGGTCAGATGGTGCGCCGGGAGCGGGACACCGTCGAGGCGACCCTGGCCGAGCGCGGTCTGGCGCTCGTCGACTATTCCGATCAGGGGCCGGGTCGCGGGATGGAATTCGTCATCGACGCGGCGGCCTGAGCGGCGCGGGTCAGGCCGCCGCCGGGCGGCTCCGCAGAAGGCGGCCGACCAGGCGGAACGGCAGGAGCGGCAGCTTGATCAGCGCCGTGACCACCAGCACCGCCACGACGGTGAGAAGCGCGAGAACAGAGTTCATCATGCGCGTCGGACTCCCATGACCGGCTCGCCCCTCGGGCCGGGTGCGCTACGAGGCGCCCGGATCACGGCGAGACTATGGACGGTCGGGCGCCATTCGGTCGCAGCCGGACATCCGCGCGGGGCACTGGATACCGGGCCCCGTTCGGGCGGTTCTTCCCGGCAAGCCTGCCCCGGTCAGGCCGCCACACGCGGAGAGGAGGTCGGTATGCGCACGCGTCTCGCCGGAAGATCGGCCGCGCTCGCCGCCGCGGCCGCACTCTCGGTGATCGGGTCGTCCGCGGTCCCCGCCCGGGCACAGCCGGCGGCACAGGCGCAGGTGACCGTGCGCTACGCCGCGCCGGAGCGGTTCACCGATGCCGAGAACCGCTTCGGCTCCGGGCAGCCGCTCCGGGTCACCCTGGCCGAGCTGACCCGGATCTTCACGGATCTCGGCACGGCGCGGCTTCGCCCCGACGAGCGTCTCGACATCACGGTGCTCGACGTCGATCTGGCGGGCTTCGACCGGCCCGGCTTCGCGACCCCGACCGGCCTGCGGGTCGTGACGGACGCCACGCCGCCGCGGATCCGCCTCGCCTACAGCCTGCGTCGCGGCGGCCGCGCCGTGGCACAGGGCGCGGACACGGTGACGGACATCAACTTCCTGCTGACGTCCAATCCCCGCTTCTCCACCGGCGGCCTCTACTACGAGCGGCAGATCCTGCGCGACTGGTTCGCCCGGCGCTTCCCGGAGCCCGCGGGCCGCGGCTAGAACCCGTCTGCCGGCCCGACGACGCGACCGGGCCGGAGCCGGCGGCGCCCCTACCGGGCAGAGGAGCGGTGTAGTAGCGTCGGCGTGACCCGCACGCCGGGCCGGCCGACCCGATCGGTCGCGGCCCGGGCTTCCACCCTCTGCGCTCGCCCGAGCCGGAGTCTCACGAGTCGGTCACCGCATGAGCGAGGCCCGCATCTTCTCGGCCGGCTGCAGCGAACTCGCCGACCTCGTCCGGAGCTTCGACTGGGCGAGGACGCCGCTGGGTCCCATCGCCGACTGGCCGCAGAGCCTGGTCTTCGCGGTCAGCACGCTGCTGCAATCGCCGGTGCCGATCGTGCTGCTCTGGGGCGAGGACGGCATCATGATCTACAACGACGCCTATTCGGGCTTCGCGGGCGGCCGCCATCCCGAGCTCCTCGGCTCGAAGGTGCGCGAGGGCTGGCCGGAGGTCGCCGACTTCAACGACAACGTCATGCGCGTCGGCCTCGCCGGCGGGACGCTGTCGTACAAGGACCAGCAACTGACCCTGCACCGCTACGGCCGGCCCGAGCCGGTCTGGATGAATCTCGACTACTCGCCGGTCTTCGGGGAGGACGGGCGCCCGGCCGGGGTCATCGCCATCGTGGTCGAGAGCACCGAGCGGGTTCTGGCCGAGCGCCGCCTGCGCGCGAGCGAGGAGCTGTTCCGCACCCTCGCCCAGGGCATCCCCCAGCTCGTCTGGCGCGCCGCGATCGACGGGGCCTGCATCTGGTCGAGCCCGCAATGGCACGCCTATACCGGGCAGACCGACACGATGAGCCTGGGCTGGGGCTGGCTGGCGGCGGTCCATCCGGACGATGAGGCGGTCGCCGCAGCCGCGTGGCGCGACGCGCCGGTGAGCGGCCACCTCTCCTTCGAGCACCGGCTCCGCAACGCCGCCGAGGACCGGTTCTGCTGGTTCCAGACCCGCGCCGCGCCGGTCCGCGACGCGCAGGGCCGGATCGTCGAGTGGCTCGGCACCTCGACCGACATCGACGATCTGCGCCAGCTCCAGGAGCGGCAGCAGGTCATGGTCGCCGAGCTGCAGCACCGGACCCGGAACCTCCTCGGCGTCGTGCGCTCCATCGCCAAGCAGACCATGGCCCAGACCGGACCCGGCGAGACGTTCCGGCAGCGGTTCAACGATCGCCTGTCCGCCCTCTCGCGGGTCCAGGGCCTCCTCTCGCGCTCCGATCAGGAACCGATCACGCTCCGCTCCCTGATCGAGACGGAACTCGCCGCCCTCGACGCCCCGGCCATGCCAGTGCGCATCCGGCTGCACGGGCCCGTGGTGCGGCTGCGCAAGGCGACGGTGCAGACCTTCGCGCTGGCCCTGCACGAGCTCGCCACCAACGCGCTGAAATACGGCGCGCTCACCACCGCGCAGGGACGCCTGAGCGTGACGTGGCGGACCTACCGCGCGGACGACGGCGGCGGCCGGCTGCTGGTGGAATGGGTGGAGGAGGGTCTCGTTCGCGGACCGGAGCTGGCGGACGCGGCGCCGCGGGGCGGCTACGGTCGGGAACTGATCGAGCACGCCCTGCCCTACGCCCTGAAGGCGACGACCAGCTACGAACTCGGCGCCACGGCGCTACATTGCTCGATCAACATCCCGCTCCCCGAGGGAGAAGCCGCAGGCAACCCCACATGACCTCGAAACCACGCGCGCTGGCCGGCAGGCGGGTCCTGCTCGTCGAGGACGACTACTTCATCGCCGTCGATCTCAAGTCCGGCTTCGAGGAAGGCGGCGCCCAGGTGCTGGGTCCGGTCGCGAGCGTCGGCGAGGCGCTGGCGCTGATCGCCGGCACGACCGAGATCGACGCCGCGGTCCTCGACATCAACCTGCAGGACGAGCTCGTCTATCCGGTGGCCGACGCGCTGCACGCGCGCGGCGTGCCCTTCCTGTTCGCGACCGGCTACGATCCGGTCGCCGTGCCCTCGCTCCACGGCGCCGTCGCCCTCTGCCAGAAGCCGATCGACCCGCAGGTCGTGGCGCGGGCGCTGTTCGGCTGACATTACCCGGCTGTCGGTGGCGCGAGCCGCGGCGGCGCGGCGGATGTTTCCCGTGAAACATCCGCGCGGGCATCGATTCCCGCGCCGCTGCCGGCGCCGCACGTCAGCGATCCCCGAAGAGGCGCGCGATCGCGCCGGCGGCCAGCCACAGGCCTCTCAGGAGCCACCAGACCAGCCGGCCCGCCTGGACCAGCAGCTCGACGGCTTCGAGACCGTCGAGCACGCGCCGGAAGAAGCCGCGCCGGCGGACTGCCGGTGCGGGCTCGGGCGGTGGCTTATCCGGGCCGTCTCTCCCGCGCATGCGTGCCTCCGGACCACGGCGCCGGCCGGGTAAAGGCGGCGCCCCTCACCACGCGGCCTGGAGGCCGGCGGTGAACACCTGGGCGGTGGCGCCCGGGCGGACGTCTCCGGTATAGCCCACCGACAGCCGCACGCCCGCGGCGACCGCCCCCGTCAGGCTCACCCCCAGCACCGCGCCGTCCCGGCCCAGCGCGCTCGTCCGGCCCGCGAACCCCGCCCCGAACAGGCTCGAGCGAACCACCGCCGCCGTGTCGGCCAGCTCGTGCGCCCAGTACGCCCGACCCTCAAGGCGCAGGTCCGGAATGCCCGCCAACGCCCAGCTCGTCACCCGCCCGCCGACCAGGCTGCGCGCCGCGTCGAGGTCGGCCACCGCGAAGCCCTGCCCGCCGAAGCCCTGCCCGCCGAAGCCCTGCCCGCCGAAGCCCTGCCCGCCGAAGCCCTGCCCGCCGAAGCCCTGCCCGACCAGACCGCCCCGCTCGGACACACGGCCCCGCGTCAGCCGGTCGTAGCTGAAGCCCACCTCCGGCACGACCTCGACCGGCAGGCCGGTCGCCAGCGCGTAGCCGGCAAAGCCCGACACCCCGCCGTTCCAGCCCGACGACAGCCCGGACGCCTGCGACACCGCCGCGCCCAGCGCCACCGTCCGGTCCACCCGCCCGTCCGCGTA
>NZ_FOZY01000068.1:0-7767 GCF_900116245.1 Methylobacterium sp. yr668 | reverse complement strand
ATCGCCAAGTCGGTCCAGTCCTGGATTGCGGCCGTTGGCGTAAGGACGGCCTACATCAGCCCTGGCTCGCCGTGGGAGAACGGATATGTCGAGAGCTTCAACGCACAGATACGCAACGAGCTGCTGAATGGCGAGATTTTTTACACGCTCAAGGAGGCGCAGATCATGATCGAGGGCTGGCGACGGCACTACAATACGGTTCGGCCGCATGGCGCATTGGGCTACCGGCCGCCCGCGCCAGAGGTGTTCGTGCCAGCTATAGCCGCTTGGCCGGCTGCACCGGCCAAGCTCGCCGTGGTCCAGCGACCGACACTGCACTAACTTTGACCTTGGACCACCTCGTGGGGGCCGATCAAACTGCCGCACGCGCTGCCCTTGCTCGAGCAACTGCCGAGCGTTCCGCGATGGGTCGTCGCGGATCGTGGCTACTCCAGTCACCGCTTCCGGCAACACGTCCGGGACGCCGGGGCAAAGCCCGCTATCCCGTCCAAGCGCAACGAGGCTCCTGCGCGCTGCCCGACTTGGATCTACACCAACCGCAACATCGTCGAACGGCTCTGGGCAAGGCTCAAGGAGTGGCGAGCCGTTGCAACGCGCTACGAGAAGACTGCCGCCAGCTTCAGCGGCGTCCTCTGCCTCGCTGCAGCCCTCGATCACCTCAGGTGACGACAGGCCCTAGTCGTGGGCGCTGGTCGGCTTTCTCTCGACAGCCTTATGCACTCATGGGGGGCGACAAGCGCGAAGACTACGCTGAGGTGCTTCTTCAAAGACAAACGTGGGCGTCTTGGATAGAGGCAAAAGCCCCGAGTGCCGTTCTCTGCTACGAACGCTTCGCTTTGATATGAGCCGCTGTGCTCCCCCCATCCGGCAGCCCATCAGTGGACCTTTTAACCTTCCGCAAAGGATCGATAGGGGCCTGTCCGCTTTTCCGGCAATTCTTCTCCGAAGCGGACGAGCCGCTTGCGGCCAGACAGCGCCATGCCGGATCGCCGATGGGCACAAAACCGGCCGTTCGGCTTTGCGCCCATTTCAGTCACTTGATGGCCCGCGTGTGCGTCTCCGAAGCGGACATTGGTCAGGCCGGGGGCCGCGACATTCTTCGGTCGATGCCGCCCGCCACGTCTTAGACGGCCGTCGTACGATTTTGCCGTCCGAGCGGTCGAGGGCCGGACAGATCTCCGGCCCCGGTCACACCCCTCAGAGGCTCGGGTGCAGCCCGCGCACGAGGCTGATGCCTTCCAAGATCGAGGCGGCGTGCAGGAGGGTCGTCTCCGCCTGCCAGCTTCCCACCAACTGCACGTTGATCGGCAACCCCTCGCGGCTCGTCCCGAACCGCATCGAAAGCCCCGGCAGGCCCGTCACGTTCAGCGGCACGGTCGCGCCCTGCAGGTAGGTCAGGTCGACGGTCTCGCCGTTGACGACGAGTTCGCTGATGCCGTGCTTGTGCGCCGGCACCGGCAGCACCGGGGTGAGGAGCACGTCGAAGTCCCGGAAGTAGGCCGCGTAGCCGTCCCGCAGCCGCTCCGCCGCCTGCTCGGCCGCGACGTAGTCCTCCACCGACGTGTCCGGCAGCGACAGCATCGTCTTGGCCATCTTGTACATCTGGTCCTCGTGGCCCTTCACCGCCTCGCGGAAGGCCGGCTTCATCTCCATGACGTGGAGCTTGTTGAACACGTCGAGGGCGAAGTCGCGCTCCAGCGCCGGGATGCGGACCTCCTCGACATGGTGGCCCTCGCCCCTGAGGGCCTCGGCGGCAGCCTTCACCGTCGCCGCGACCTGCGTGTCGATGGGCCCGAAGCCCGGCCCGACCATCCAGCCGACCCGCAGCTTGCGGTCCGACATGACGCCCGCGTCGAACGGGACCGTGCTGATCGAGAAGGCGTCCTCGCCGTCGGGGCCGGCGAGCTGCGCGAAGGCGAGCGCGAGGTCGCGGATCGAGCGCGCCATCGGGCCGACATGCCAGAAGCGGCGGGGCGCCCGGGGCCAGATCCCGGTCATCGGCACGCGCCCGTGGGTGGCCTTCAGCGAGACGATGCCGGTCTGGGCGGCCGGGCCGCGCACCGAGATGGCGAGGTCGGTGCCCAGCCCGAGCGGCGACATCCCCGCCGCAATGGCCGCCGACTCGCCTCCGCTGGATCCGCCGGGCGTGCGGTCGAGGTCCCACGGGTTGTTGGAGCGGCCGGAGAGCAAGTTGTCGCTCTCGATCCAGTAGGAGAACTCGGGCAGGTTCGTCTTGGCGAGCAGGAGGCCGCCGGCCTTCTTCATCCGGGCGACGCTGGTCGCGTCGGCGTCGGGGGTACGGCCCTTGAAGATCGGCGAGCCGCGCTGGGTCATCACCCCTGCGGTGTCGATGGAGTCCTTCACGGTGAAGGGCACGCCGTGCAGCGGCCCGAGGTCCCCGCCGGCCATCACCGCGGTCTCGGCCTCCTTCGCTGCGGCGAGCGCGCCGTCCGCGACGGTGACGATGGCGTTGACCTTCGGGTCGACGGCCTCGATGCGGTCGAGGTGCGCCTTCACGACCTCGACGGGAGAGACCTCGCGGGTGCGGATAAGCTCGGCGAGCCGGGTCGCGTCGGAGAAGATGATGTCCTGGGTCATGGCTGCTTTCCCTGCCTAACGTTCGGTAGGCAGACAGTTAGGGCTGGATTTTCGACCCGTCAACCCCTAACTAACGATTGGTAGGTTTTTCGATTCCGACTGGGAGACAGGGGTGAGCACGAACGCGAAGGAGACGATCCTGGCAGCCGCGCGGAAGACCGCGCAGGCGCACGGCTACGGCGGGCTGAGCTACCGCGACCTCGCCGCCGATGTCGGCATCAAGGCAGCGAGCATCTACCACCACTTCGCCAGCAAGGCGGACCTCGGGGCGGCCGTGGCGCGGCGCTACTGGGAGGACATCGCGGTCGAGCTCGACGCCATGCTGGAGCGGACCGGCGACCCGATGGAATGCCTGCGGCTCTACCCCGGCACCTTCCGGCGCTCGCTGGAGGACGGCAACCGGCTGTGCCTGTGCAGCTTCATGTCGGCCGAGTACGCCAACCTACCGGAGGCCGTGCAGCGGGAAGCGCAGGGCTTCGCCGACGTCAACGTCGCCTGGCTCGCCAAGGTCCTGGTGATGGCCAAGGCGGTGAAGCCCGGGGATGCGGAGACGCGGGCGCGGGCGATCTTCGCCGCGGTGTCAGGCGCCCAGCTCTACGCGCGGAGCCGCTCGGACGTCTCGCAGTTCGACGACCTGATCGAGAACTACCGCGCCTCGGGCCTGCTGCCGGCGTAGTGCGATCTGCACACTCGGTTGGGGGCCGGACGGTCCGCATCCGACCCGGCGTAGTCGTTCACGTGCAGCCGCGCCTTCCTTGGAAACGGACGCAAGTTCCACCGCCGCTCCGGCAGCGATGCGGTGGCCCCGGCCGTTCAGCCCTCGTCGGCGTAGCGCTTCCTCAGGGCGGCGAGACCATCCTCGTAGATGCCTTGGAAGAGCTTCGTGACCTCCGCGTCGCTGACCCCGACCGGCTGGAATTCGCCGGACCACTCGACGCGCGACCGCTGCCCGTCGCCGGTCTCCCGGACCCGCAAGGTCGAGAGGTAACCCCTTTGCGGGAAGGGGGACTGAAGGATGTGGTAGCTGTAGCTCCGTCCGGCCTCGTCGAAGGCCATCAGCCGCTCGACGATGACGCCGCCGTCAGGGTTCGCCAGGTGCCGGACGCGGCCGCCCTCGTGCAACTCGGACTTGGGGATGTAGGGCAGCCAGTCCGGCAGGGAGCCGAACCCGCCGATGAGCCGCCACACCTCGGAGGCCGGAGCCGGGATCTCGACGCTTGCCGATGCCGTCGCCATGGCCGCCCCCTACTGACCGGACGGGAGGGGCGCGTCGGGCGCCACGACCCCGCTCCGGCGCAGGTCGCGCCAGAAATCCCCGGACACCTCGAAGCCGATGGCGGCGTGGTCCTCCGCGATCCGCTCCGGGCGGCTCGCCCCGGGGATGACCGCGGCCGAGGCGGGATGGGCGAGCGAGAAGTGGAGCGCCGCCGCCTTGATCGGCACGCCGTGCCTGCCGCACAGCGCCTTGATGGTCTCGACCTTGGCGGCGATCTCGGGTGGCACCGAGCCGTACTCGAAGTGCGCGCCGCCCGCGAGCACGCCCGAGCTGTACGGACCGCCGATGACGATCTCGACCTTCCTCTCGACCGCGGCCGGCATCAGGCGCTCAAGCGCCCTCCCGTGGTCGAGGAGCGTGTAGCGGCCTGCGAGCAGGGTGCCGTTCGGGCGCACCTCGTCGAGCGAGAGCAGCAGCTCCACCGGCTCGACGTTGTTCACCCCGAGGCCCCAGGCCTCGATCACGCCCTCGTCGCGCAGTCGGTCGAGGGCGGGAAAGGCCCCGGTGCGCGCCTGCTCGAACAGCCCGATCCACTTGTCGCCGTGGAAATCCCTGGCGATGTCGTGGACCCACACGAAGTCGAGCCGGTCGACGCCCATGCGCTTCAGGCTGTCCTCGATGGACCGCTTGGCGCCGTCGGCCGTGTAGTCGTAGACGACCTTGTTCGGGCGACCGTACTTGAAGATCTCGCCCTTCTCGCCCTGGTCGCGAGCGCCGGTCTCGACCTCGTCGAGGATGATGCGGCCCACCTTGGTGCTGAGGCGGTAGGCGTCGCGCGGGTACTTCGACAGGGCCTTGCCGAGCCTGATCTCCGACAGGCCGCTCCCGTAGAAGGGCGCGGTGTCGAAGTAGCGCGTGCCGGCCTGCCACGCCGCGTCGACCGTGGCTTCCGCCTCGTCGTCGGGGATGTCGCGGAACATGTTGCCGAGTGGTGCGGCGCCGAAGCCGAGCGGGCCGGCGAGCAGGGCGTCCCTGATGGTCATGGCTCCTCCGAGCGTGGGGAAGTCAGCGCGACATCGGGGCCGTCGTCGTCGGGCCGGCAGAAGGGGGTCGTGTCCCTCGCGATAACCCCGACTAGCCCCGCGAAACGGCGTACAGGCCCCGCACGGAGCCGTATCGGCCGTTCTTGCGAACCTGCCGGCCGTTGTTGCGTATGGGGTATCGAGCGACGAAAGGCCGGTCGGTCTCAGCGACGGACCGTGGCCCGGTACTGCCCGGGCGTCAGGCCGGTGCTCTTGCGGAACACCCGCGTGAAGTTGTCCTGCGTGCCGAAGCCCTGCTCGACCGCGATCTCCATCAGCGTGGCCCGACCAAGCGCCAGCGCCTCCCGGGCCGCTCGGACCCGCCGGTCCGTCACGTAGCGATGCGGGGTCAGGCCGGTCGCCTCGCGGAACAGGCGCGCGAAGTGGAAGGGGCTGAGGCAGGCCTCGGCCGCGAGGCGTTCGAGGGGAATGGGGTCGGCGTAATGCGCTTCGATGTAATCGGTCACCCGCTTGAGGCGGCGGTCGTCGAACTTTCGCGGAGCGGTGGACGGCTTCCAGCGGTCCACCGTGTAATTGGCGATCAGGTGGGCCGCCAAAGCGGTCGTCAGACCATCGACGAACAACCGGTCCGTCGGCGATTGCGGCCTGCCGAGCATGCCCTCGAACGCCCGTGCGAAGCTGACGAGGAGCGGGTCGGCCAAGCCGCCGACGAAGGCGAGTTCGACCAGCGAGGCGTCTATGCCGTAGTCCGCCAGGGCACTGTGCTCGATGAGGGCCGGCGGCAGGCACACGTGGAGGCACGAGATGGCCTCCGAGAGTTCCGCCTTCTCCATGAAGCCGACCGGTCCGGTCCAGGCCGTTCCGGCCCCGGCGAGGCACTTCTCGTCCTGACCGTCACCGGTGCGTCGTACGACAGCGCGGCCGCCGAGCATCACGATGAGCTCGTTGCAGGGATAGGCTTGCCTCGGGTGCGATCCGGCGCCGTTGACCCGGCGTTCGACGACCAACCGGGACCGATGGTCGACCCGACCGAGCACCTGGCATGTTCCTCGCCGCTGGTCCCCCATCGTCTCGAACGACATCAAGGCACCTCGGGTAGGAGCGCTCGCGCATCGAAGCCGCGTACGGTCTTCCAGGCCGATCCTGACCCATCGCAAGCCGTTACGGCAAGCGTGCCCGCGATCCTATGGTGACCGTCGCGGTGAGCGCCTCAAGCCGGTAGGCGGAACCATCCTGCCCCGGGGTCCGAAAATTCGCAGAGCGGCTGGAGGGCCTGGGGTTCGCCGTCCGCGAGGCCGTCGCCGATCAGGCAGCCAAGCTCGCGAACACGAGTGACTGGTGGGCCGAGACACCCGCTGTGACGCCGTCCGCCACGGCCCAACTCACGCTGTGGGGCGCCCGCGCGATGTCGCCGGCCGCATACACCCCCGCCACCGTCGTCAGCTTGGTGGCATCCGTCCGGATGACCGGACCGAACGGCCCTTCGTCGAGCGCGCAGCCGAGCCGTTCCGCCAGCGGGCTGTTCATGCGCGAACGCGGGGCGAGATAGAGTGCCTCGACGGCCGCCGTGCGCCCGTCGCCGAGCATCAAGCTCGACAGCGTCCCACCCTCGCCGACGAGGGCCGCAACGGCGGCAGGCTCGATCCCGACGCCACGGTTCGCGAGCCGGGCGCATGTCTCCTCGTCGGGCATGTCCCCGCCGTTTAGGTAGAGCGTCGTCGGCCCCCATTCGGCGATCAGCATGGCCTGATGCGCGGATAGCGGGGACGCGGCCAGCACGCCGAGCTTCCCGTCTGCGAACTCGTAGCCGTGGCAGTAGGGACAGTGCAGCACGCTTCTGCCCCATCGCTCCGCCAAGCCCGGGATCTTCGGAAGCACATCCGAGATGCCGTAAGCGAGGACGAGGCGCGCTGCCTCCATGGTCGCCCCGCTCGCGAGGGTGACGGTGAAGCCCCGTCCCGCCCGGACGTCGACCGCTTCACCCTCCACGAAGGTCGCCTGCCGGTACGCCGCGAGTTGGGCGCGGGCCTGCGCGAGCATCGCCCGCGGGTCGCTGCCGTCCTGGCCAAGGAATCCGTGCGAGGCCTCGGTGAACCGATTGCGCGGGCTGCCCGCGTCGACCACGCAGACCGAGCGCCGTCCGCGGGCGATGTAGGTGGCCGCCGCCAAGCCGGCGAAGCTGCCTCCCACGACGATCACGTCAAACGGCATGGGCTTGCTCCAGGGTCAGGGCGCCGCCGCGCGCGGCGAGGCGGGCGTGGAAGTCGGCGCTGAGCGCGGCGAGGGTGACGCTGCCGAAGCGGTCCAGCAGCACCCGCTCGGCCTCGCGGAAACCGTCGTCGAGCGCCGCGTTCACGGCCTGCTCGACGAGGCAGCCGGGTGCCTCGGTGCGGTTGCCGATGGCGAACAGGTCTGGCGAACCCAGGGCGACGTGGATGTCGCGGAGGGTGATCCCGTGAAGGTCGCGCGCGAGGGTCCAGCCGCCCCCGTGCCCGCGCCCGGACCGGACGAAGCCCGCCTCCCGGAGCCCGGCCATGGTCCGGCGCACCACGGATGGATTGGTCTGCATGGCGGCGGCGAGTGCCTCGGAGGTGAGCGGTCGCGGCTCCTCCGCCATGTGCAGCAGCACGTGGAGGATGCCGGAAAGGCGGCTGTCACGTCTCATGTGACAAGTGATGTTACATAAAACGGCGCGCGTCAATCAGGACGGCGCGCGGGTTTGCGACGGTCCGAGGAGGGGCATGGTGACGTCCGCTCGGGCTTGATGCGGCACGGAAGCGGACCGGCGCAAACCCGCCCGGAGCGGCCCTGCCGTTTCCGACCCTGGCTGTGTCAAAACCCCGAAGGTGGTAGCTTTCCTCTGCACGACCGGAGGATGGCATGGGACGGTTCGTTGTCGGTGCCGAGCGC
>NZ_FOZY01000033.1:0-47423 GCF_900116245.1 Methylobacterium sp. yr668 | reverse complement strand
TGCCCCGCACCGACCCGCCGCAGGCCTTGATCACCTTGCGCGCCATCGCGCGCTTGCGCTGGTCGTTGACCGCCACCACCGTCTCGACCAGCCGCAGCGGCGTGCCCGCGTCCTGCGCGGTCTTGACCAGGGCCAGCGTGTCCTTGGGGAAGCACGAGCCGCCGTAGCCCGGCCCGGCATGCAGGAACTTCGACCCGATCCGGTTGTCCAGGCCGATGCCGCGCGCCACCGCCTGCACGTCCGCGCCCACCGCCTCGCACAGGTCCGCCACCTCGTTGATGAACGTGATCTTCGCCGCGAGGAACGCGTTCGCCGCGTACTTGGTCAGCTCGGCCGTCCGGCGCGAGGTGACCATGATCGGCGCCTGGTTGAGGTAGAGCGGCCGGTAGACCTCGCGCATCACAGCCTCGGCCCGGGCCTCCTCGGCGCCGACGACGATGCGGTCGGGGCGCTTGAAGTCGGCGATGGCCGCGCCCTCGCGCAGGAACTCGGGATTCGAGGCGACCGCGAACTGCGCCTCGGGGTTGGTCTCGCGGATGATGTGCTCGACCTCGTCGCCCGTGCCCACCGGAACGGTCGACTTGGTCACAACCACGGTGAAGCCGGACAGGGACCCGGCGATCTCCCGGGCGGCATCGAACACGTAGCTCAGGTCGGCGAAGCCGTCGCCGCGGCGGGAGGGCGTGCCCACCGCGATGAAGACCGCGTCCGCCTCGGCCACGGCGTCCCGCATGGTCGCGCGGAAGGCGAGCCGGCCCTGGCGGACGTTCTCGGCGACCAGGACGTCGAGGCCCGGCTCGTAGATCGGCATGCGGCCGGCGTTCAGGCTGGCGATCTTGTCGGGATCCCGGTCGATGCACACGACCGTGTGGCCGAAATCGGCCAGGCAGGCGCCTGAGACCAGGCCGACATATCCGGCCCCAATCATCGCAATCCGCATCGGGCCCTCCCGGCAGCTCGCCCTCGGCTTGCTGCGATGCAACATGATCCGGGCCGCGTGAGGATGCAACCTGGGCCAGCCTGGATCTGCTCCAGTCTGTCACGGGAATGCAACACCCGCGAAGCATGACTGTAGTTTGACAGCGGGTCCCGGAGCGCCCCGCATCGGCCGCCGGTCCGCGCGGCGCGCCTCCGCGACGGCGCGCGGGGCGGCTTCGCAGCGCGGGCGGCTTCCTGTAGAAGCGCCCCCGCCCGACGGGGAGGCCCGGATCCGCCCCCGAGGACCCGACCCAAGGATCGGCGAAGGACCGCGATGACCGAATTGCCCAACGTGCACGTGCGTGCCGAGGTCCTGGCCCAGGCGCTGCCCCACATGCAGCGCTACGACCAGGAGATCGTCGTCATCAAGTACGGCGGCCACGCCATGGGCGACCGGGCCGCGGCCGAGGACTTCGCCGAGGACATCGTCCTGCTGGAGCAGTCCGGCCTGAAGCCGATCGTCGTGCACGGCGGCGGACCGCAGATCGGCAAGATGCTCGACCGGCTCGGCATCCAGTCCGAGTTCCGCGGCGGCCTGCGCGTCACCGACGAGGCCACCGTCGAGGTGGTCGAGATGGTCCTGGCCGGCCTGATCAACAAGCAGATCGTCGGCTGGATCTCGGCCGAGGGCGGCCGGGCGGTCGGCCTGTGCGGCAAGGACGGCAACATGGTCCGGGCCAAGCGGGCGATGAAGACCGTCGTCGATCCCGAGAGCCGCGTGGAGCAGACCGTCGATCTGGGCCTCGTCGGCGAGCCGGACCACGTCGAGCGCGGCGTCCTCGACGCGGTGCTCAAGGCCGAGCTGATCCCGGTCCTGGCGCCGGTCGCCTACGGGGCGGACGGGCAGACCTACAACGTGAACGCCGACACCTTCGCGGGGGCGATCGCCGGGGCGCTCCGGGCCAAGCGCCTGCTGCTGCTCACCGACGTGCCGGGCGTCCTCGACAAGGACAAGAAGCTGATCCCGGAACTCACCGTGGAGGATTGCCGGCGCCTGATCGCCGACGGCACCATCACGGGCGGGATGATCCCGAAGATCGAGACCTGCATGTACGCGATCGAGCGCGGCGTCGAGGCGGTCGTCATCCTCGACGGCAAGGTCAACCACGCCGTGCTGCTCGAACTGTTCACCGATTACGGTGCCGGCACCCTGATCCGTCGCGGCTGAGATCCGGACCGCCCGCGCACCGTACCGGATCCCGGCGCGGCGCGCGGGCGCAACCTCCGCGCGCCCAGCGCATTGTCGTACCCCGCCCGCCCCGGAGGGGCCGACCCAGCAAGGCCCGGGCAAGGTACCGGCAAGCACCGAACTTGCGAGCTTGACCGTTCCGGTCCAGATTCCGGGGCAACAGCAACCTGAGGGGTTCCGGTGCACCACCCCGACAAGGCCCAGTTCACCACGCCCGCGGCGCGCGGCTTCGCCGATGTCGACACCTGGGTGTTCGACCTCGACAACACGCTCTACCCGAGCGACGCGGCGGTCTGGCCGAAGGTCGACGAGCGCATCACCCTGTACGTGATGCAGCTCTACGGGCTCGACGGGATCTCGGCCCGCGCCCTGCAGAAGTACTTCTACCACCGCTACGGCACGACGCTGTCGGCGCTGATGGTCGAGTCGCGGGTCGATCCCCACGACTTCCTCGATTTCGCGCACGACATCGACCACTCATCGATCAAGCTCGACAAGAGCCTCGGCGACGCGATCGAGCGGCTGCCCGGGCGCAAGCTGATCCTGACCAACGGGTCGCGCCGGCACGCCGAGAACGTCGCCGCCAAGCTCGGCATCCTCGACCATTTCGAGGACGTGTTCGACATCGCCGCCGCCGACTTCGTGCCGAAGCCGGAGCGCACGACCTACGAGCGGTTCCTGGAGAAGCACGCCGTCGAACCGACCCGCGCCGCCCTGTTCGAGGACATCGCCCGCAACCTCGCGGTGCCGCACGACCTCGGCATGGCGACCGTGCTGGTGGTGCCGAAGGTCACCGATCCCTACCGCGAGGCCTTCGAGCAGGAGGCGGTGCGCGAGCCGCATATCGACCACATCACGGACGATCTCGCCGCCTTCCTCTCTGCCTGCGTGCTGCCCGAAGTACGATCCGCATCCGGGGAGCGCCGCTGACGCGAGGCCGGAGCGCTTCACGGGCGGCGCGCATCGGGCCCTGATCCCAAGTCGACCGACGATCCGCCGCGCCGGCAGCAGCGCGGACGGATCGCGGCGGCAACCCAATCGACAAGCCGGCGCCGATCCTGTAGAGAGCCGCCCAACTCACAACAGGATCGCCGAAATCCTGGCGCCGATCGCCCATGAGGGGCGGAACGGCGCGACGGCCGGAGCTATGCCATGAACATCATCGAGCAGCTGGAGCGCGAGGAAGTCGCGCGCCTCGCCAAGACCATCCCGGATTTCGAGCCGGGCGATACGCTCATCGTCAACGTCCGCGTGAAGGAAGGCGAGCGCACCCGCGTCCAGGCCTACGAGGGCGTCTGCATCGCCCGCTCGGGCGGCGGCCTCAACGAGAGCTTCACGGTCCGCAAGATCTCCTACGGTGAGGGCGTGGAGCGCGTCTTCCCGGTCCATTCCCCGATGATCGACTCGATCAAGGTAGCCCGCCGCGGCAAGGTGCGCCGCGCCAAGCTGTACTACCTGCGCGACCGGCGCGGTAAGTCGGCCCGCATCGTCGAGCGCACCGACCGCTACAAGGCCAAGGACACTCCGGCCCCGGCGCCCGCCGCCGCGGAGTAAGCTGTCCGATTCGCTCCGCAGGCCGGAGCGATGGCCCCGTTTCAGACCGGTCCGGCTCAGCCGGGCCGGTTTTTTCGTGGCCGACAGGTCCGTCCAGTCGGCCGATAGCGCGCCTCAGGCAGCCCGGATCCCGCCAAGGAGCCGGTGGATCTCGGCGGAGAGCTGATCGGACCTGCGCGACAGGTCGATCGCGGCGCCGAGCACCTGCTCGGCCGCCTCGCCCGTCGCCTCGGCTCCCTGCGAGACCTCGGCGATGTTGCCGGTGACGGCCTCCGTGCCGGCCGCCGCGCGCGCGACGCTGCGCACGATCTCCTCGGTGGTCGCGCCCTGCTGCTCGATCGCGGCCGCGACGGACGCGGCGAGCGTGCTGACCTCGCCCACGCTGCGGCCGATCCCGTGGATCGCCTCGACGGCCTGCCGGGTCGAGGCCTGAACCGCGCCGATCCGCGCGGCGATCTCCTCGGTCGCGGCCGCGGTCTGCTCGGCCAGCGCCTTGACCTCCCCCGCCACGATGGCGAAGCCCCGGCCCGCCTCGCCGGCCCGCGCCGCCTCGATCGTGGCGTTGAGGGCGAGGAGGTTGGTCTGACGGGCGATGCCCGCGATCATGCTGGCGACGGCCCCGATCCGCTCGGCCCCGTCGGCGAGATCGCCCACGAGGGCGTCCGTGCGCCGCGCCTCGGTGGCCACCCGCGCGGTCTTGGCCGAGGATTGCGCCATCCGTCCGGAGATCTCCTGGATGGTGATCGCCATCTCCTCGGTGGCCGCGGCGACGCTCTGCACGCTCCCGGCGGTCTCCTGCGCGGCCCCGGCGACGCGCGTCGCTCGGGCACTCGTGCGCGACGCCGTCCGCGCCATCGCCTCGGCGGTCGCCTGCATCTCCGTGGCGGCCGCGGAGACGCCCGTCATCAGCGCCCCGGCCCGGGCCTCGAACGCCCGGGTGAGCGCGTCGAGGGTCTGCGCATGCCGGACCTTGGCCTCAGCTTCGCGCGCGACCGCCCGGTCCGTCTCGGCCTTGGCGACCAGCGCCTGCCGGAACACTTCGACGGTCCGGGCCATCTGACCGATCTCGTCCGTCCGCTCGAGTCCCGGTATCGGCTCCGCGCCGTCGCCCCGGGCGAGCGCCTGCATCCGGCGACCGAGGCGGTCGAGCGGGCGCGTGATGCCGCGCCCGATCAGGACGGAGCCGATCACGCCGAGCGCGCCGACCCCGAGCAGAAGGCCGATCGCCGCGAGGGCGAGCGCCTGGAAGGCGGCCCTGATGTCGTCGGTGTAGGTCCCCGCCGCGATCATGATGTCCCAGGGCTCGAACCTGACGGCGAGCGTCGTCTTCGGAGACAGGCCTTCGTGCCCCGGCCGGGGGTAGAGATGGCTCAGCGTCGCCGTGTCGGAGGTCTTCAGCCGTTCGATCAGCGTTCCGGCCGCGCGAACGCCGTTGAGCCGGGTCTCCAGCTGGTTGCTGCCGACGAGACGGCGGTCGGGGACCGCCAGGACCGTGCCGTCCATCGTGTAGATGGCGACGTAGTTGGTGCCGTTATCGAATCGCATGGCCATGGCGGTCTCGGCCAGCTCCGCCAGGGCCGCCGCACGGGACAGGGCGCCGCTCCTGACCCGGCTCTCGAGACTTTGCGCATAGGTGGTGAACAACTCCGTGACCGTGCGCAGGGACTGCAGCCGCCCCGACAGCATTTCCTGGTAATACATGCGCAGTCCGATGACACCGATGACCGATATAAGTAGACCTATCAAGGCAATCTGCGTCATCATCCTACGCGATAGATTCTTACTCAAAAATATCTTTATCATAATACGTTCCGCGAGATCGACAAACTCGTCGATGCTGCGGTGTGGCCTGATAAATCTGAGCCCGCATGTCAACGTAATCTCGCAGATCTGGATCGAGATCTGAAAGACACGCGGTTCAGGCGCGCAGGGCGGGCGAGGAAGCGGTCACTCGCGACGCGGTCTGCGCCGGCGGCAGGAGCGGGCCGTCAGTCGGCGAGCAGAACCTGAGATCGTGCCCGCGGCGCGGGGCTACGCCCGACCCGCCCGAATGACCGGGATCGAGTCGCTCCCTTGCACGCAGATCTCGGGCACGATGGGGATGACGTCATCTGCGGATCGGAGTGGCGCCGCGGCCCGACGGAACGGCGCGGAGACGGCGCGATCGGGAGCGGGACAGGCGTCTAGCCGATCCGCGCGGTCACCTCGATCTCGACGCGCATCTCGGGGCGCAGGAGGCCCGCCACGACCACGATCGTGGCCGCGGGCCGGACGTCCGCCAGCACCCGCCCGCAGACGGCCAGCACGGCCTCGGCATCGTCCCGGTCGGTGACGTAGTAGGTGGCGCGCAGGATGCCGGCGAGGCCGGTCCCGGCCTCGGCGAGGACCGAACGGATCGTGCGCCAGCAGGCCTCGGCCTGCGCGGCGGCGCCGTCGGGCATCGTCATCGTGGCGTAGTCGTAGCCGGTCGTCCCGGACAGGTAGACGGTGTCGCCGTCGACCACCGCCCGGGAGTAGCCGTAATCCCGCTCGAACGGGGACCCCGACGTGATCAGCCGCCGGCTCATCCGCCGCGCAGGGCCTCCAGAACCTTGCCGCCGGCGCGGCCCGTGGGCGTCATGCCGAGCCGGCGCTCGACGTCCTTGATGGCGTCGCGCGTCTTCTGGCCGACCTTACCGTCCGGCTCGCCGACGTCGTAGCCGCGGGCGGCCAGCCGGGTCTGGAGGTCGCGGCGCTCGGCCCGCGACAGGGGCGGGTCGTCGGTCGGCCAGGCGGCCTGGACGCCGGGCCGGCCGCGCAGCCGGTCGGACAGGACCGCGATGGCGAGGCCGTAGGATTCGGCGGCGTTGTACGAGTAGATCGCGTCGAAGTTCCGGGTCACCAGGAAGGCCGGTCCGTCGATGCCGGCGGGCGCCAGGATCCCGGCCGGGCCCTCGCCCGAGAGCGGGCGCCCGTCCGCGCGGGTGACGCCGAGCGACGCCCAGTGGGCGACCGGCTTCTTGTTCTTGCGCCCGGCGGCGCCGACGTTGAAGCCGCGGGGCAGCTTTACCTCGTAGCCCCACACCTGACCGTTCTGCCACTTGGCGACGCGCAGGAAGTTGGCGGTGGAGGCGACGGCGTCGGCCACGGAGTCGACCACGTCGCGCCGGCCGTCGCCGTCGCCGTCCACGGCGAGTCGCTGATAGGTCGTCGGCATGAACTGGGTCTGGCCGAAGGCGCCCGCCCAGGAGCCGGTCAGCCGCTCCGGCGCGATGTCGCCGCGCTCGATGATCCGCAGGGTGGCGATCAGCTCGCCGCGGAAGAAGTCCCGACGGCGGTTGTTCGAGCAGGCGAGCGTCGCCAGCGACTGCACCAGCGGCATCTTGCCGAGGTTCTTGCCGAAATTCGACTCGACGCCCCAGACCGCCGCGATCGTGTAGCGGTCGACCCCGTAGCGCGACTCGGCCTGGGCGAGCGCCGCCGCGTTCTGGCGCATGGCCGCGCGCCCGTCCTCGACCCGCTCGTCGTCGACGAGCGCCGCCATGTAGTCCCAGATCGGCGTCTTGAACTCGGGCTGCGCCTGGGACAGCTCGATCACCTTGTCGTCGTAGCCGATGCCGCTCGTGGCGGCCCGGAAGGTCTGCGCCGAGACGCCCGCCGCTGCCGCCTGCGACTGGATGCCGGCGAGGCAGCTGTCGAAATCGGCCCGCGCCGGCAGGCTCGCCAGGGGCAGGACCGCGATGCCGGCGAGCAGCCCGAGCGCGCGCGCCGTCCTCGGTCCCGTCGGGTGCTTCGGCATGCTGACGATCCTCACGATGCGGAACGGAGTCTGGGCGCGGATTCAGGCGACATGTGGGTTAACGAACGGTGAGGAAACCCGCCTCGTCTTGACCCTGCGGCCTACCAACCGGTAGGTTGGCACCGTACTGGCGCATCGCCGGTCGGGTCAACGAACAGGGAGACGGGACGCATGATGAAGGACTGGAATTAGTACGGCGCCGAGCTCGTCAGCACGCTCGGGCACATCGGTGCGGTGAGCCCGGACCTCCTCAAGGCCCACGACCAGCTCGCCGCGGCGGCTCCGACCGAGCGCAAGCTGGACGCGAAGACCCGCGAGTTGATCGCCCTCGCGGTCGCGGTCACGACCCGGTGCGACGGCTGCATCGCGGTGCATTCCGACGCCGCCCGCAAGGCCGGCGCGAGCAAGGAGGAGGTCGTGGAGGCGCTGGGCGTGGCGGTGGCACTGAACGCCGGCGCCGCCCTGGTCTACACCGCCCGCGCCTTCGAGGCGTTCACCGGCGAGTCCGGCTGAGCCGACTGGGATAGGGCCGCGTCCGGTTCGCCGGGCCCGGGGCTCGTCTTCAGGACGGCGCGCCGGCCCGGTCTCGGCTGCCCAGGCGGTCCAGATAGGCGCAGAGCATGTCGGCCAGGGCGTCCGCGAAGGTCGCCATGGCCGCCTCGGTCCGGACCACCTCCGAGATGCGCTCGCCGACCTCGCCGAGCGTCATCGCGATGATCTCGCCCGCGACCGCCAGGTCCGTCTCGGGCGCCGCGGGAAGTGCCGCGCGCAGGAAGTCGCGGAAGGCCTGCGAGCCGGCCAGCTGCGGCTCCGCGGCCTCGGGCGCGTCGCGATAGGCCGGGGCGGCCGCGTCGAGGGCCCGGCGCATCGCGGCCTCCGCGCATTCCGAACGCACGAAGGCGTGGACCGCGGCGCGCAGGCGCTCGCCGGGCGCGCAAGCGGGATCCGTCAGGATACCGGCGAGGAGGGCGCTCGTGTCCCGCCACTCGTCGCTCTGGAGCTGGAACAGGATCGCCGCCTTGTTGGGGAAGTACTGGTAGAGCGAGCCGATGCTGACGCCGGCGCGCTCGGCGACCCGCGCCGTCGTGAAGCGCGCCGCGCCGACCTCCGCCAGAACCTGAGCGGCGGCCTCCAGAACGGCCGCGACGAGGTCGCTGGAGCGCGCCTGCCGGGGCTGCTTTCGCCTGGAGATCCCGAGACTTGGCCGGTCGGGCATGGGGCGGGGCTCGGAACGCGAATAGGCGCGGGCAGGGGGCGCCGGTACTCTGCGTCGTGTTCAGTTGAACGCGCAAGACGGAAAGCAACGCGCCATGTCACTCTCAGCATCCACACTCGCCGAACCGCGTATCGCGTCGCTGTTGGACAGTCTCTTCGCGCAGGCGGAGGCCTCCTCACCCTTGAGCGCCATCGGCGATCTCTCGGCGGACGAGCGGGCGCGCCTCATGGGCAGCCGCACCGGCTACCGGGACTTCTACAGCCGGCTCAAGGATATGCCCCTCGCGGTCTCGCGGGAGACCGGCCATCTGCTCTACATGCTCGCGCGAACCCGCCGGGCGCGGACGATCGTCGAGTTCGGCACGTCCTTCGGTCTCTCGACCCTGCACCTCGCCGCGGCCCTGCGCGACAACGGCGGCGGCCGGCTGATCACCTGCGAGTTCGAGCCGTCCAAGGTGGTGCGGGCGCGGGCGAACCTGATGGAGGCCGGGCTGGCGGACCTCGTCGAGTTCCGCGAGGGCGACGCCCTCCAGACCCTCGGCCTCGACCTGCCCGACTCGGTCGACCTGCTGCTCCTCGACGGGGCGAAGGGGCTCTATCCGGAGGTTCTGAGCCTCGTGGAGAGTCGCCTCGGACCGGGGGCCCTGGTGATCGCCGACAACGCGGACCACAGCCCGGACTACCTGCAGCGGGTGCGCGCGCCGAGCCGCGGCTACCTGTCGGTGCCGTTCGCCGAGGACGTGGAGCTGTCCATGCGGCTCGGGTGAGGCAGGCCCTGGCCTCGGACCGGCGGTCGCGTCAGCGCGACGCGACCGCCGTCGGGACGCGGGTCCGGTCGCTCAGGCCCACTCGCGCTGGGCGAGCTTCTGCTCGTAGGCGTCGATGGAGGAGACGCGCTCCAGCGTCAGCCCGATCTCGTCCAGGCCGTTCAGCAGGTTGTGCTTGCGGCCCTCGTCGACGTCGAAATGCAGGGTGCCGCCGTCCGGTCCCCGGATCGTCTGCGCCGCCAGGTCGACCGTCAGGGTGGCGTTCGCGCCGCGCTCGGCGTCCTCGAAGAGCTTCTCCAAATCCTCGGGCGACACGACGATCGCCAGGATGCCGTTCTTCGCGCAGTTGTTGAAGAAGATGTCGGCGAAGCTCGTGGAGATCACGCAGCGGATGCCGAAATCGGCCAGCGCCCAGGGCGCGTGCTCCCG
This sequence comes from Methylobacterium sp. yr668, assembly GCF_900116245.1. Lineage (NCBI taxonomy): Bacteria > Pseudomonadati > Pseudomonadota > Alphaproteobacteria > Hyphomicrobiales > Methylobacteriaceae > Methylobacterium > Methylobacterium sp. yr668. Next base: position 37,513 of record NZ_FOZY01000033.1, on the reverse strand, counting down.
GGACGAGCCGCAGCCGAAATTGTCGCCGCACACCAGGATCTTGCTGTTCCGGTAGGCCGGCTGGTTGAGGATGAAGTCCGGGTTCTCGGAGCCGTCCTCCCGGTAGCGCATCTCGGCGAACAGGCTCTTGCCGAGCCCGGTCCGCCGGATCGTCTTTAGGTACTTCGCCGGGATGATCCGGTCGGTATCGACGTTGATCGTCCGCAGGGGCGCCGCGACGCCCTCCAGGGTGGTGAACTTTTCCATCGTCTGACGGCTCGTGTCGGTGGTCTCTCTGTCGCGCGGTTTAGCAGCCGTAGGCCCGGGCCGGAAGCGTCAGGCGAGGTCGGGCGCCGTCGCCCGGGACAGGGTGCCGTCGTGGAGGGCCGAGGCGACCAGCGCCCCGGCGATCCCGGCCGCCCGGAGCGCCCGCAGGTCGTCAGGGCCGCGCACGCCGCCCGCCGCGTAGAGGCGGCGATCCGGCGCCCGCGCGCGCAGGGCTCCCAGGGCCGCGAGGTCCGGGCCGGCCCCGGCGCCGACCTGCGCCAGCGTCATGGCGATCACCTCCGGCGGCCAGAGCGCCGGATCGTCGTGGAGGGCCGCCGGGCCGAGCCGCTCCGCGCCGCGCGTGTCGAGGGAGAACACCGCCCGGTCGCCGAGCCGCGTCACGAGGTCGGCATCCGCCTGGCTCTCGCTGCCGATCACCGGTCGCCCGAGCCCGGCCTCTAGGAAAGCCGCGACGCCCTCCGGCTCGGCGAAGCCGGCATCGACCCACAGGGCGATCCCCGGGCAGGCGCGGGCGATCGCCTCCAGGGCGCGGAGATCGGGGGCGGCGCGGTCGATGATCGCGTCGAGATCGGCGACGTAGAGGATCGCGGCGGGCCACGCGTCGACCAGCCCGCGGGCCACCGCGTCCGGCGCCGAGCCCTTTGCCAAGGGCGTCTCGATCGGGGCATAGGAGGAGCGCTCGCCCCGGCGCGCCCGCACCACGCGGCCGCCCCGGAGATCGAGCACCGGGATCACCGCGAAGCCGGGGCGCCCGATCCTGTGGTCCATCGAGGCGCTCATCGCGGTCCCATGCGCTCATCAAACCCAACGACCATCGGGTGGGACCTCGGCGGGGTCCACGTCAAGGTCGCCCTGGTCGAGGACGGCCGGGTTGCGGCCGCCGCCCAGGTGCCGTGCCCGCTCTGGCAGGGCCTGCCGGCCCTCGATCGGGCGCTGGAGGCCGCCCCCGACTGGGCCCGCGGCGCGGCCCTGCACGCCGTGACCATGACGGGCGAGCTGACCGACTGCTTCGCCGACCGGCGCGACGGCGTCGCGGCGCTCGCCGGATGGGCCGGGTCGCACCTCGCCGGGACTGTGCGCATCTACGCCGGCCGCTCCGGCCTCGTCGCCCCCGAGGCGGCCGCGTCCCTGTCGGCGGACGTGGCCTCGGCCAACTGGCACGCCACCGCGGCGCTCGCCGGCCGGCACGTCCCGGACGCGCTGCTGGTCGATATCGGCTCGACCACCGCCGACCTGATTCCCGTCGTGGGCGGGCGGGCGGCCGCGACCGGCTACAGCGACGCCGAACGGCTGGAGACCGGCGAGCTCGTCTATACCGGCGCGGTGCGCACGCCGGTGATCGCCCTGTCCGACCACGCCCCCTTCGCGGGCCGCCGGACCCGGCTGATGACCGAGACCTTCGCCCACATGGCGGACGTCTACCGCATCCTCGGCCAGCTCCCCGAGGGCGCCGACCAGCAGCCGAGCGGCGACCGCAAGGGCAAGACGGTCGCCGAGAGCGAGACCCGGCTCGCCCGGATCGTCGGGCGGGACCGGGCGGAGGCGCCCGGAGCGGCCTGGACGGCGCTCGCCGCCCATTTCGCCGAGGCGCAGCTGCGCCTGCTGCACGACGCGGCGGCGGAGATCCTCAGCCGGCCCGATCTCGGCGCGGACGCGCCCCTCGTCCTGTGCGGCGCCGGCGCCTTCGTGGGCGCCCGCCTCGCCGAGCGTCTCGGCCGGCCCTCGACACCGCTCGTGACGCTGCTGGCGGACCGGATCGGCGGCGCGCGCGACGGCATCTCGACCTGTGGACCGGCGGTGGCGGTCGGCCTCATCGCCGCGGAGGAGGCACTCGCATGAGCGCAATCAAGATCCTGGCCCGGATCCTGACGGCCCGGGTCGGGCCGCATATCGAGCTGGCCGTCGAGACGGAGACCGGGGAGGTTCTGAAGGTGCTCGCCACCGAGGACCAGGTCGACCGGCTGGTCGACGAGCTCGAGGACATCCTCAACTCGCCCGCCGACCCGGAGGATGACGGGCCGCCCCAGGCGGCCTGAGGCCCCGGGCCCCGCCGGTCGCCATGAGCCTGATCGCCGCCAAGATCGTCGTCACGCCGACCCTGATGTGGGCCGTGTCGGCGGCCGCGCGCCGGTGGGGCAGCCTCGTCGGCGGCCTGCTCTCGGGCCTCCCGCTGACCTCGGCGCCGATCTCGATCTACCTCGCCGCCGAGCAGGGCGAGCGCTTCGCCGCCGACGCGGCGATCGGCTCGGTGGAGGGGCTCGGCGCGGTCACCGTCAGCTACCTCGTCTACGCCGTCGCCGCGCCGCGGACGGGGGGCCTCGCGGCCGCGCTGCTCGCCCTCGCGGGCTTCGTCCTCGGCGGCGCGCTGCTGCACGGAGTGGTCCAGCCCGGCCTGTGGCTCGCCACGGCGATCGACCTGCCGGCGATGGCCCTGGTGGTCGCCCTGTGCCGGCCGGCCGCGGGGACCGAATCGCCGGCCCGCCGGGCGCGCCCGCCGCGCTGGGACATGCCGGCCCGGCTCGCGGCCGCCACCGCCCTGGTCCTGATGGTCTCGGGGCTGGCGCCGCATCTCGGCTCCGGCCTGAGCGGCGTCCTGGCGCCGATCCCGATCATCTCCTGGCCGCTCATCGTCTTCGCCCGGGCGCAGGACGGCGTCGGCGCCGCCCTGGAGGTGGTGCGCGGCAGCGCCCAGGGCGCGTTCGGCGTGCTGGCCTTCTATGTCTGCGTGCACCTGCTGCTCGGGCGGATCGACCCGGTCGCGGCCTACGCCGCCGCGATCGCGGTGTCGGCGGCCTGCGTGCTGCCGTGGCTGGTCGCGCGACGGCGCCCGCTTTCCGCGTGACCGGGCCGCGCCGAGGCGACCGCGGAGGGGATCGATGCTGCCGGAGACCGGAATCCCGACCCTCACACCGGGCTACGCGACGGTGCCGCCCGGCCATCTCGCCACGATCGTCACCAGCCTGGAGATGCTGCGCCCGCCGCCCCCGCGTCCCGGACGGCCGTTCCCGCCCGGGCTCGCCCTCGAGCCCCTGGAACGCACCGACCCGGAGACCTACCGGAGCCTGTTCCGGGCGGTGGGTGCCGACTGGCTCTGGTTCTCGCGCCTCACCCTGGCCGACGAAGCGCTGGCGGCGATCCTGGCCGACCGGGATGTCGAGATCCTCGCGCTGCGGCGGGACGGGCGGAACGTCGGCATGCTGGAACTGGATTTCCGCCGGCCCGGCACCTGCGAGCTGGTCTTCCTCGGACTGACCGGGGACGCGGTCGGTACCGGGATCGGCCGCACGCTGATGAACGCGGCGATCGGCCGGGCCTGGGCGCGCCCGATCGCGCGGTTCTGGGTGCATACCTGCACGCTGGACCATCCCGGCGCGCTCGCCTTCTACCGGCGCTCCGGCTTCGTTCCTTTCGCGATCCACGTCGAGGTCGCGCCCGATCCGCGGCTCGACGGGACCCTGCCGCGCGACTGCGCCCCGCACGTGCCGCGGCTCGGCTAAGGCGCCGCGGGGTCCGGACACGAAGAGACCCGCGGCCTCGCGGCCGCGGGTCTCGTGTCGTCAGTCGCGCGTGCCGGTCAGGCGGCGGTGCGCTTGCGGGCTTCCTGCTTCGTGTCGACGCCGGCCGCTTTGATCTCGGACAGCTTCTGCGCGACGTTACGCGAGAACACGAACTCGGCCGGGCGCTGGTTCTCCAGGCTGACCTCGGGCGCCATCTCGCCCTCGGTCTTGATGCCGCGGATCGCGTGCACCAGCGGCTTCCAGGGCTTGCGGACCGAATCGACCACCGAGGAGGCCTCGTAGCCCGAGTGGACCATGCAGTCGGCGCACTTCTCGTAGTTGCCGGTGCCGTAGGCGTCCCAGTCGGTGGTCTCCATCAGCTCCTTGAAGGTCGCCGCGTAGCCCTCGCCGAGCAGGTAGCAGGGCTTCTGCCAGCCGAACACGGTGCGGGTCGGGTTGCCCCACGGGGTGCAGTGGTAGGTCTGGTTGCCGGCCAGGAAGTCGAGGAACAGGCCCGACTGCTGGAAGGTCCACTTCTCGCGGCCCTTCTCCTTGCCGTGCCGGAACACGCCGCGGAACAGGTCCTTCGTCGCCTTGCGGTTCAGGAAGTGCTTCTGGTCGGGGGCGCGCTCGTAGGCGTAGCCGGGGGAGACGGTGATCCCGTCGATGCCCATCCGGGTCACGCTGTCGAAGAAGTCGGCGATCTTCTCCGGCTGGGAATTGTTGAAGAAGGTGCAGTTGATGGTGACCCGGAAGCCCATCTCCTTGGCCTTCGCGATCGCCGCCACGGCCTTGTCGTAGACGCCGCGCTGGCACACCGACTGGTCGTGCATCTCCTTGTCGCCGTCCAGATGGATCGACCACGTGAAGTACGGGCTCGGCTTGTACTCCTTGATCTTCTTCTCGAGGAGCAGCGCGTTCGTGCAGACGATCGCGAACTTCTTCTGGGCGATGATGCCCTCGACGATCTGCGGCAGGTCCTTGTGGAGGAGCGGCTCGCCGCCGGCGATCACCACGACCGGGGCGCCGCATTCGCGCACCGATTCGAGCGCGTCGGCGACCGGGAGGCGCTTGTTCAGGATCTCGTCCGGGTAGTCGATCTTGCCGCAGCCGGCGCAGGCCAGGTTACAGCGGAACAGCGGCTCCATCATCATCACAAGCGGGTAGCGCTTGCGGCCCGTGAGGTGCTGCTTGAGGATGTAGCCGCCGATCTTCGCGACGTACCGGAGGGGGATACCCAAGATTGCGGCTCCTTACTTCGTCGGCCCCGGGACATCGGGGTGCTTAACGCGAAAAAATCTCGAATTCCAGCGATCTAGCTTGGAACTAATCTGAAATGCCCCCGTTTCGGCGGGGCGATGACATCTTATTCCGTGCCTGACGCAACGGCGCCACATGGACCGCGCTTACGGAGCCCGTGGGCGGACGCGCCCGATCGTTGAGGACAGCACGTGCATTGCGTCGGCAATACGACCGGAATCCCACGATTCGGGTGGCCGCGCCAGAAACGCCGTGCGCTAGCGCACACGGGCGGGCGCGGGATGCGCGCCACGGCGGCCGCGTTGCAATCTGGCATCGCCCTCTTTACTGAGCCTCGTGGCCGCGATGCAAGTCCCGGCCCGCGGCGGGTGTCCCGACCGCGGACCGCATCGGGCGCAATCAGTCGGGTGCCGGGCGCGCGCGGCGCGCTCGGATCGGGCGGTGTGGCGTTCCTCGAACCCGATGCGCACCCGGCCGAATCGCGGAGCGTCGCGCGGCGGAGCCCTGAGCCCGCCCGTGTCGGTGGCCCGGGTTCGGACCGGACAGATGGCAGGAGCCGGTCGCGCACGGGGCGCGTCCGATGCGAACAGGCAGGGTGCTCGTGATCGAAAGTCTCGTCGCGTTCTCGGTGCGGTATCGGTGGATCGTGATCGCCTTCACGGCGTTCCTCACGGTCGCGAGCCTCGGAGTCGCGGCGCACCTGTTCCGAATCAACACCGACGTTGAGCGGCTGATCGACCCGAAGGAGCCGTGGCGGCAGGACGAGATCAATTTCGAGAAGGCGTTCCCGCAGCGCAGCAACACCATCGTCGCGGTCATCAACGGCGAGACGCCGGAGGAGACCGAGGAGGCGGCGGCCAACCTCGCCAAGGCGCTCACGGCGCACAAGAACCTGATCGAGACGGTCTACCGGCCCGACGGCGGCCCGTTCTTCAACAAGAACGGCCTGCTGCTGATGTCGCAGGCGGACCTCGACAAGACCCTGGAGGCGCTGACCCAGCAGCAGGGTCTGCTCGGGCCGCTCGCCGCCGACCCGTCGCTGCGGGGCATCATGCGGGTGCTGACGCTGGGCGCGCGCGGCGTGAAGACCGGCGACGCCAAGATCGAGGACCTCGAGAAGCCCATGGGGCAGATCGACGCCACCCTGCAGAAGGTGCTGGCGGGTCAGCGGGCGCGGATGTCCTGGCAGGAACTCTTGTCGGGAGGTGAGACCAGCGTCACCGACAAGATGAAGTTCGTGGTGATCCAGCCGGTCCTCGACTTCAACGCCCTGGAGCCCGGCTACCAGGCGACCAAGCTGATCCGCAACGTCGCCAAGGATCTCGGGATCGACGCCCAGAACGGCCTGCGGATGCGCCTGACCGGCACGGTGGCGGTGGCGGACGAGGAGTTCGCGACGCTGTCGGAGGATGCCGGCCTCAACAACAGCATCATCGTCGGCGCGATCGTGCTGTTCCTGTGGCTGGCCCTGCGCTCGGGCAAGCTCGTCGGCGCGGTGATCATCACCACCTTCGCGGGCCTCGTGGTCACGGCCGCCCTGGGCCTCATCATGGTCAAGGAGCTGAACCCGATCTCGGTGGCCTTCGCGGCCCTGTTCGTCGGGCTTGGCATCGATTTCGGCATCCAGTTCTCGGTGCGCTACCGGGCCGACCGCTACGAGCAGCCGACGCTGGAGAGTGCGATCCGCGCCGCGGCCCGGGGCGTCGGCTGGTCGCTGACACTCGCCGCGGTGTCGCTGGTGGCGGGCTTCTTCGCCTTCCTGCCCACGGCGTTCCGGGGCGTGTCGGAGCTGGGCCTGATCGCCGGCGTCGGCATGATCGTGGCCTTCCTGTTCTCGCTGATCCTGCTGCCGGCCCTGATCGCGGTGTTCAAGCCGGTGGGCGAGAAGGCCGCGGTCCAGACCGAGTGGCTCGTCGGCGTCGACCCCTGGATCATCCGGCACCGCAAGCCGATCCTGATCGGCGTCGGCCTCGTGACCCTGGCCGGCGCGCCGCTGCTCTGGCACCTGCCGTTCGACTCGAACCCGATGCACCTGCGCAGCGCCAAGACGCAGTCCATCGCGACCTATCTGGACCTGATCAAGAATCCCGAGACCAGCCCGAACTTCATCGACGTGCTGGCGCCCAGCGTCGCGGAGGTGCCGTCGCTGTCGAAGACGCTCCTGGCCCTGCCGGTCACCGCCTCGGTCAACAGCATCGACACCTTCGTGCCGCGGGATCAGGACAAGAAGCTGGCCCAGATCGCCGACACGGCCCAGCTGCTCGATCCGGTGCTCAATCCCGGCCGCCGGCCGCCGCCGCCGACCGACGCCGACAACGTCAAGGCGCTCAAGGACGCCGCCGCGGCGCTCAACGGCCTCTCGGCCGACGCCAAGGGCGACGCGAAGGGCGCCCAGGAGGCCAAGCAGCTCGCCGGCACCCTGGACAAGCTCGCCGCCGGCCCGGTGCAGATGCGCGAGGCGGCCTCGGTGGCGCTCACCAAGGATCTGGTGCCGCTGCTCGCCCGCCTGCGCGACTTGCTGCATCCCGAGAAGATCACGCTGGACAACCTGCCGCCGCAGCTGAAGGCCGACTGGGTGGCGGCGGACGGACGGGCGCGCATCGAGGTTCACCCGAAGGGCGATTCGAACGACGACACGGTGCTCCGCCGGTTCTCGGACGAGGTCCTGAAGGTCGCCCCGCACGCGACCGGCGCGCCCGTGGCCACCACGCAGTCGAGCTACACGATCCTGGGCGCCTTCGTGCAGGCGGCGGTGACGGCCTTCGTGCTGATCTTCGTCATCCTGTCGGTCGCCCTGCGCAAGCCGTGGGACGTGGCGATGACCCTCGGCCCGCTGGTGATCGCGACGCTCTGGACGCTGATGGCGATGCGCATCGTCGGCATGCCGCTGAACTTCGCCAACATCATCGCCCTGCCGCTGATGCTCGCGGTAGGCGTGGCGTTCCACATCTACTACGTGATCGCGTGGCGGGCGGGCGTGACCGACATGCTCGCCTCCAGCCTCACCCGGGCGATCTTCTTCTCGGCGCTGACCACGGGCAGCGCCTTCGGGTCGCTGGTCCTGTCGAGCCATCCGGGCACGGCCAGCATGGGCAAGCTGCTGGCGCTGTCGCTGTTCTTCACCCTGGTGGCGGCGTTCTTCGTGGTTCCGGCGACCCTCGGCGAGCCGCCGGAGCAGCCCGACGAGGATCGTCCGGAAGCCGAGAAGGCGGCCGGTGCGGCCCTGCGCAAGTCCGCCCCGCACCAGGATCCGGTGCCCGCCAAGTAGAAGCCGAGCAGCGCCGGCCGGTCGCGGCCGGCGCTTCGGAGGGCCTCAGAGGGCCTTCTCGAAGAAGTGGTCCGGATAGGGATCGTCGTTGAAGCGGTCGATCTCCACCCAGCCCGACCGCCGGTAGAGCGCCAGGGCCTCGGGCAGGGCGCTGTTGGTGTCGAGCCGCAGCGTCCGGATCCCGAGGTCGCGGGCGGCGGCCTCGGCCTCCCGCATCAGCCGCTTGGCGAGGCCCAGCCCGCGCGCCGCGGGATCGACCCAGAGCCGCTTGATCTCCGCCACCGCGCCGCCGCCCCCCTTGAGCCCGACGCATCCGACCGGCAGCCCGTCGGCGCACGCGAGCAGGAACACGCCGCGCGGCCGCACCATGGCGGCGGCCTCCGGGTCGCACGACAGGGCGACGTCGAACCCGCCGGCAAACCGGGTCGCGAGCTCGGCGTAGTAGGCGGCGAGGCAGGCGCGGGCGCCCGCGTCGGTCGGGTCGGCCTCCCGGATCGCGATGGCGTCGCGTCCGAGGGCCAGAGCGACCCGGTCCATGGCGTGCAGCAGCGCGTCCACCTGCGGGGCGCGCTCCAGCAGGGCGACGGCGCGGGCATCCGACAGCGCCTCGTAGGCCGCGAACTCGCGCCGCCCGGCCTCGGTCAGGGAGGCGACCCGGCGGCGGGCATCCGCGGGATGCGGCGCGGTCGCGACCAGCCCCTCCTCCTCCAGACTCCGCAGGAGGCGGCTCATCAGGCCGGAATCGAGACCGAGATAGGCGCGGATCTCGCCGATCTCCGCGCGGCCCGCGCCGACGGCGTTCAGGACACGCGCCGCGCCCAGGGGACGGCCGCGACCGAGGAATGAGGAATCGAGCGCGCCGACCTCGGCGGTGACCGCGCGGGCGAAGCGGCGGACGCGGGCGATCTCGGCAGGCTCCATGTTATCTGACTAAAGTCAGATAACGATCCGGGTCAACCGAGGAAGTCGGAGAACCCGCCGCGGACGGCGCCCGACGCGTCGGCGGCCGACCGGGATGCGGGGGCGATCAGGGCGTCGCGCTCGTCGGCGTAGCGGTAGCCCGGCGCCTCGCCGGGGAAGCCGCCGGCGGTGGCCGGATGGGTGTAGAGCTCGGTCAGGCCGTCCGGAAGTTCGGCCAGCAGGGCCGCGACACGGGCGGGCGTCATGGCGCCGGACCACGCGAGGCCGAGGGTGCGGTCGGGGATCAGCAGCCCGGCCTGCCGGGCGCGGACGGCGAGCAGCGCCGCCCAGGGCGCGATGTCGAGGGCGGCTCGCGGCCGCGCGCCGGGCTCGGCGCGGCGCAGGATCTCGCGCGGCTCCCGCGGCACCCGCAGGGCGCGCATCCCGAAGTCGCGGCCGACGCGCAGCACCGCCCCGGCGATCAGCGGGTGGACGTGGAAGTGCTTGTGGGCGTTGACGTGGTCCAGCGGCAGGCCGGTGGCCCGGTAGGCCTCGAACTGAGCCCGGATCTCGGCGGCGAGCTGGCGCCGGGCCGCGGGCCTGCGGGCGAAGTCGAGGCCGAGGCGGGCCATGTCGGCCCGCATCAGGCCGGCCTCGTCCGTCAGGTCGGGAAGCTGTTCCGCCGGCAGGGTCGGCCACGCCTCCACGAGGACGAGGTGCAGCCCGACCCGCAGGGACGGCATCCGCCAGGCCCGCGCCACGGCGTCGGCGGCGGCCGGCGCCGAGACCATCAGGCTCGCCGCCGTGAGGATCCCGTCGCGATGGGCCTGCTCGACGGCCTCGTTGACCTCGGGGCTCAGCCCGAAATCATCCGCGGTGACGACGAGACGCTTCACGGTAACCTCGTAACGGGTGTCGAGAGGGCTCGCCCTCTCGCGGGTCCAGGGCGGAGCCCTGGAAGAGGGGGCGGGCTCCGCCCCGCTCCCCGCCGGGGCCGCAGGCCCCGGACCCCTGACTTCAGGCCGCCTTGGCGGTGCCCTGACGCTCCTTGAGGAAGCGGTAGAACTCGACGCCCTCGCGCAGGCGGCGCTTCATCATGTCGGGCGAGCGCACCATCTCGCTGACGATCGAGGCGATCTTCGGCGCCCGGAAATAGAACTTCTTGTAGAACTCCTCGACCGAGGTGAAGATCTCGGTGTGCGAGAGGTGCGGGTAGTGCAGCGGCGCGACCTGCACGCCGTTCTCGTCGACGAGCTCGGCGTTCTCGATGTCGAGCCAGCCGTTCTCCACCGCCTGCTTGTACAGGAAGGTGCCGGGGTAGGGCGCCGCCAGCGAGACCTGGATCGTGTGCGGGTTGATCCGCTTGGCGAAGTTGATCGTCTCCTGGATCGTCTCCTTCGTCTCGCCCGGCAGGCCGAGGATGAAGGTGCCGTGGATGGCGATGCCGAGGTCGTGGCAATCCTTGGTGAACTTCTCGGCTACCTCGACCCGCATGCCCTTCTTGATGTTGTGCAGGATCTGCTGGTTGCCGGACTCGTAGCCGACCAGCAGCAGGCGCAGACCGTTCTCCTTGAGCACCTTCAGGGTCTCGCGCGGCACGTTCGCCTTGGCGTTGCACGACCACGTGACGCCGAGCTTGCCGAGCTCGCGGGCGATCTCCTCCGCGCGCGGCAGGTTGTCGGTGAAGGTGTCGTCGTCGAAGAAGAACTCCTTGGTCTGCGGGAACTCCTTCAGGCAGTACTTGATCTCCTCGATCACGTGCGCGACCGAGCGGGTGCGGTAGGTGTGGCCGCCGACCGTCTGCGGCCACAGGCAGAAGGTGCAGCGGCTCTTGCAGCCCCGGCCGGAGTAGAACGAGATGTAGGGGTGCTTCAGGTAACCGATGAAGTACTTCTCCATCTCCAGGTCGCGCTTGTAGACGCTGGTGACGAAGGGCAGCTGGTCCATGTCGGTCATGATCTCGCGGTCCTCGTTGTGGACCACGACACCGTTGGCGTCGCGATAGGACAGCCCCTTGATCTCCGACATCGGGACGCCGTCGGCGACCTCCTTGACGGTGAAGTCGAACTCGTTGCGGGCGCAGAAATCGACCACCGGGGCCTGGGCCATCGCGCCGGCGGCGTCGACCGCGACCTTGGCGCCGATCAGGCCGGCGATGAGCTTCGGGTTGGCGGCCTTGAGCGCCTCGATCGTCTTCACGTCGGACTTGAACGACGGCACCGAGGTGTGGAGCACGACGAGGTCGAAGTCGTTGGCCTGGGCCACGATCTCGGCGAGCTTGATGTTGTGCGGCGGCGCGTCGATCAGCTTCGAGTTCGGCACCAGGGCGGCCGGCTGGGCCAGCCAGGTCGGGTACCAGAACGACTTGATCTCGCGCTTGGCCTGGTAACGGGAGCCGGCACCGCCGTCGAAACCGTCGAAGGTGGGGGCCTGGAGGAAGAGCGTGCGCATGGGGTTCAAGGCCTCAGGGCAATGCCGGGGGAGGGGCGGAGGACGAGGGAGCCGGGTTCAGCGGAGCGGCGCGCCGGCATCGCGGCCGAGTTCGGCGTCCGGGATCAGGGTGCCATCCGCAACCACGTGATAATCGTGACCTTTCCATGTCACCGCCCCCGACACGAAGGCCCAGGAGAAGTTCAGGAAGGAGAGGATGTCGCGGATCGGCAACAGTCCGTAGGGGTGCGGGGCGAGGCCGAAGGCCCGCTCCAGCTGCCGGCAGAGCAGGACGCGGCTCGCCAGCGCCGCGGCGGCGACCCAGAGGGCGCCGGTGCCGGCGCCGGGCAGGAGCGCGCCCAGCAGGGCGAGCGGGAAGGCGTGGGTGACGATCGAGCCGGCGTAGCCCGCCGGGTCGACGGTGCGGATCGTTCGGTTCCAGCGCAGCTCGTGCCGCCACAGGCCGGAGAGATCGGTGTCGACGCTGGTGTGGCCGATCGTGAAGCTCGGGATCACCACCCGGCCGCCGAGGCCGCGCAGGGCGGCGCCGATGGCGTAATCGTCCGCGAGATCGTTGCGGAAGGTGCGGAAGCCGCCGACCGCCTCCAGGCTCGCCCGGGTGAAGGCCACGGTGGAGCCGAAGCAGGGCTTCGCCAGACCGAGGCTCAGGCCCATCACGACGTTGGGCAGGAAGTGGGTGTCGATCGCGAGCGTCGAGAGCTGGTCGTACAGGCCCCGGAAGGCCGGGACCCCGTGGTACAGGCAGGTGACGCCGGTGACGCCGTCCTGGGACAGCTCCGCGACGAGGCGCTCGAGGTAGTCGGGCCCCACCACCATGTCGCTGTCGGCCAGCACCACCACGTCGTGGGCGATGGCCTCGGCCATGTTGATCAGGTTCGAGACCTTGCGGTTCGATCCGTGCTGCCGGCCGTCGATCACGAGGTCGATGCGGGCCTCGGGATAGGCCTGCTGCAGGCGCTCGACCACGCCGATCGCGGGATCGGTGGGCTTCTGGACGCCGAACAGGACCTGGACCGGCCCGGCGTAGTCCTGGCGCAGCGCGGTCTCGAGATTCTCGTAGAGATTGGGCTCGAGGCCGCAGAGCGGCTTCAGCACGGTCACGGAGGGCCGCGTCGCGCCGGCGGGCAGCACCGGCGGGCGGCGGCCCGCGTAGCGGCCCGCGCAGATGGCGGCGGCCAACCCGTAGACGCAGCCCGCCGCCGCCAGGATCAGGCAGAGCAGCGAGAGCCACGAGAGGCCGAGCAGCGCCAGGGAGGAGACATCCATCCGGTCGGATCCGTGCGATCGTCCGGCCGCCGAGGCGGCGATGGCCGCGAACGGCCGGTTCAGGTCGGCGCAGGCGCCGGCGCCGCTCAGGGCGTCGGCTTGGCCGCGAGCATGCCGTCGGCCCGCGCCCGGAGGAACTTCACGACGCCGTCGGCGCCCCCGGACTTCAGCGGCGCCGACAGGGCGTTCCGCTGCGCGGCGATCTCGCTGACGTCGCCGTTGAGCAGGACGTCCTGGATGCGGTTGTCGGCGTTGACGACGAAGTCCACGGCAGAATCGTCGCCGTCCGCGGCGGTGACGCGGGTCGGCACCACGCGCTGGGCGCCCCGCTCCTCGACCTTCGGGGTCACGTCGAACTTGCCGCCGGCGGCGCGGGCCAGGCGGTTGGCGTAGGTCACGGTCAGGCTGCGCTTGAAGGCGTCGATCACCGCCGCCTGCTGCTCCGGGGTGAAGCTCGACCATTTCGAGCCCACCGCGACGCGGGTCATGGCGGGGAAGTCGAACGCCTTGTCGAGCGCCGGGCCGACGGCCTCGACCCGGGCCGGCAGGGGGCCGGGCCCGTCCTTCAGCGCGGCCGAGAAGGCGGCGTAGAGGTCGCGCACGGTCTGAACGGCCGGATCGTCCGCGGCCCATGACGGGGCCGGGACGAGCAGGGTCAGAACCAGGGGTGCGGCGATGAGGGCGGCCGCGAGCCGGCGGGTCAGGCGCACTTCTTCAACTCCTCGCCGTCGCCGAGCCGCGCCCCCATGCGCGGCGGAGCGTAGCTGTAGAACGGGCCGAGGGTGGCGGGCTGCGCGACCCTCTTGGCCTTGCGCCCGGCCTCCGGCGCAGGCTCGCGCTCCTCCTCCTCGGGGGCCTCGGACCGGAGCCTGGACTCGATCCGGTGCCAGAGCAGGAGGCTCGGGAGCCCGACGCCGAGATCGGCGAAGCGCTTGACCAGCGACAGGGCGAGCGCCGCCTCGGCCGGGATATTGAACAGGCCGCACAGGGCGATCAGGCCGCCCTCCTGCGCGCCCAGGGCGCCGGGCACCGCGAAGGCCGCGCCGCGCACGGCCTGGGCGAGGCTCTCGATCATGAGCGCCTGCGCGAAGTCGATCGGGTAGCCCATGAACCGCAGGCAGACATAGACCTCGAGCGTGCCGATCACCCAGCCGGCGAGGTGGACCACCAGGGCCAACGCGAAGCGACCGTGGTTGCCGTAGAGCCGGCGCAGGCTGTCGTAGAGCTGGTCGATGGCGCCGAAGGCCCGCCACTCGCGCCCGGAGGCGAAGCGGCTGAGCAGCGCCTGGATCAGGCGGTGACCGGCCTTGCGCTGGATCAGGTAGAAGGCGCCGAGCGCCGGGACCGCCAGGGCCAGCCCGCCCTCGACCGTGTGGGCGATCGGGCCGTCGCCGGAGATCAGGACCAGTAGGGCGAGGCCGGCCACCGTGAACAGGAGCTGCGTCAGCGCCTGGGTCATCAGGTCGACGAACATGCTGGCGCCCGCGAGCGCGCCCGGAACGTCGCGCTTCGACAGGAGGCGGGCGCCGACGAAGTCACCGCCGACGGTGGCGACGGGCAGCAGCGTGTTGATGCCCTCGCGGACGAAGCGGAGCGAGATGCAGTCGGCGAGCTTGGTCGCGCCGGCGGGGAACACGACGTACCAGCCGAGCCCCGCCCAGGCGACGGCCACGAAGCGCGCGAGCACCACCAGGGCGGCGCCCCAGCCGGCGCTCACGACGGCGGCCGACACATCCTCCAGGCCGGAGGACATGAACAGGCCGACGACCGTGCACAGACCGGCGATCGAGGCCAAGGTCGTCAGGCGCTTCATTGTCGTCTTTCAAGCTCGCGTAAGGCTTGATGCGGGAAATCGGTCACGGTCGCGGCAGAAATAGGTCCATCGGCCCGGGAACGTTTCTGTCACGTTGCAGCACGGATTAGCGGTGTCTATCACCCGTTTGACACACCGAGGGCCAAAGCGGCGGCGGGGCGGAGAAGCCCGCGCAGAAGGCCGCGGCACGTCGCAGAAGGGGCACACGTCATGGAGCGCGAATCACCGATCACGGCCCTGGAGGCCGTGACCGACGACACGCATGCGGGCGGCTTTCCGGGCGGGACCGGACCGGGCGTGCCGGCTCCCCAGTCGCCGGTGATGGCCTGGAACGAGTGGGATCCGCTGGAGGAGGTCATCGTCGGCTCGCTCGACGGCGCCACGATCCCGACCCACCACCTGACGGTGATCTTCAACCTGCCGCGCGCCGCGCAGCCGTTCTACCGGCTGGCGAGCGGCTGGAAATATCCGAAGTTCATGAAGAAGCTCGCCCAGGCCGAGCTCGACAACTTCATCACCATCCTGGCCGGCGAGGGCGTGAAGGTCCGTCGCCCCGACGCGGTGGACTTCTCGAAGAAGTTCAAGGCGCCGCGCTGGTCCTCCCGCGGCTTCTGCGTCGCCTGCCCGCGCGACCCGTACCTCGTGATCGGCGACGAGATCATCGAGAGCCCGATGTGCTGGCGCTCGCGCTACTTCGAGGGCGACGCCTACCGGTCGCTGTTCAAGGAGTATTTCCGCGCCGGCGCCCGCTGGACCTCCGCGCCGCGCCCGCAGCTGACCGACGACCTCTACAACTACGATTACCGGGTGCCGAACCTGAAGGCCGGCGAGCCCATGCAGTTCACGGTCAACGAGTTCGAGCCGGTCTTCGACGCCGCCGATTTCGTCCGCTGCGGCCGCGACCTGTTCGTGACCCGCTCGAACGTGACCAACCTGATGGGCATCGAGTGGCTGCGCCGCCACCTCGGCCCGGGCTTCCGCATCCACGAGATCGAGAGCCGCTGCCCGCAGCCGATGCACATCGACTCGTCGTTCATGCCGCTCGCCCCCGGCAAGGTTCTGGTGAACCCGGACTATGTCGACGTCGAGAAGCTCCCGGCCGTGCTCAAGAAGTGGGACGTGCTGGTCGCCCCGCGCCCCGACCCGGTCGAGGGCTTCATGAGCAAGATCTCGATGTGCTCGCCCTGGACCTCGATCAACGTCCTGGCGATCACCGAGAAGAAGATCGTCGTCGACCAGAGCCAGCCGACGCTGATCAAGGCCCTGAAGGACTGGGGCTTCGACCCGATCCCGGCGCCGTTCCTCAGCTACGGCCCGTTCGGCGGCTCGTTCCACTGCGCGACCCTCGACGTCCGCCGCCGGGGCGTGCTGAAGTCCTACTTCTAGGATCAAGGCGCCGGGCACGCCGTCGTCCCGGGGCGCTGCGAGCGCCCCGGGACGACGGAGGACGGCGCGCGGCGCCTAGCGCGCCGCGATCCCGGCGATCAGCGCCGCATTGAACCCCTCCGGGTCCGACATCTGCGGTGCGTGGCCGAGATCCGGGAACTCCACGAGCCGCGCGCCCGGGATGGCCCTGGCGGCCGCCTTGCCGAGCTCGGGATAGTTGCCGAGGCTCGCCCGCACCTCCGGCGGCGCGAGGTCCTTGCCGATCGCCGTGTTGTCCTTCTGGCCGATCAGGAGCAGCGTCGGCACCGCGATCTGCGGGAACCGGTAGACCACCGGCTGGGTGAGGATCATGTCGTAGAGCAGCGCCGAGTCCCAGGCGACCGCCTCCTTGCCGGGGCCGTTGTTGAGGCCCGCGAGCATCGTGACCCAGGGCTCGTAGCGGGGCTCCCAGGCGCCGGCGTAGTAGGTCGCCGTCTCGTAGGCCCGGATCGAGGCCGCCGTCACCTTCAGCTCGCGCTGGTACCACTGCTCCACCGAGGTCGGCGGCACGCCCTTGGCGGCCCAGTCCTCCAGGCCGATCGGGTTGACCAGCACGAGCTGCTCCACCGCCTTCGGGTAGAGCAGGGCGTAGTGGGCGGCCAGCATCCCGCCCGTCGAGTGGCCGACCAGGATCGGCCGCTCGATCCCGAGCTTGTCCAGGAGCGCGCGGGTGTTCTCGGCGAGCTGCCGGAAGGTGAACTGGTAGGCCGCCGGCTTGCTCGACTTGCAGAAGCCGATCTGGTCCGGCGCGATGACCCGGTACCCGGCGGCGCTGAGCGCCCGGATCTGGCTCTCCCAAGTGGCGGCGCAGAAATTCTTGCCGTGCAGCAGAACGGCGGTCCGGCCGTTCGGCGTCGCCGGCCGGACGTCGAGATAGGCCATCTGCAGCGGCTGGCGCTGCGACGTGAACGGGAACCGCTCCACCGGGAACGGGTAGGCGAAGCCCTCGAGTTCGGGCCCGTAGGTCGGCTGCTGGGGCGGCTCTGCGGAAGCGTGCCCGGCCGGCCCCAGGGCCAGCAGGACGGAAGCGAGGAGGGTTCGAAGCATGGCCGCGTCGGAGCCTGATCTGCGAGCGGCGTGCGGCGCCGCGCCGCCCGCTCAGATCGGTCATCCGGCTGTTCCTGTCCACGTCCCGCGGAGCGGCGCGGCTTCGCGCCCGCCGCAGGGCGCGCTATCTCCCGGGCGCGCTATATGCCGGGCGCGACCGTCTCCCGCCGCGGATGTCCCGATGCTGCGCCTCACCACCCTGACCGCCCTCGCCGGCGCGCTCCTCCTCGGGCCGGCCCCGGCCCGGGCGGCGGATGCCTGCGACGTCCTCGCCGCGCGGGTGATCCGCACCACCGGCGCCTCCCTGGCCGGCCGGGCCGGCCCCGTCGCGGTGTTCCGGGCGCAGGATGCCGAGCGGCTGAGCCTCGATTGCCGCGCGCCCGCCCGGATCACCGTGGCCTCCCGCGAGCGCGAGCCGGCGCCGGCCTACTTCGTCCTGATCGGCCGCGCCGCGCAGGCGCTCGCCGGGGCGGACGCCGCCGCGGTCGAGGTGCTGGCGCTCAACCTCCACCAGGCCAGCCTGCTGGTCGATGCCCCGCGCCGGGGCGGTGCCGGCCGGATCCTGATGCTGTGCGAGACCGGCCCGCGCGCGGACGCCCTCCGAGACGACCGCACGGTCTGTCGGGTCGCGCCCCGGCCCGGGCTTTCGCGGATCCGCCGCGCGGGCTAGACCGGCCGGCATGTCGAAGATCAAGACACCCGGCCCCGTCGTCCAAGTTGGCGACGCGCGCTTCGCCAACCATCTGCCGCTGACGCTGATCGCCGGCCCGTGCCAGCTCGAGGGGCGCCAGCACGCCCTGGAGATCGCCGCCGCCCTCAAGGAGATGGCCGCGGGTCTGGGCGTCGGCCTCGTGTTCAAGACCTCCTTCGACAAGGCCAACCGCACCTCGGGCAGCGCCGCCCGGGGCATCGGCCTCGACGGGGCGCTCCCGGTCTTCGCCGAGATCCGCGAGACCCTCGGGCTGCCGGTGCTGACCGACGTGCACGCCGCCGAGCAGTGCGCCCCCGCCGCCGAGGCGGTGGACGTTCTCCAGATCCCCGCTTTCCTGTGCCGCCAGACCGACCTGCTGCTGGCCGCCGCCGCCACCGGCCGGGCGGTCAACATCAAGAAGGGCCAGTTCCTGGCGCCCTGGGACATGAAGCACGTCGCCGCCAAGGTGACGGAGGCGGGCAATCCCAACGTCATCGTCACCGAGCGCGGCGCCTCGTTCGGCTACAACACCCTGGTCTCGGACATGCGCAGCCTGCCGATCATGGCGCAGGTCACGCAGGGCGCGCCGGTGGTGTTCGACGCCACCCACTCGGTGCAGCAGCCCGGTGGGCAGGGGGCGAGCTCCGGCGGCCAGCGGGAATTCGTCGCCGTCCTCGCCCGCGCCGCCGTGGCGGTGGGCGTGGCGGGGGTGTTCATCGAGACCCATCCCGACCCCGACCGGGCGCCCTCCGACGGCCCCAACATGGTGGCGCTGAAGGACATGCCGGCCCTGCTCGAGGAACTCCTCGCCTTCGACCGCCTCGCCAAGCGCCGGGCCGCCTGACCGGCTCAGGCGGCCGCCGGCTCCAGGACGTGGATCCGCAGCGGCTGGACGAGGCCGAACTGCCCGTCGGCCTCGCGCGCGGCGGCCTTGAGGAAGGCCTCCTCGACCACGGAGCGCCGGTCCCGGATGGTCGCCTCGCGCGCCGGGTCCACGGCGCTGACGCGGGCGAGGAAGGCGTCGAGCGAGTCGAAGCGCTCGCGCCGCGCGATCGTCGCGTCGCGGCGGCACGCGTAGGCGCCGCGGGCGAGGGCGGCCGCGATGGCGTCCTGGGCGGCGGCGCGGATCGCGGTCTCGTCCTCGATCGGCCGCAGGGCGTCGAAGAAGCTGCCCTCCGCCAGGGGCTCCACCACGACGAGCAGCCCGCCCGGGGCCAGGACGCGTGCCGCCTCGGCGAGGGCCGCCGCCGAGTCCGGGACGTGGTGGAGGGAATTCAGCATCACGGCGCCGTCGAAGCTGGCGTCCGGGAAGGGCAGGGCCTCGCCGGTCGCGGCCTCGAAGCGCGCCTCCGGCACGGCGGCCCGCGCCCGGGCGAGCGCCGCGGCGCCGGGATCGATCCCGGTGACCCGCGCGCCCGCGTCGACCAGCCGCCGCGCGAGCGTCCCGGCGCCGCACCCGATATCGACGACCCGCTTGCCGGCCAGCGGCGCGAGGCTCTCGCGGATCAGGGTCAGGGCATCCATCGTCGGTCCTCCCGGCAGATCCGTAGCACGCCCGACCCGCGGCGGGGCGGATTTCCATCTCCGGGACCGGTCGTCCGCCGCGCCGGCCCGCCGCGGCGTTTCAGGTGTTCCCGAAGACTCACCGCAAGAGTTCGAGCGGTTCCGGAAGAGCCGTACCCAAGCTTGACCGCACTCGTCGAAGCGGCGGCTACGCTGAACAACGGTTCATAATCCCGACTGGGTGCGGATCCGCACGCAAGTCCGGCGTGAAATCTGGAACTGTCCGGATGCGGCCACGTTATTGGGCATGTTCGATCAGGGATCGAGAAGGAACACTATGCGCAAGATCGGTATCATCGCCACTGCCGCCGCCATGGCTCTCGGCAGTGTTGCCGTCACCACGAGCGCCGAGGCGCGGCCTTACGGCTATCACGGTGGCTACGGCGGCTACGGTCACGGCTACTACCGCGGCCGTCGCGGCATCGGCACCGGCGCCGCCATCGGCCTCGGCATCGCCGGCCTCGCGGCCGGTGCGATCGCCGCGGGCGCGGCCCGCGACAGCTACTACGGCGGCGGCTACGGCTACGCCCCGTCCTACGGCTACGGCTACGCCCCGGTCTACGGCGGCTACGGCTACGCCGCTCCGGGCTACGGCTACTACGGCTACGGCTACTGAGATCGGAGATCCGGGAGGATCGGGGGCGACCGGCGCGAGCCGGTCGCCCTTTTCGTTGGCTCGGTCAGCGTCCGCGATAGGGCGGCACGCCCGGGTCCGGCAGCCACGCGGTCTTCGGCAAGTCGCCCGTCTGCCAGAACACGTCGATCGGGATGCCGCCGCGGGGATACCAGAACCCACCGATTCGCAGGTAGCGCGGTTCCAGCAGGTCGCGGAGCCGCTTGCCGATCGCCACCGTGCAATCCTCGTGGAATGCTCCGTGGTTGCGGAACGCCCCCAGGTAGAGCTTCAGCGACTTCGACTCCACCAGCCAGTCACCGGGCACGTAGTCGATCACCAGGATCGCGAAATCCGGCTGCCCGGTGACCGGGCAGATCGAGGTGAATTCCGGCGCGGTGAAGCGGGCGACATAGTCGGTGTCCGCGTGCGGGTTCGGGACCCGGTCGAGTCGCGCCTCCTCGGGTGAGGTGGGGACGGGCGTCGGCTGGCCGAGCTGGAGGTCGTTGGTGGAGGTCATGGCCGGCCATATAGAGCCTGCCGGCGCCGCGCGCATCCGCCTGATCCGCGACGCTTTCCCGGCAGGACCCGGCTGTGCGCCGTCCCTCCCGGCGCTTGCCGCCGGCCGCGGCTTGACGGATAAGCCGCCGCGATGCGCCGCACCCTCCGATTGGGGCGCGGTCGCCGACCCGCGGCCCCCGCGAGAGGACGTTCCATGACCGCGATCACCAATATCAGCGCCCGCGAGATCCTCGACAGCCGCGGCAACCCCACGGTCGAGGTCGACGTCATCCTGGAGGACGGCTCCTTCGGCCGCGCCGCGGTGCCGTCGGGAGCCTCCACGGGCGCCCACGAGGCGGTGGAGCTGCGCGACGGCGACAAGAACCGCTTCCTCGGCAAGGGCGTCCTGAAGGCGGTCGAGGCGGCCCAGACCGAGATCCTCGACGCGATCGGCGGCATGGAGGCCGAGGACCAGGTCGCGGTCGACGAGGCGATGATCGAGCTCGACGGCACGCCCAACAAGGCCCGCCTCGGCGCCAACGCGATCCTCGGCGTGTCGCTGGCGGTGGCCAAGGCCGCGGCCGAGGCCTCGGGCCTGCCGCTCTACCGCTACGTCGGCGGCGTGCAGGGCCGGGTCCTGCCGGTGCCGATGATGAACATCATCAACGGCGGCGCGCACGCCGACAACCCGATCGACTTCCAGGAATTCATGATCATGCCGGTGGGCGCCGATTCGCTCGCCGAGGCCGTGCGCATGGGCTCCGAGGTGTTCCACACCCTCAAGGGCAAGCTGAAGAAGGCCGGCCACAACACCAACGTCGGCGACGAGGGCGGTTTCGCCCCGAACCTGCCGTCCGCCGAGGCCGCCCTCGATTTCGTGATGGACGCGATCAGCGCCGCCGGCTTCAAGCCGGGCCAGGACATGGCGCTCGCCCTCGACTGCGCCGCCACCGAGTTCTTCAAGGACGGCGCCTACGCGTACGAGGGCGAGGGCAAGACCCGCACCATCGAGGCGCAAGTCGACTACCTCGCGCAGCTCGTCGCCACCTACCCGATCGTCTCGATCGAGGACGGCATGTCGGAGGATGACTGGGCCGGCTGGAAGCTCCTCACCGACAAGATCGGCGACCGCTGCCAGCTCGTGGGCGACGACCTGTTCGTCACCAACGTCGAGCGCCTGTCCCGCGGCATCGCCGAGGGGACGGCCAACTCGATCCTGATCAAGGTCAACCAGATCGGCTCGCTCACCGAGACCCTGGCGGCGGTCGATATGGCCCAGCGCGCCGGCTACACCGCGGTGATGTCGCACCGCTCGGGCGAGACCGAGGACTCGACCATCGCGGATCTCGCGGTTGCGACCAATTGCGGGCAGATCAAGACCGGCTCGCTCGCCCGCTCGGACAGACTGGCCAAGTACAACCAGCTGATCCGCATCGAGGAGGGCCTGGGCCCGCAGGCACTCTACGCCGGCCCGTCGGCGCTCAAGCAGCTCGCCCGCCGCTGATCGGTAAGATCCTGCTGGCCGGCCTGCTCGGTGTCGGGGCGGCCGGCCCGGCCCGCGCGGACCCGCTCTGCGACGGTGCCCGCCCGACGCTCAGCGCGCAGCTGCTGTTCGGCCTGTCGCGGCCGGACGGCGGCCGCGTCTCGGGGGCGGCCTTCGACCGGTTCCTGGCCGAGTGGATCACCCCGCGGTTCCCGGACGGGCTGACCGTGTTCGCCGGCCGGGGCCAGTGGCGCGGGCCGGACGGACGCATCGTCCGCGAGGCCGCCCGCATCGTCCTGATCGTCACCGAACCGACGCCCGAAGCGGTCGCGACCCTGCGTGAGATCCGGGAGGCCTACCGGCGCCGCTTCGTGCAGGGCGCGGTCGGGCTGGTGCTCCAGCGGAGCTGCGCGCTGTTCTGACAACGTCGGCGCGGCGCCTCCCACTTTATTCCGGGGCGCCGCAGGCGAGCCCGGAAGACGGCGCTCGCCTCAGGTCATCGCCGCACCGGACGACTCCCCCGGCACGGTCCAGACCCGCATCGGCCGCGACAGGCCCCGCAACTCGATCGTCCCGACCGGGTCCAGCCGCCGGGCGCACCGCTCGGCGAAGGAGTCCGACACGAGGAGGTCGTGGCCGAGGGCGGCGCACTGGCTCTCGATCCGGCTCGCCTCGTTGACCGCCCGTCCGATGATCGTGAAGTCGAGGCGCCGCTCGGTCCCGACATTGCCGTACATCACCGTCCCGAAATGCACGACGCCCTCGGCCGGCAGCTCCGGCAGCCCCGCGGCGCGGCGGCGGGCATTGAGCGCCGCGTTGGCGGCGAGCCCCTCGATCGCGGCGTCGAGGGCGGCCCCGCAGACCGGGCAGGGGAGGGTGTCGGCGTCCGGGACCGGGAAGATCGCCAGGAAGCCGTCGCCGAGGAATTTCAGGATCTCGCCGCCGTGCCGCGCCACCGGGTCGCCGAGGGCGTCGAAATGCTCGTTGAGCCACGTGACCATGTCGGCCGGATCCACCCGGTCGGCCAGGGCCGTGAAGCCGCGCAGGTCAGTCAGCAGGATCGCCGCCGGCACGGCCCGCCCCTCGCCCCTCCGGATCTGCCCGTCGAGGATGCGCTCGGCGGTCGACCGGCCGAGATAGGTGGCCGAGACTTCCCGGAACGTGTGGGCGAGGCCCATCTTGGCCATCGCCAGCGTCAGGAACGGCAGGACGCCGGCGATCGCGGCGAGGTCCGCCTCGGTGAAGCCGGCGGCGGCGCGGGTGCAGAACGAGACCGCGATGCCCCGCAGCGCGGTGCCGGGAGCGAACTCGGCGATGTGCAGCACGTAGTCGACGCCGCCCTGCGCCCCGAGGGCCTTCAGGACCGGGAAGTCCACCGCCAGCCCGGGCGCGTCGAGGCGCCAGCGGCCGAAGGTCTCGCCCGTCTCCACGAGGGCGTAGACGGGGCTCAGGAGCCAGTCGCTCTCCTCGTCGGCGCCGTGGGCGTTGGCGACGTACGACATGCCCTCGCCCGCGTGCCAGTTGAGGCTGACGCCGCGCAGCGTCGGGTCCAGGGCCGGCGCCATGACGCTGACCCGCCAGACGGGAAGGCCGGCCTCGACCAGCGACTCGCAGAAGCCCGAGAGCAGGGTGTCGTGGTCGTCGGTCGCCGTGGCGTGCGCGGCGATCCAGCGTCCCAGATGCGTCAGGTCCATGCCTCAGGCTCGCCCCTGTTCGTCCCGGCCGCGGTCCGGCCCCGTCGCGGTCCTGCCCCGACCGCGGCGCGGTCGAAAAGAACCGTTAACCTTTCCGCGCGAGGGTCGCGCCATGGTCGTGCGCCGCCGAGTCAGAATGGTCGTGTTGCCGCTGGGTCTCTGGACCCTGTCGGCGCTCGTGGTCGGCTATTTCGTGTGGCAGGCCGAGAGTGGCAACCGTGGCCTCGAGGCCAAGAAGGCCCTCAAGATCCGCGCCTACGGCCTCAGCCAGGAACTCGCCGCCGTGAAGGCCGAGCGCGCCGTCTGGGAGCACCGGGTGAACCTGCTCAAGAGCGACCAGATCGACCGCGACCTCCTGGAGGAGCGCGCCCGGATCGTCCTGGGCCGGGTCCACGCCAACGACGTGGTCATCATCACGCCCTGACAGGTCCGCGGAGGTCCCGCGATCGTCCCGCGGAAGTCCAGGGGATCGTTTTCCCTAGTCCCGAAAGTCCTCTGACAAGAGCGGCTTCCTGTCAGAGCGGCAGCCCTCGCTTTCCAATCGTCGCTGTCCTACACCCCCACGAAGTCGCGTGGAATCACGGGGAGAGCGCCGATGGACGCCGCCAAGGAGCCTGCCAAAGAGCCCGCCAAGGACGCGTCGTCCGCGCCGGTGCAGGCCGCGAGCCCTCAGGCCGCCGAGGCGCATCGCCCCGCGCCGAACATGCCCCAGTTCACGCGGGACGAGGATCTCCACGCCTATCACGAGATGCTGCTGATCCGGCGCTTCGAGGAGAAGGCCGGCCAGCTCTACGGCATGGGCCTGATCGGCGGCTTCTGCCACCTCTACATCGGCCAGGAGGCCGTGGTGATCGGCATGCAGATGGCCTCGGTCGAGGGCGACCAGGTCATCACCGGCTACCGCGACCACGGCCACATGCTCGCCTGCGGCATGGACCCGAAGGGCGTCATGGCCGAGCTGACCGGCCGCCGCGGCGGCTACAGCCGCGGCAAGGGCGGCTCGATGCACATGTTCAGCCGCGAGAAGCAGTTCTTCGGCGGCCACGGCATCGTCGGCGCGCAGGTCTCGCTCGGCACCGGCCTCGCCTTCGCCGACCATTACCGGGAGAACGGCAAGGTCAGCCTGACCTACATGGGCGACGGCGCCGCCAACCAGGGCCAGGTCTACGAGAGCTTCAACATGGCGGCGCTCTGGAAGCTGCCGGTCGTCTACGTGATCGAGAACAACCGCTACGCCATGGGCACCTCGGTGGCCCGCGCCTCGGCGCAGACGGACTTCTCGAAGCGCGGCCTCTCCTTCGGCATCCCCGGCGAGCAGGTCGACGGCATGGACGTCCGCACGGTGCGCGAGGCCGCGACCCGGGCGATCGAGCACGCCCGGACCGGCCAGGGCCCCTACATCCTGGAGATGCAGACCTACCGCTACCGCGGCCACTCCATGTCCGATCCGGCCAAGTACCGGACCAAGGACGAGGTCTCGAAGATGCGCGACGAGCACGACCCGATCGAGATGGTGCGCAAGCGCCTGCTCGAGCTGCACGCCGTGCCCGAGGCCGAGCTCAAGGCCACCGACGCCAAGGTCCGCGAGGTCGTCAACGCCTCGGCCGAGTTCGCCACCAACGACCCCGAGCCGGATCCGTCCGAGCTCTGGACCGACATCCTGCTCGAAGCGCACGCCTGAGCGCGGACGACAAAGCTGGCCGCCCCCTAACGAAAAGACGACCGCAGAGCTGAGCATGGCGACCGACATCCTGATGCCCGCCCTCTCGCCCACCATGGAGGAGGGCAAGCTCGCCAAGTGGCTGAAGAAGGAGGGCGATCCGATCAAGTCCGGCGACGTGCTGGCCGAGATCGAGACCGACAAGGCCACCATGGAGGTGGAGGCCATCGACGAGGGCATCCTCGCCAAGATCCTGATCGCCGAGGGCACCGAGGGCGTCGCGGTCAACACGCCAATCGCCGTCATCGCCGGCGAGGGCGAGGATCCGGCGAGCGTCCAGTCCGGCAGCGGCGCCAAGCCCAATGGCGCGGGCGGCCATCCGGCCCCGGCGCCCGACATGCAGGCCGAAGGCATGGCCGACAGGCCGGCCCCCGCGGCCAAGACCGGCGACGACGCCCCGAAGGCGCCGGCCGCGCCGGCCGTCATCACCAACAAGGCCCAAGAGCCGGTGATGGAGGAGTTCCCGGCCGACACGCCGATGGTCACCCAGACCGTCCGCGAGGCCCTGCGTGACGCCATGGCCGAGGAGATGCGTCGCGACGGCGACGTCTTCGTCATGGGCGAGGAGGTCGCCGAGTACCAGGGCGCCTACAAGGTCACCCAGAACCTGCTGCAGGAGTTCGGGCCGAAGCGCGTCGTCGACACCCCGATCACCGAGCACGGCTTCGCGGGCATCGGCGTCGGCGCGGCGCTGGCCGGCCTGAAGCCGATCGTCGAGTTCATGACCTTCAACTTCGCCATGCAGGCGATCGATCACATCATCAACTCGGCAGCCAAGACCCTCTACATGTCCGGCGGCCAGCTCGGCTGCCCGATCGTGTTCCGCGGCCCCAACGGCGCCGCCGCCCGCGTCGCCGCCCAGCACAGCCACGACTATTCCGCGTGGTACTCCAACGTGCCGGGCCTGAAGGTGATCGCACCCTACACGGCCTCCGACGCCAAGGGCCTGCTCAAGGCCGCGATCCGCGACCCGAACCCGGTGATCTTCCTCGAGAACGAGATCCTGTACGGGCAGTCCTTCCCGGTGCCGAAGCTCGACGACTTCGTGCTGCCGATCGGCAAGGCGAAGATCCACCGCACCGGCAGCGACGTGACCATCGTGTCCTTCGCGATCGGCATGACCTACGCCCTCAAGGCCGCGCAGGCGCTGGCCGAGCAGGGCATCGAGGCCGAGGTGATCGACCTGCGCACGATCCGCCCGATGGACAGCGCGACGGTGGTGGAATCGGTCAAGAAGACCGGCCGCTGCATCACCGTGGAGGAGGGCTTCCCGCAATCCGGCATCGGCGCCGAGATCGTGGCCCGCCTGATGGTCGACGCCTTCGACTTCCTGGACGCGCCGGTTCTGCGCATCACCGGCAAGGACGTGCCGATGCCCTACGCGGCCAACCTCGAGAAGCTGGCGCTGCCGACGGTGGCGGAGGTCGTCGAGGCCGCCAAGAGCGTCTGCTACAAGTGACGGGCGCGCGGGCGACGCCGTCGCCCGCCCCGGCCAGATCGAGGAACAGCCGGCGCGCCATGAGCCAGGATCCGAGCACCGACTTCGCCGAACTCGCCATCCCGCCCGACGCCCTGGAGCAGGGCGGCATCGAGGTGCTGCGCGCGGCCGTGGTCGACGGCGCGGTGAGCGTCGCCCTGCGCCGCTCCTTCGACGATCCGGCGACCTGGGGCCGGCTGCTGGCCGACCTCGCCCGCCAGGCCGCCCGCGCCTACGCGCTGGAGACCGACATGTCGGAGGACGAGGCGGTCGAGCGCATCCGCGCCGGTTGGGAGGCCGAGGGGCTCGACCCCGGCGGTCTCAACTGACGATGGCGGCCGACCATGGCTGAGGCGGCCGTCCGGCAGGCGACCTACGCGGATCTGGAGGCGGTCCTCGCGCATCGCGTCGCCGCGAAGGTCGACGGGGCGCCGGACCCGCGTCCGCGGCCGCCTTACGACGCCGTTCCTTTCCCCCTCGACGACCTCTTCCCCTTCGACGATCCGGCCGCCCCGGCCTTGCCCGAGACCTGATGCCATGCCGATCAACGTGCTGATGCCCGCGCTCTCCCCGACCATGGAGAAGGGCAACCTCGCCAAGTGGCTGAAGAAGGAGGGCGACCCGATCAAGTCCGGCGACGTGCTGGCCGAGATCGAGACCGACAAGGCCACCATGGAAGTGGAGGCCATCGACGAGGGCGTGCTCGCCAAGATCCTCGTGCCCGAGGGCACGGCGGACGTGCCGGTCAACGATTTGATCGCCATCATCGCCGCCGAGGGCGAGGACCCGTCGAGCGTGCAGGCCGGCGGCGCGCCGAAGGCCGCCTCGAACGGCGAGGCCAAGGCCGAGTCCAAGCCCGAGCCGAAGGCCGACGCCTCTGCGGCCGGCCAGAACACCACGCCGGGCGGCGGCCACATGTCGTACGAGCGGGTGAACGCCGCACCGGAGGGGGCGCAGCCGAGCGGCGCTCCGCACGTTGGCGCGCAGGCCGGCCCGGGCGGCCGCGTCTTCGCCTCGCCGCTGGCCCGGCGGATCGCCAAGCAGGAGGGTGTCGACCTCGGCGCCGTCCAGGGCAGCGGGCCGCACGGCCGCATCATCGCCCGCGACGTCCAGGCCGCGAAGGCCTCCGGCGCCACCAAGGCACCCGCCGCCGCGCAGGCCGCCGCCGAGGCGCCGAAGGCGGCTCCGGCCCCGAAGGCCGCCCCCGCGGGCGGCGCGCCGGCCGGGCTCACGACCGATCAGGTCAAGGGCTTCTTCGCCAAGGATGCCTACGAGGAGGTGCCCCTCGACGGCATGCGCAAGACCATCGCCAAGCGCCTCACTGAGGCGATGCAGGTCGCCCCGCACTTCTACCTGACGGTGGATTGCGAGCTCGACGCGCTGATGAAGCTGCGCGAGACGCTGAACGGCTCGGCCGGCAAGGACAAAGACGGCAAGCCCGCCTTCAAGCTCTCGGTGAACGACTTCGTCATCAAGGCGATGGGCCTCGCGCTGACCCGCGTGCCGGCCGCCAACGCGGTCTGGGCCGAGGACCGGATCCTGCGCTTCAAGCACGCCGAGGTCGGCGTCGCGGTGGCGATCGACGGCGGTCTGTTCACCCCGGTGATCCGCCGGGCGGACGAGAAGACGCTCTCGACCATCTCCAACGAGATGAAGGATTTCGCGGCCCGCGCCCGTGCCAAGAAGCTGAAGCCCGAGGAGTACCAGGGTGGCGTCACCTCGGTGTCGAACCTCGGCATGTTCGGCATCAAGCACTTCACCGCGGTGATCAACCCGCCGCAATCGAGCATCCTGGCGGTGGGCGCGGGCGAGAAGCGCGTGGTCGTCAAGGACGGGGCGCCGGCCGTGGTCCAGGTCATGACCTGCACCCTGTCGTGCGACCACCGGGTGCTCGACGGGGCGCTCGGCGCGGAACTGGTCTCGGCCTTCAAGGGGCTGATCGAGAACCCGATGGGCATGCTGGTGTGAGGCGCGACTCTGCTATGATCGCCTGAGCGATCAACGGAGAGTCGCGTGTCGGAAGTCACCGATCTGGTTCTGCCAGTCCTACAACGGATGCAGAGCGACATCGCCGAGGTGAAGCGCGATGTCGCAGCGATCAAGACGACCCTGACGGGTCACACCGAAAAACTTGAGGAGTTGGAGATCTACGTCGCCTACGAAACCGGCCTCGGCACACAGGCGAAGGCGGATCTCCAATCGATCAAGAAGACGATCAAGGCCATGGAGCAGCGGCTGAGCGCGCTGGAGACCTCGTCCTGATCGCCGCGTCAACGACGGTGCAGTCGCGCGCGCCACAGCGGAGAGCTGAGACACGATGTCCGACACCTACGACGTCCTCATCATCGGCGCCGGGCCCGGCGGCTACGTCACGGCGATCCGCGCGGCGCAGCTCGGTTTCAAGACCGCCGTGGTCGACCGCGAGCATCTCGGCGGCATCTGCCTGAACTGGGGCTGCATCCCCACCAAGGCCCTGCTCCGCTCGGCCGAGATCTTCCATTACTTCCAGCATCCTGGCGATTACGGCCTGACCGCGGAGAAGGTCGGGTTCGACACCGCCGCGATCGTGAAGCGGTCCCGCGGCGTCTCGGCCCGCCTCAACGGCGGCGTCGGCATGCTGCTCAAGAAGAACAAGGTCGACGTGATCTGGGGCGAGGCCTCGGTCGACAGCGCCGCGCAGGGCAACCAGCCCGGCAAGGTCACCGTGAAGGAGACCAAGCGCGCCGAGGCGCCGAAGGGCGCCAAGGGCGCCGGCACCTACCAGGCCAAGCACATCATCGTGGCGACCGGCGCGCGTCCGCGCGCGATCCCGGGGATCGAGCCCGACAAGAAGCTGATCTGGACCTACTACGAGGCCATGGTCCCCGAGGCGATGCCCAAGAGCCTGCTGGTGATGGGCTCGGGCGCCATCGGCATCGAGTTCGCCTCGTTCTACCGCACCATGGGCGCCGAGGTGACCGTGGTGGAGCTGCTGCCGCAGATCCTGCCCGTGGAGGATGCCGAGATCGCCGGCCTCGCCCGCAAGCGCTTCGAGAAGCAGGGCATCAAGATCCTCACCGGCGCCAAGGTGACCAAGGTCGAGAAGGGCGCCGATTCTGTCACGGCCACCATCGAGGGCGGCGACGGCAAGACCCAGCAGATCACCGCGGAGAAGCTGATCTCGGCGGTGGGCGTCGTCGGCAACATCGACAATATCGGCCTCGAGAAACTCGGGGTGAAGATCGACCGCGGGATCGTGGTGACGGACGGGCTCGGCCGCACCAACGTGCCCGGCCTCTACGCGATCGGCGACGTCGCCGGGCCGCCGATGCTCGCCCACAAGGCCGAGCACGAGGGGGTCATCTGCATCGAGACCATCAAGGGCCTGCACACCCACCCGATGGACAAGGCCAAGATCCCGGGCTGCACCTACTGCCAGCCGCAGATCGCCAGCGTCGGGCTCACCGAGGCGAAGGCTAAGGAGCAGGGCTTCTCGGTGAAGGTCGGCCGGTTCCCCTTCGCGGGCAACGGCAAGGCGATCGCGCTCGGCGAGCCGGACGGCCTGATCAAGACCGTGTTCGACGCCAAGACCGGCCAGCTGCTCGGCGCCCACATGGTCGGCGCCGAGGTGACCGAGCTGATCCAGGGCTACGTGGTGGCGATGAACCTCGAGAGCACCGAGGAGGAGCTGATGCACACGGTGTTCCCGCACCCGACGCTCAGCGAGATGATGCACGAGAGCGTGCTCGACGCCTACGGCAAGGTGATCCACACCTGATCGGAGGCCGACGCGGCGCGCGGGTCGGACAGGGATCCGAGCCGCGCCGCCACCGGCCGGTCAGTGCGGACCGGTCCGCGCCGCGAGCGTCAGGCTCACGGCCTGGAACAGCAGGATCACCAGAACCGTCGCCACGCTGCCGCCGATCGGGATCATCAGCAGGGCGACGAGCGGATCGAGCCCCCGGACGAGCAGGAGCGTGACGCAGCTGCCGATCACGGAGGCGATGGTCATCCGAAAGATGCAGCATTCGGACGGTTGCATGTGCCCTCCCATCAGGTCCCCGGCGGGAGAGTGAGGACCCGCACCGCAATATGCAACCGGAGATAGTGCCTAGCTGAGAATCAATCCCAGATCGTGATTTTGGCGGCTTACGCGACAGCGCCTCAGGAGCACCCGCGATCCACGGGCTCGGCCTGGTCCGGCGACGGCACATAGGCGCACCACTCGCAGATGCCGCGTTCGGCGCCCCGCCGCGCGTTGCGCTGCGAGCAGAGCGGGCAGACGAGCAGGATCAGGCGCGAGCCGGTGCGCAGCGCCAGCCCGCGCCCCCGGAAGGTGACCTCGGTCGCCGCGTCGCCCGAAGCGCGGTCGCGGGCGCTCACGGGGTGTCCCCGCCGCGGTGCGGGCGGCGCACCGGTGCTCGCGTGGTCTCTATTGCCATGGCGATGCCGCCCCCCAGCGTTCCTGCCAAGTTGTCGCTGGGTATAAGCGGCGAGGCGGCGAATGGCTCCGCTTGCGCATGTGGATCGGCGGGATGCGCGCGGGTCGAAAGGCCCGTATGACGGGCTGCGCCCCGGCCTCGCTCCGGCGCGGCCCCGGGCGGATGGTACCCGGACGACGATGCAGGCAACGATGCAAGTGACCATGCACGACACGCAGCCCAGCGGATCCGGCGCGGCCACCGACGGCCTTCCGACCTTCGCGGACGTGGCCCGCGCCGCCGAGCGGATCGCCGGGGCCGCGCACCGCACCCCGGTGCTGACCTCCCGCACGGCCGACGCGATGACCGGCGGCCGCCTGTTCTTCAAGGCGGAGAACCTGCAGCGGGCCGGCGCCTTCAAATTCCGCGGCGCCTACAACGCGATCAGCGCGCTGCCGGAGGCGGCCCGCACGCGCGGGGTCATCACTTACTCCTCGGGCAACCACGCCCAGGCGATCGCCCTGGCGAGCCAGCTGCTCGGAGCGCCCGCCACGATTATCATGCCGGGCGACGCCCCCGCGGCGAAGATCGCCGCCACCCGCGGCTACGGCGCCGAGGTGGTCCTGTACGACCGCTACACCCAGGATCGCGAGGCCCTGGGCCGCGAGATCGCCGAGGCCCGCGGCCTGACGCTGATCCCGCCCTTCAACCATCCCGACGTCATCGCCGGGCAGGGGACGCTGGCGCAGGAGCTGATCGAGACGGTCGGTCCCCTCGACGTGCTGGTGGCCTGCCTCGGCGGCGGCGGCCAGCTCGCGGGCTGCGCCCTCGCCGCCGCGGAGCTGTCACCGGGCTGCCGGGTGATCGGCGTCGAGCCGGACGCGGGCAATGACGGGCAGCGCTCGTTCCGCGAGGGCCGGATCGTCACGATCCCGGTGCCCCGCACCATCGCCGACGGTGCGCAGTCGACGGCGCTGGGCGACCTGACCTTCGCGATCATCCGCGCGCGGGTGTCCGACATCCTCACCGTCGCCGACGCGCAGCTCGTCGAGACCATGCGGTTCTTCGCCAGCCGGATGAAGCTCGTGGTCGAGCCGACCGGCTGCCTCGCGGCGGCGGCGGTGCTGAGCGGCCTCGTGGACGTGACGAACAAGCGCGTCGGCGTGGTGATCAGCGGCGGCAACGTCGATCTCGGGGCCTTCGCGCGACTGACCGGCGAGGCCGCCTGAGGACGCTCCCGCGCGGCGAATGCCGGGCCGGTGTGACCCCGCCGCGGTGGACCGGCCCCGGGCCAATGCTTATCTTGTACGCGTCGGAATGCGCGTCCCCGGGCCTTGAACCCGGATGGGCGGGAGGGTGACGATGTCCGCTGGTTTCAAGGTTCTCTCGCTGACCGATCGCGCCGCCGATCGGATCAAGGCGATCATGGCGGAGGCCGACCGGCCGATCGCCGGGCTGCGCGTCGGCGTCCGGAACGGCGGTTGCGCCGGGATGTCCTACACGATGGAATATGCCGAGGCGGCCAAGCCCGGAGAGGACGTGGTCGAGGATCGCGGCGTGCGCGTGTTCGTCGACCCGAAGGCGGTGCTGTTCCTGCTCGGCACCGAGATGGACTTCACCACCAACAAGCTGGCCTCGCAGTTCGTGTTCAACAACCCGAACCAGACCTCGGCCTGCGGCTGCGGCGAGTCGGTGGCGATCACGCCGGTCTCGGCTGACCGCCTGCCCGCGCAGGCCTGACCGGTCCGCGCCCGCCGTCGCGGGTGGCGCGTGTCGCCGGACGGCGACGCGGCCGGGGCCGGCTTTAGGCCACCTGCATTAGCGACTCGGCGGCGTCGTCCAGGAAGCGGTTCCGGCCGGCGCGCTTCGCCGCGAACATGCACAGGTCGGCCCGCTCCATCAGCGAGGCGGGCGTGTCGCCCGGGCGCAGCACCGCCACGCCCAGCGAGATGGTGACCTTGCCGAGCGACTCGCCGGTCGAGCGCTTGACCAGCTCGCGCCCCATGACGCTGGCGCGGACCGTCTCGGCCACCTGCTTGGCCACCGTCCGGTCGACCCCGGGCAGGATGATGCCGAACTCCTCGCCGCCGAACCGGGCGAGCTGCGCCTGCTTGCCGGCGTTCTCGCGCATCACGATCGCCACGAGCCGCAGGACCTGATCGCCCGTGAGGTGACCGTACAGGTCGTTGAATCGTTTGAAGAAGTCGATGTCGAGGATGATCAGGCTCATGGGCGTGCTGCGCGCCCGGGCCGTCTCCATCGACGCTTTCAGCGTCTCCTCGAAATGCTTGCGGTTGGCGAGCCCCGTCAGGGCGTCGGTCAGGCTCTCGCGCCGGGTCGCCTCGAGCTTCTCGCGCAGGGTCTCGATCTCGCTGCGGGTCTCGCGCATGCGGGCTTCGAGGATCCGGTTGTTGGCGGCGACCTCCCGCGTCGTGGCGGCCAGGGTCGCGACGATCTCGCCGAACCGCGCCCGGCTCGGGACGCCCTGGGAGAGGTCCTGAGCGACCGCGCGCAGCGACTCGCTGTACTGCGCCGTCGAGCCCAGGGAGAGGTCCAGGATCTCGGTGACGGCCGCGATCTCGCTGAGGACGATGCGGCTGACGTCGTCGGTGGTGCTCGCGAGGCGGCGCCCGTCGAGATAGGTCTCGTGCAGGTCGTCGATGTCGCCCTCGGTGAGGCAGCCGTTCTGCGTGGTGAGACGCTTCACGGCGTCGGCGAGGAGCGGCAGCTCTCCCGAGACGTAGGCGTACCAGACGGCGTAGGCGCGCGGCGTCGCGGAGGGCCCGTAGTCGCGAATCAGGTCGTGGCTGCGCTTCGCCAACGCGAAGCTGCGATCGCGATCCGAATAGGTCTCCTGGCTCATCCGTATCCCGCGGTCCGGGGCGACCGACGCGCCTGCGTCGTTGCCCTGACCCAATATACGGCTGCCTGGTAGCCGGACAGTTAAGCCGGAACAGACGTCTGTTACTTATCCTTCTTCGCCAAGACTGGTCGAAGCAGAAACGCAGGAACGTGCGAGCCGAGGCCGACGGGCGTGTCTCCGTCCGCGTCGATCCGGCGCCCGCGCTCCTCGCGCGCGGATTCGCCGCCGCGGCCTGACGCGCGGCCCGACGCGCGCGGCTCCGGACGGTTCTCGGGGCGGCTCTCAGAACGGCTCTCGGGACGATCGTCCGGGCGGCTCTCCGCGCGCGCCGCGCCGCGGCCGCCGCGCGACCGGGTCGGACGCTCGCGGACCTCCTCGGTCTCGCTCGCGCTCCGGGCGCTCTTCTCGACGACGGCCTTGTCGGCGCCCTTGTCGGCACCCTTGTCGCTGCTGCTCTTGTCGCCGCTCCGTCCACCGCTCTTGGCGGAACGGCCGCCCCGACGCCCGTCGCTCGCGCGGCCGCGGTGGCGCGTCCCGGTGTCGCCGGACGCGTCGGCCACGCTGGTCAGGTCGCCGTCCAGCCAGGGGATCGGCTGGCCGATCAGCGCCTCGATGGCGCCGAGGGAGCGCGAATCGTCGGGGGCGACCAGCGTGTAGGCCGTGCCGCTGCGGCCGGCGCGGCCGGTGCGGCCGATCCGGTGGACGTAATCCTCCGGGTGATGCGGCACGTCGAAGTTGAAGACGTGGCTGACGGCCGGGATGTCGAGACCGCGCGCCGCCACGTCGCTGGCGACCAGCAGGGCGGTGTCGCCGTTGCGGAACCCGTCGAGGGCCGTCGTGCGGGCGCGCTGGTCCATGTCGCCGTGGAGCGCCGCGGCGTCGAAGCCGTGGCTGACCAGGGACTTCTGCAGCAGCGCCACGTCGCGCTTGCGGTTGCAGAAGATGATCCCGTTCTTCAGCTCGCCCTCGCCGCGGATCAGGGTGCGCAGGCGCTCGCGCTTGGCGTGCCCCTCGGCGCCGGTGGCGACGAGCCGCTGGGTGATCGTGGTCGCCGTGGAGGCGGGCCGGGCCACCTCGACCCGCTGCGGGTTGTGCAGGAACATGTCCGCCAGCCGCTCGATCTCCGGCGGCATGGTCGCCGAGAAGAACAGCGTCTGCCGGGTGAACGGCACCATCTTCACGATGCGCTCGATGTCGGGGATGAACCCCATGTCGAGCATGCGGTCGGCCTCGTCGATGACCAGGAGCTCGACGCCGGTGAGCAGCAGCTTGCCGCGCTCGAAATGGTCGAGCAGGCGGCCGGGCGTCGCGATCAGCACGTCGGTGCCGCGCATCAGCTTGGCGTCCTGATCGGCGAAGGAGACGCCGCCGATGATCAGCGCCACGTTGAGCTTGTGGTTCGTCCCGTAGCGGTCGAAATTCTCGACCACCTGGGCGGCCAGCTCGCGGGTCGGCTCCAGGATCAGCGTGCGCGGCATCCGCGCGCGGGCGCGGCCGTTCTCCAGCAGCGTCAGCATCGGGAGCGTGAAGGCCGCGGTCTTGCCGGTGCCGGTCTGGGCGATCCCGAGGACGTCGCGGCGCGCCAGCACGTGGGGGATGGCCTCAGCCTGGATCGGCGTCGGCTCGGTGTAACCCGCCGCTTCGACGGCGTTCAGGACTTTCTCGCTCAGTCCCAGGTCGGAAAAAGGCATCTGCGTTCAGGAACCGTTGCGCGCCCGGCCGGCGCGAAGGACACCGTCGCGGCAACGGCTGGGAAAGGCTCGCGCGGGGCGCTCGGACGCTCCCGGGGCCGCGGGGCGCATGCTCCCTGTCAGTTAGGGCCTTGGCGCGACTTGTCAATCTCGCAATGGCGACAGCGCCTGCCCGCGCACAGGGGATCGGCCGCGCGAAGGGTCGCCGATCAGGGCCGGAGACGGTCGCCCGCGGGCGCGACGCAGGGATCCAGGCGGGTGGTGCGGGCGGATCGGGCCGCCGCGATGGCGCCGGTCGTCTCGGGCTCGGCCATCGGCGCGAGCGCCGCGGTCGCGAGGGCAGTCCCGGGCGTCGGCGCGTCGGGCCGGCTCAGCCGCGCGAGCTGGTAGGCGCCGATCACCGCGACGATCCCGACCAGACCCGCCACGCGCAGCGTCCAGGGCAGGGGGCCCGCGGACCGCCTCGGCTCGGCGCGCGCCACCCGCGCGGCGGTCGAGCCGGTCCGCGGGCCGGCCTGCGCGCCGGGCGCGGCCTCGCCGGTCCGGCGCTTGCCGAAGGTCGTCCGGCTCCGTTCGTCGGGGCTCTGCATGGACAGCGGTCTCCGCCGGCGGGGGACCGGATTCGGTTTGGGGCGCGACAGGGGCTCGGGGACGGGCCCGCGAGCGACGGACCATCGGGCAACAGGGTTAATCGATCGCTTACGAGCGAGAATCATTCTCGTCGAAGTTGTGCCGGAATAAAACGTTCGCCGCCGACGGCTCCTGCAGAGACCACGAGCGATGTCGCCGGCCCCGCGCCGGCCGCCGCCAATATGCGCGGCGCGCAAGGCAGCTAGTCTTCACGGTCTCTGCAGCTCTCCTCGCTCTCGTCGAGCGCGCGAGCGGGCCGTCTGCTGTCGGGCAGAGCCGGCTAGTCTTCATCTTTCGTTGACGGGATGTCCCTAGCCTGAAGAGGCTTGTTGCAGGAAAGCGACAGACCCGCCATCCGAGAGCGCCTAGAAGGCTGCCGGCTCAAGCTAACCCCAGGACCGAACACCACCATGAAGAAGCTTCTCCTCGCATCCACCGTCCTCGCCGGCATGACCGCCGCGGCGTCCGCCGCCGACCTTCCGCGCCGCGCCGCGCCGCCGCCGGTGTTCACGCCGGTGCCGGTGTTCACCTGGACCGGCTTCTACATCGGTGTGAACGCCGGCTACGGCTTCGACGCCAACAGCCGCAACACCACCAGCTACGCCCTGCCCGGCGGCTCGCTGATCAACTCCCCCGGCACCGCCGGCGTCGTCAGCGTCAACAACCGCAACAACAACGACGGCTTCTCGGGCGGCGCCCAGATCGGCTACAACTACCAGTTCACCCCGGGCTCCGGCGTCGTGATCGGCTTCGAGGCCGACGCCCAGTACGTCGACTTCGCCCGCCGCGCCAACGCCACCCAGAACTACAGCTTCCTCGGCTTCCCCGGCGTCGCCTTCTCCAACCCGCCGGCCTTCGTCGCCACCAGCGGCAACGGCCTGGACTACTTCGGCACCGTGCGCGGCCGCCTCGGCTACGCCTTCGACCGCACCCTCGTGTACGGCACCGGCGGCTTCGCCTACGGCTCGGGCCAGGACGACCAGAACTTCTCCG
>NZ_FOZY01000081.1:0-4862 GCF_900116245.1 Methylobacterium sp. yr668 | reverse complement strand
GTCAGATGCGGGATCGTGGGCTGCAGGCCGTAGAGGCAGTCGTCCAGCGGCAACAGGGTATGCCGGCGGAAGGCGACGATGGTCGCCTCGTCCTCCAGTGTCAGGACCGTCGACCGAGCTTCTTTCGGCCCCATGGCAGCATCGGCCGTCGACTGCCGTCCGCGCCATTTCTGGATCGTCGTCGGGCTGACGCCGTAGCGCTTGGCCGCCGCTCTCACACTCTCTTGACGTAGCTGTATTGCGCGACGGATCGCCTCCGTCGTGCGGGCGCTGCCGTGGAGAATTTGGCCCATAGCGCATCCCTCGCCGCATGGTGGTCAACTGTACCACCACATCGCGGGATCAAACACCTAGGGCGTCTCTGCAAAGTCATCTGAGCCAGAGTATGGTCATGCCGAGCGTGACCATGGGGAGGTAGTTTGCGGCTCGCTTCTCGTAGCGGGTGGCAATGCGGCGATACTGCTTGAGCCGGCCGATCAAGCGCTCGACTTTGTTGCGCTCGCGGTAGGCGGCTTTGTCGAAATCGAGCTGGCGGGGCTGATCCTTGCGGGTGGGGATCACCGGCTCGATCCGGCGTTGTCGGAGGCGGCGACGGGCCGGCAGACTGGAGTAGCCCCGGTCGCCTGCTGTCCGGCGGGGACGCAGGCGCGGGCGGCCTCGCCTTGGGCGTGGCACCACGCCCTTGTCCATGAGAGCATCCAACGCAAACTGCTCGTGGCGCTCGCCCGCCGTCAGCACCGCCGTGATCGGCTTACCCCCGCCCTCGGCACGCAGATGCAGCTTGGTCGATCCTTCGACAGGCTCAGGATGAGGAGCCGCCCTGGCTGCGCCCGAGCGCCTCGCCCACCCCCTCGACGGTCGCCTCACCCCCCGATGGCGCCGGACCGGCGTGCCCCGGCGGCGTGCTGGTGGGCGCGCACCACCGTGGCGTCCACAAAGTGCAGGTCCCAGTCGAGATCGCCGCGCGCGTCCGCCTGCGCCTGCAGCCGCTGCAGCACCCGGTCGAACACGCCGGCCTTGCGCCACCGGTAGAACCGGCTCGACACCGTTCCCACAGCACCGTAGCGCGCCGGTAGATCCTCCCAGGGCGCGCCCGTGCGCAGGATCCAGAGCATGCCGTTGAGGACTTGCCGGTGATCCTCCGCAGGCCGGCCCGTGCGCGGCTTCTGCGGAGGCAGTAGCGGGGCGATCTGCTCCCACTGCGCGTCAGTCAGTTCAAAGCGTCGCATCAAGCCCACATGAGCCTGACCTCCCAGCCTGTGAACCCCTTTGCAGAGACGCCCTAGGCCCGGATAGCCGTTGCGGCTTAGCATGCGCAACTCGGGCCGCTGCCACGAAGCAGGGATGGGGTCAGTGCCGCACGGTCGGCACGACGCCCGCGAAAGATGCCATGCCATCCGCTTCGACCGTCGCGGTGAAGGCCTCGTAAGCCTCACGGTCCGTCGTGAAGGTCTCCTGCCAAGCGGTGCAGCCGCCAGACGACAGATCGATCACCACTAACTGCCAGGGGTCCTGCGTGTCGGCGTAGCGGTAGATCTCGACGTCGACGATCGCACCATCGCGACTGAAAGAGCCCGACAGCGGAGAGTGCTCGAATTCTCGGTCCTCATCGTCCACTGACCGCTTCCATTCGCTCTACGGCCTTGCCCACGGCCTCACGCAAGGCGGTCGGCCAAGCCACATCATGGTCGTGGAGAAATTGGGCGGCGCTGATGAGGGCCTTAAGCCTCTCCGGACGGGCGGACTCCTCCGCCTCAGACTGCAGGAACTGCTCTGCCAGCGCCGTCGCGAGCCGAAGGATTTCTTGGATCTCATCGGGCTGGGCGTCAGTGTCGCTCACTTCAGGTAGCCCTTCGCCTTCAGGTGTTCGGTAAGGGATTCGCCTATGGCGTCGTGCATCACGGCTTTTTTGCCTCAGCTTTGGCGGCGTCCCGTTCAAGGCGCGCGGCCTTCAGGCGTGCGGTGTTCTGGTCCGCCGCACTGACTGCCGGCTCATCAAAGGCCTTGCTGCCAAACCGGTCCTGCATCTTCGCAAAAGCTGCCTCAGCCTGAATACGCTCTTTGCTGTGGTTGTCTGCCATACGGCAATCCTCAATTCGCTCCCTCTCGAACGTCGCGCTACCACACGCGACGCGACCGGAGCACCAGTTAATGCGCGACCGCGTCGTCGCGGAAGCCGCGGGCATCGAAGATCCGCCGGACAATACCGGTGCGCTTCGCCTCGTCCAGCCACGCCGTAACGCAGGCGAGGGCGGCGGGGCGCCCCTTAGGCACGGCGACGGCGACCTGCGTCTGCTGGAAGCCGCCCGCGACGATCCGGGAACCTGGAACCTGCAGGACCACCGGCCGCAGCGTGTCGCGCGAGAGGGCAATGGCGTCCGCCTGCCCAGCGCGCATGCGCGCGACCGCCTCGGCCACGGACGGGACGGGGAGGGGTTGCGTCCGGGTCAGCGTGCGGGCGGAGGCGCGGAACGTCGTCGTGCCGTCGATAGCCACGACCCGGAGACCCGGCCGATCCACCTGCGCCACGTCGGTGATGCCCGACCCGACGCTAACCAGATAGGTGCTCTCCAGGTCGTAGTAGCCCGGCCCGAAATCGATCACCTGCCGCCGGGCCACGTCGACCGGCATGAAGCTGACATCGATCGCCGCGGCCTCGAGGGCGGCGGCCGCGGCGCCCGAGTTCGGGAACAGGGTGACGGCCAGCGGCAGGCCGACCTGCCGGGCGAGATCCGCGCTCAGATCGGCTGTCACGCCGTCGAGCGCTCCGTCGGCGGCACGGCTGACGAAGATTAGGCCAGCGGATGGCGCCTCAACGAGACCGACTCGGAGCATACCGGTCGGAGCGAGTTCCGCTTTCACGGAGGCATCCTGCACGGGGCTAGCTATCGTCATACCGGCGAGAGGAGCAGAAGCGAGCAGAGAAGTGACGCGCTTTGGGATCGCAGCGGTGACACCTTGGTGACACCGACCATCCCAAGATCAGGGCTGACGCCTGCTAAGCCATTGATAATATTGGCGCACCCGACACGATTCGAACGTGTGACCTTTGCGTTCGGAGGGTTAGCCTAACATGTTTTCCCGTGATTACTAGAGTTTACTCGTTATTGCCAAACCGCTGCTGCCTCTTGTGAAATTGGCGCGCCGGGCATTTCTCTCGTCTCCGCCGGATGAGCTCGGTTTGCTTCCGCGTGCTTCCGCAGTGCTTCGGCAGAACCGGAGGGGAGGGCATGCCCAAGCTCAGCAAGCGCGTGGTCGAGGCGGCCGAGTCGCAAGGCCGGGACTACTTCTTCTGGTGCGATGAGCTCCCGGGCTTCGGGGTGCGCATCTTCGCATCCGGCCGGCGCAGCTACCTCGTGTAGTACCGCGCCAGCGGGCGGTCGAGGCGCTTCACGATAGGGCTGCACGGCGCCCTGACGGCTGACGAAGCCCGCCGTGAGGCGAAGGGGCTGCTGGGCCAAGTGGCGAAGGGCGAGGATCCGGCGGAGGAGCGCGCCACGCGGCGGGGCTCCATGCAGGTTGCGGGAGCGATGAGTGAGACCGGCCAAGCCTGAGCGATCAGATGGGGGCCGGGAACTCGGGCGCCGCAGCAATGACATGCCGACCCTGCAGCATCACGAACGGTCCCGACGGTACCGAGACGCCCAACGCATCCGGTCGGCTCGCTCACTGGCAGCTCGGCCTGTGCACGGCCCTCATGGACCGCTGCATCGATCGCTTGGGCGACGTCGCCGAGACTGCCCGCCGCGACAGCGAGGCCTACCTGCTCGCCACCGCCGCTGAAGCCCTGAGGACGAGGCTCTGAGACATGGGTGACGAAATTCACTTCCAGATCCGCTCGAAGCCGGCTCGCATGGAGGAGCAGACGCGCGTCGCGCTGGCGCTCCTGCGCAGCAGGGGTGGGTGGCCCCAGGATTGGGCTGCACTTCAATCCGGCGCTGCGTCGTGCCCTGGCGCGTGGCGATTGGGCGCCGGTGTGGCCAAGGACGCGACGGCGCTCGAGCCGAAGCTGGTCAAAGGCCTGGACGGCAAGGAAGGCCTCGATCTCGGCGACGGCACGATGAAGATGCCGGACGGATCGATCCGGTCAATCGTCCCGGCGGCGCCAGCTGGTGGGATCGGTGGCGGTGGCGGCCGCGGAATGTCCGAACTCCGTGAGCACGTGGCCGAGTTGGGCCGGCACATCGAGCGCTTTGGCCAGTCCGGCTTCCACGCTCAGATCGAGGTGACGGGGCTGCGGCAGGCGGGCCTGCGAGCCACTTCCATGAGGATCAAGGCCCGTGGCGGCCTGAGTGCCGACTTGGGGGTGACTGAGCCCGGCGCCAAGGAAGACATGAGCGACTGGACCTGAGGGCCTAGATCTCTCTCAGACATGTTCAGAAACTGTCCTGGAAGCCGGCATATATCCAACGTTCTCCGTCGTCCCAGCATAGATACGCCTTGACTAGGCGTCGTTGTTGCTGCGTGAGTCTCAGCCACATACGCAGGAGGCTTCAATGGACGACATTACATCAACCTCGGCTCTGGATCAGAGCAACCTAGAGCAGTTCCCGGTCAGGTAGCGACGGCCAAGTCGTCCTCGTAGCCGGCTGCGGCGAGGTAGTTGCGGCACTCCTGCGGAGTGAAGCGTGTGAAGGCCTGTCGGATCGCCGCCCAGAGATCCGGGATCGTGCGCGCAGCCGCGCTGCGTAGCAGAGCCTTCAGCTTCGCAAAGGCCTGTTCAATCGGGTTGAAATCAGGGCTGTAGGACGGAAGGTAGAGCAGCCGCGCTCCTGCAGCCTCGATCGCGTCCTGCACGCCGGCGACCTTGTGGGCTGGCAGGTTGTCCATGACGACGACGTCGCCTGGCTGCAGCACCGGGA
>NZ_FOZY01000064.1:0-10777 GCF_900116245.1 Methylobacterium sp. yr668 | reverse complement strand
CCGCCCGATCTCCCAGGCCGTCACCGTCACCGGCGAGGGCGCCGCCGGCGCCCGCCTGCCGCTCTCGGGCCACGGCGACCGCATCCTCGACGTCATCGCCGCCGCCGGCGGCAACCGCGCGCCGGTCAACGAGACCTTCGTGCGGCTCTCGCGCGGGCCGGTGACCGCGACCGTGCCGCTGACCACGGTGGTGTCGAACCCGCGTGAGAACATCTACCTGCGGCCCAACGACGTGCTGACGCTCGTGCGCGACCCGCAGACCTTCATCGCGGTGGGCGCGCTGGGCAACAGCACCGAGCTGCCGTTCCAGGCCGACGGCATCACGCTGGCGCAGGCGCTGGCCAAGGCGCGCGGCCTGTCGGACTTCGCCGCCGACCCGGCCGGGACGTTCATCTTCCGGTTCGAGCCGGCCAGCGTCGTGCGCCGGCTCAGCCCCGGCTCGAAGCTTCTGGGCACGCCTCTGGTGCCGGTGGTCTACCGGATCGACATGCGCGATCCCAACAGCCTGTTCGTGTCCCAGGCGTTCCGGATGCGCAACCGCGACCTGATCTACGTGTCGAACGCGCCCTTCACCGAGGTCCAGAAGGTCCTCACCGCCTTCAACGGCGTCACGGGCCCCGTCTCCTCGGCCGCCCTGGCCTATTCCTACGCCAAGTAAGGCGGCGCACCGCGACGCGGGCACCCACCCCATCGCGCGACGGATGCGGGTTCGCGTCGCGCCGATCCGGCCGATGCGCGCGTCCGACCGAGACCGCGGAGACCGGTCGCCCGAATGCCGAAGGGGGCGCGGATGTGATCCGCGCCCCCTTCTTCGTAACGCTCTCGGGGAACCGGGGCTCCCGGCCCCGGCCGGGCTCAGACGCGCTTCGCCAGCAGTTGCTCGATCAGCGAGCCGCCCTTGTCGATGGCGGCGAGCTCCTCCGCCACCGCGTTCACGGTGTCGCGGATCTGGTCGGGGGTGTGCTCGGAGGTGAGGAAGAAGCGCAGGCGCGAGGCCCGCTCCGGCACGGCCGGGTGGATGATCGGCTGCACGTTGATGCCCCGGCGGAACAGCCGGTCCGACAGCGTCACCGCCTTCAGCGAGTCGCCGACGATGATCGGCACGACCGCGAGGCCGAGGCTGAAGCCGGTGTCGAGGCCGAGCTTCTTGGCGGTGGCCAGGAACAGGGTGCCGTTCTGGCGCAGGCGCTCGACCCGCTCCGGCTCGGCGTGCATCACGGCCAGCGCCGCCTCGGCGGCGGCGGCCAGCGGCGGCGACATGCCGACGCTGTACACGAAGCCGCCGGCCGTGTGCTTCAGGTACTCGATCAGCGCGATCGGGCCGCAGATGTAGCCGCCGCAGGTGGACAGCGTCTTCGACAGCGTGCCCATCCAGATGTCGACCTCGCGGGGATCGACGCCGCAATGCTCGAACAGGCCGGCGCCGGTGCGGCCGGTGACGCCGAGGCCGTGCGCTTCGTCGACCATCAGCCACGCGTCGTAGCGCTTCTTGAGGGCCACGAGCCCGGCGAGGTCCGGCGCGTCGCCGTCCATGCTGTAGAGGCCCTCGACCACGATCAGCGCCCGGCGATGCTCGTGGCGGGTCGACTGGAGCAGGGTCTCCAGGGCGTCGAGGTCGTTATGCGCGAAGGAGCGGCGCTGGGCGCCCGACAGCTGCGCGCCGGTGACGATGCTGTTGTGGGATAGCGCGTCGTGGAAGATCACGTCGCCGGCTTCCAGCAGGGCGCCGATGGTCGTGACGTTGGTGGCGTGGCCGCTCACCATCACGATGCAGCCCTCGGACTGGTAGTGCTTGGCCAGCGCCTGCTCGAGGCTGATGTGCCCGGGCCGCTCGCCCGCCACGACCCGGCTCGCCGACGCGGACGTGCCGTAGGCCTCGATCGCCTCCCGGGCGGCGTTGCTCACCCGCGGATGACCGTTCAGGCCGAGGTAATCGTAGGACGAGAAGTTCGTGAAGCTCTTCTGGTCGATCCGCGTCGTGGCCCCGGCCTTGGCGTCATGGACGCGGAAGAACGGGTTGCCCAGACCGATCAGGTCGGCCGCCTGGCGCTGGAGCTTCAGCTCGCGGTAGCCCGGCAGGTTCTCGAAGTTCTGCGCCGCCGACTTGCCGGCGGGAGAGGCCGTCTTGACGGGGGCCGGGCGCGGCGTCGCGCGCCCGAGCCGGTTGGTCACGAAGCCGGCGAGCGCCGCGCGCCCGCCGTCCGGCCGTGCCGTGTCGGTCATGAGTTGGTCTCTTTGATCTCGCTGGACGTCTGCTCGATGAGTTCCTTGAGAGGCGCGAGGATCTGCGCATCGACCTCACCGCCGACATGCTTCGAGACGAGGCTCATCGCGACGCCGGCCGTCTCGTCCATGGGCGCGGAAACCGCCTGAATTAAGGACTCCGACAGCTCGTTGACGGTC
The DNA here is from genome assembly GCF_900116245.1 of Methylobacterium sp. yr668. Taxonomy (NCBI): domain Bacteria; kingdom Pseudomonadati; phylum Pseudomonadota; class Alphaproteobacteria; order Hyphomicrobiales; family Methylobacteriaceae; genus Methylobacterium; species Methylobacterium sp. yr668. The sequence continues at coordinate 8,374 of NZ_FOZY01000064.1, read as the reverse complement.
ATGCCCGACGAAAGTCCGGCGGGCGGCGCGTCGAGGGCGAAGCGCTCCTGCAGGCTGGCGCCGAGCTCGACGCCCATCAGCGAGTCGAGGCCGATCTCCGAGAGCTGGCGCACGCGGCTGATGTCGTCCTTCGGCAGCCGCAGGATGCGGGCGATGTCCTCGACGATCGCGTCCGATACGGTCTTGCGGACCGCGTCGAGGTCGCCGCCCTTGAGCAGCGACGCGATGTTGATCGCCTGGACGCCGCCGGCCTCGGCCTGCTGGTCCGAGCCGAGTTCGGCGTAGCTCGGCGAGCGCATGGTGGCGAGACGCTCGCGCGCCTTGCCCCAGTGCATCGCCGCGATGGCGATGACCGCCTCGTCGGGGGACGTGCCCTGGCTGCCCAGCGCCTCAGCCATCAGGTCGAGGCAGCGGCGGGCCTCCATCGGCGTGACGCCGACGCGGCCGGCGAGGCCTTCCATGACCGCCTTGTTGCGGGCGAGCATGCCGACATCGCCGATGGCGCCCCAGGCCACGGCCAGCGCGGGCAGGCCGCGGCGGCGGCGCTGGCGCGCGAGTCCCTCCATGAAGCCGTTGGCGGCCACGTAGGACCCCTGGCCCGGGTTGCCGATGAAGGTCGTCGCCGAGGAGAACAGGACGAAGTAGTCGAGGCTCCGGTCGCGGGTGGCGGCGTCTAGGTGCTGGGCGCCGATCACCTTGGGGCCGATCACCGCGTCGAGCGCCGCGGCGTCGATGTTGGAGATCAGGCCGTCCTGGAGCACCGCCGCGGCGTGCAGCACGCCCGCGAGCTTCCTGCCGCCCTGCTCGATCCCGGCGATGAGCCGGTCCACCGAGGCGCGGCTCGTGATGTCGACGGCCTTCGCCTCGACGGTCACGCCCCGCGCGGTGAGCTCCGCGACGATGGCCTTGGCCTCGTCGGTGGCCGCGCCCTTGCGGCCCGCGAGCACGAGGTGCTTGGCACCCCGGTCGATCAGCCAGCGCGCCGCCTCCAGGCCGAAGCCGCCGAGGCCGCCGGTCAGCAGGTGGACGCCCTCGGCCGAGACCGTGAACGGCCGGGCCGTGTCCTTCATGATCGTGCCGGCCTTCGGCGGGCTGATCACGATCTTCCCGATATGGCCGGACTGCTGCATCAGCCGGAACGCGTCCGAGGTCTCGGCCGCCGTGAAGGGCTGGTACGGCAGGGGCTTGAGGCCGCCGTCGTTGAACAGGGCCATGACCTCGCGGAACATCCGCGCGCCGTCGTCGCCCTGGTGCTGGATCACCTGGTCGAGGTCGACGCCGAAGTAGCTGAGGTTCCGCCGGAACGGGCGCAGGCCGATATGGGTGTTGGCGACGTAGTCGCGCTTGCCCAGCTCGACGAAGCGGCCGAACGGCCGGAGGGCGTTGAGCGAGCGCTCCATCGCCTCGCCGAACAGGCTGTTCAGCACGATGTCGACGCCGTCGCCGGTGATCGCCCGGACCTCGTCCACGAAGGCCAGGGAGCGGGAATCGAGCACGTGCTCGGCGCCCAGCGCCTTCACGAGGGCCCGCTTCTCGCGGGAGCCGGCCGTGGCGATGACCCGGGCACCCTTCAGCTTGGCGATCTGCAGGGCCGCCAGCCCGACGCCGCCCGCGCCGCCGTGGACCAGCACCCACTCGCCGCGCCGCATCCGGGCGCAGGAGACGAGGCCGTAATAGGCGGTGAGGAAGGCCACCGGCACGGTGGCGGCCGCCATCGGGTCGAGGCCGTGCGGCATCGGCGCGACGACGAGGTCCGGCACAACGATGTGCGTGGCGAAGCCCGACTGGGCGAAGGCGACGACCGGATCGCCGACCTTGAAGCCCTTCACGCCCGGGCCGACGGCCGTGACGCGGCCGGCACACTCGAGGCCGAGGCGGGGGCCGGCGAAGCCGTCCTCGAGGATCTCCTCGGGGAGCATCGAGAGCGCCCAGAGAACGTCGCGGAAGTTGAGGCCGGTGGCCTCGACCGCGATCTCCATCTCGCCCTTGCCGGGAGCGCGGCGATCGGCCGGCCCCCAGACCATCTCGCTCAGGCCGCCGGTGTTGCTGCGCTCCAGGCGCGCGGCCTCGGCCGGGACGGCGTCGGCCGGATCCCGGTGCTGCGGCCGGCCGGCATGGAAGCGCACGACCTGGGTCCGCTCGTCGTCCAGCACGATCTCGGTCTCCGGGGTGCCGGAGAGGATGAGGTCGCGCAGGCGCTCGGAGGCGCGCTTCGACGACATCTCGGGGGAGAGGTCGATGCGGCGGACGTCGAGGTTCGGGGCTTCGTTGGCGAGCGTGCGGGAGAAGGCCCACACGCCGGCCTCGATGTTGGTGGTCTGGCCGCCGCGGTCGCGGGTCGCGCCAGGCGCCACGACCCAGAGCTTGGTCTGGCGGGATCCCAGGTGCTCGGTGCAGCGCTTCAGGCTGAGGCAGCGGTCGCGCAGCCGCTCGGACGCCTCGCCGCCGCGGGTGAAGGCGCCGGCCAGGAACACCACCGTGTCGGGGGTCTCCTTCTCCAGCTCCATCAGGGAGGTCTCGGAGTCGAGGATGATCGAGACGTGCACGCCGCCCGCGACCAGCAGGGTCGCCAGGGAGGATGCGGTCTCGGCCGCGAACTCGTCGTCCGAACCGATGATGAAGGCGAAGCTCTGCGCCGGGGCCGGACCCGGGCGCACCGGCGCCTCGGCGGTCAGGAGCAGGTCGTCGCCGTTGGCCGACGCCGCCCGCTCGACCTCGACCTTGACCAGGCCGTGGGCGCTCAGGATGCGCTGCCAGCCCTCGATATCCTCGAGCCGGCCCACGGGCAGGCCGCCCGCGGCCTCCTCGAACCAGCCAGCCGTGAGACCGAACACGAGGTCGCGGAACAGGGAGGCGCCCGGCTCCACGGCCACCAGCAGGCCGCCGGTGGCGAGCGCCCCGGCAAGCTGGCCCGGGAGGCTGCGGTCGCCGCGATGCAGGCTGCCCGACGCCAGGATCAGGTCGAAGCTGCCGGGCGCGAGCTCCTCGGCGGTCTCGACCACGGCGGCGGCACGGCCGAGCGACAGGCGAGCGCGCTCGGCGAGCCGGCGGTCGGTCTCGAAGACGGTGAGCCGGGCCTCGGCGGCGGACGCGAAGGTCGCGGTCTGGGCCGAGAGCGGGCCGAAGCCGACCTGCAGGACGCGGAGCGCCCGCTCCTTCGGGAGCTGGGCACGGCTCCGTTCGATCAGGCCGGCGACCACGTCGGCGCCGTGGCGCGCGGTGGCCGAGCGCAGCACGAAGGCGTCGATCGCCCCCTGCGGCAGGGACGGCGCGTCGGTGAGCGTGCCGGCGAGCAGCCGGTCGACCAGGGCGCCGACATCGGCGATCAGCACCAGCTCGGCCGAGAGGTCCGGATGGTCGCCGGCGATCCAGCGCATGATCTCGTCGGGCGCCGGCAGGGCGGAGCCGTCGCCCAGCGTCCAGTTCTGGCCCGCGCGCTCGGCGAGGCCGCTGCTCTCCAGGGCGTAGAGGGCGTTCAGCAGCCAGGGGCGCAGGGCCTCCGGCACACGGCTGTCAGTGACCGAGACGGTCTCCCCCTGCGCCAGCCCGGAGGCGAGGCGGTAGGCGAGCGAGGTCGCCCAGCCCTCCAGCAGGAGGTGGCCCGGCGACAGGGCGGCGTCGGACGGCCCCTTCGACTCGGCGGCGAGCGGGCGCAGACGCGCGGCCACGCTCGGGCGGCGCTCCATCGGGATCGCGGTCGGCTCGGTGGCGAGCTCCGGCACCTGCGAGATCGCGAAGGTCGAGAGGTCGCCGCCGTTCTTGGCGCGCAGGGCCTGGAACCGGCCCTCGCGGATCGTGGCGATGACCGCGCCCTCGGCGTCGAGGAGCGTGAAGTCGGCCAGGATCGAGCGCTCGTTGCAGCGGCGGGTGCGGATGATCGAGCGGGCGATCACCGCGCCGGGGCGCAGCATACGGACCTCGCCGAAGCGCACCGGGATGTAGGCCTTGCCGCCGTTCTCGCCGAGCAGGTCGGCGAACAGCAGGATCAGCCCGTGGAAGCACGCGTCGAGCCGGTTCGGCACCAGGCCGTAGCGGGTGTCGGGCTCGGCCGGCAGCAGGTCGGAGACGATCGTGGCGTCGTCGAGCCGCGCGCTCATCGCCACCTGCTGGAAGCTCGGGCCGAAGCCGAGCCCGGAGGCGAGGGCCTTGGCGTAGAGCGCGTCGCCGGTGAGCACGTGGTCGCCCGCGGTCTCAAAGCTGAAGCCGTCGAGATCCGGTGTCTTCGGGGCCGAGAAGGTGCCCTCGACGATCTTGGCCTGGGCGTGCAGCTGCCAGGGGGTCTGGGTCAGGCGGGGCCGGCTCAGCACCTGGATGCCGTTGCCGGAGCCCGACAGGCGCACCGCGACCTCGCGCAGGGCGTCCTCGGCGAACACCATCGGCGCCACGATCTCGAAGTCGGCCAGCACGACCTCGTCGTCGCGCAGGGCCTCGCGAACGCAGGCCAGGGCCATCTCGACGAAGCCGGCGCCCGGCATGATCACCTGGCCGTCGACCTTGTGATCCTCCAGTTCCGGCACGGTCACCGGGTCGACGAAGCCGTTCCACTCCAGCCCGTCGAAGGTCGTGCGCGACCCGATCAGCGGGTGGTAGGGGCGGGGGCTCATCGCGCCGACGCCCTCGGTGGTGTCGGCGAGGCGGAACGGGCGGCGCTGCCACGGGTAGGAGGGCAGGCGGACGTCGCCCTTCGGGGCGTCGCCGAACAGCAGCGTCTCGTCGACCTGCGCGCCCTGGACGAGGGCGGCGCTGACCGCCTTGGCGATCGGGTCGCCGCCGGAAGCCTTGCGGTGCATCACGCCGACCGTGGCGGTCTCGATGCCCAGCGGCTCGACCGCGTCGCCGACGTGCGACATCAGGGTCGCGCGCGGGCCGACCTCCACGAACACGCGGGCGCCGCGGCGGGTGGCGTCCTGCACGGCCTCGCAGAAGCGCACGGGCTCGCGGATGTTGCGCCACCAGTAGCCGGCGCCGAAATTCTCGCCGCCCAGCACCGAGCCGGTCACGGTCGAGACCATCGCGGTGGTGCCGGTCCGCGACTTGAGGCCCGCGAGGTCGCGCAGCAGCGGCTTCTCGGTCGGGTCCATCAGCCGTCCGTGGAAGGCGTAGGCGAGGTCGAGCTTGCGGCCGCGGCGGCGCTTGCGCGACAGGGCCTTGATGGCGGCGTCGATGTCGGCCACCGGCCCGGCGACCGTGACGGCCTTGGGGCTGTTGTAGGCGGCGATGTCGAGGGTCGGGTAATCCTTGAGGAAGGTCTCGACCTCCTCGGCCGGCATCAGCAGCACCGCCATGGTGCCCTGGCCGTGCGTCGTCTCCTGGTGGTGGCTGCGGTAGTAGATGACCCGGACCGCGTCCTCCAGGCTGAGGATCCCGGCGGCCTCGGCGGCCGCGATCTCGCCCACGGAGTGGCCGAGGACGTAGGACGGGATCAGGCCCTTCGCCTTGAGCGCGGCCGTCGAGGCGCTCTCGATGGCGAAGATCAGCGGCTGCGAGACGCTGGTCAGCGCGAGGCGCTCGTCGAGGTCGTCGGCGTAGAGCGCGTCCTTCAGCGACCAGTCCGAGTAGGCCCGGAACAGGGTATCGATCCGGTCGAAGGTCGCGCGGAAGGTCGCGTTCTCCTCGTAGGCCTCGCGGCCCATCCCGGCCCACTGGCTGCCGTTGCCGGAATAGATGAACGCCACCTCGGCGACGCGGTCGACCGCGGTGCCGGTGAAGGCGTCCTGCGTGTCCTCGCCCTCGCCGACGGCGCGCAGCGCCGCGGCGACGTCGGTCTTGCCGTCGAGCGCGACGGCGAGGCGGGCGGGCATGCGCTCGCGGCGATGCGCCACCGCGGCCGCAACGGTCGCGACCTGCTCGGGGGCGGCCTCGAGGCGCTCGGCGTAGTCGAGGGCGAGCTCGTTCAGCGCCGCCCGGCTCTGGGCCGAGAGCAGCAGCACCTGGGCCTGGGGCTCCGCGGTCGCGGCGGCGGGCTTCGCCCAGGCCGGCGCGTCGGTGATGACGACGTGGGCGTTGGTGCCGCCGAAGCCGAAGGAGTTGACGCCGGCGAAGCGCTCGCGCGAGCCGCGGCCGATCTTCAGCGGCGCGCGCACGACGTCCAGGTTGAGCTCGCCGAAGGGGATCTCCGGATTGAGCTCGGCCGCGTGCAGCGACGGCGGGACGAGATCGTGCTCGAGCGCCAGAGTCGCCTTCATCAGGCCGGCGAGGCCGGAGACCGGCTCGGTGTGGCCGATATTGGTCTTGATCGAGCCGATCGGCAGCGGCGCCTGCCGGCCGCGGCCGAGCTTCGAGCCGATGGCCGAGGCCTCGATCGGGTCGCCCACCGGCGTGCCGGTGCCGTGCGCCTCCATGAAGGCGAGGTCGTCGAGGCGGATCTCGGCCTCGCGGTAGACCTTCTCCAGCAGGGCGCCCTGGGCGTAGCCCGAGGGGAGGGAGATGCCGGTGGTCCGGCCGTCGGAGTTGATGCCGGAGGCGGCGACGACCGCGCGCACGGTGGCGCCGTTGCGCCGCGCGGCCTCGGCCGACTGCAGCACGAACACCACGCCGCCCTCGGAGCGCACGTAGCCGTCCGCGTTCTTGGAGAACGCCTGGCACAGGCCGGTGCGCGAGAGCATCTGCGCGGTGGAGAAGCAGATGAAGTTGAACGGGCTCGCCAGCACGTTCACGCCGGCGACGACCGCGGTGTCCACGCGGCCCGACCGGATCGCCTGCACGGCGTTGTCGAAGGCGACGAGCGAGGACGAGCAGGCCGTGTCGACCGTGAAGCTCGGGCCCTTGAGGTCGAAGATGTAGGAGATGCGGTTCGAGATGATCGAGAGCGTGTTGCCGGTCGCCGCGTAAGCGTCGCCCGACGGCGCGTCGAGGATGCGCAGGTTGCCGTAATCGAGGGACGAGGCGCCGACGAACACGCCGATATTGCTGCCGGCCACGCTCGACGGGCGCAGGCCCGCGTCCTCGAGGGCTTCCCAGGTCAGCTCGAGCAGCATCCGCTGCTGCGGATCCATCTGCTCGGCCTCGCGGGGCGAGATGCCGAAGACCGACGGGTCGAACGACCAGACGTCGTCGATGACACCGGCCGCCCAGGTGTAGCTCTTGCCGCGCTCATGGGCGCGCGGATGGGCGAACCGCTCCAGGGAGAACCGGTCGGCCGGCACCTTGCTGACGGCGCAGCGCCCTTCGGACAGGAGTGACCAGAGCCCATCCACGCTGGGAGCCCCGGGCAGTCGGCATGCGCGTCCGACGATCGCAATGTCTGTACGTTGTGTCACGTTCGGTTCGCACACGCTCGTTATCGGAAGTCGGCTCGGCTCTCGACGAGTGAGTACCCTCTCACCCCTTACTGTGGCACCATTGCGGTGTCCAACCAGCCCTAACGCGAGGTCATCCCCGCGTGGCAAAATTGCCAGAGGCTGTGACATGTATTCATCAGAAGCTTATCCAATTCCTACGGTCAAAACGCCAAGTTTGAACCGCCGGACCGGCTGCCGAGACGCGGGCTCGATCACGAGAAAGCCACAGTTGCGCCTCCGCGGACGCCGCCCGTCTAGCGGCATCGATGCCGATTCCGGAAGAAATCTTCGCGATGTCGCGCAAGTCCCGCACAGGAATCCGGGCTCGAAGGCCTGCGCAGTGATGATCAAGACCCGATCCGGGCGACGCTCTCCTTGGTTCGTCCGACGCCGCAATAGGTGAAACCGTGGCGCGCGGCGCTCGCGGGGTCGTAGATGTTGCGCAGGTCGATCAGCACGGGAGCCGCCTCACCGGACGACATGGCCTGACGCAGCCGGTCGAGGTCGAGGGCCCGGAACGCGTTCCACTCGGTGACGATCACCACCGCGTCGGCGCCCTCGGCGCAGGCGTAGGCGTTCTCGGCGTAATCCACAGCCGGCATCAGGATCCGAGCCTGCTCCATGCCCTCGGGATCGTAAGCGCGGACCACGGCGCCGGCGTCCTGCAGGCCCGCCACGATCGCCAGCGCGGGCGCGTCGCGCATGTCGTCGGTGTTCGGCTTGAAGGTCAGGCCGAGGAGGGCGATCGTCTTGCCCCGCACCGACCCGCCGCAGGCCTTGATCACCTTGCGCGCCATCGCGCGCTTGCGCTGGTCGTTGACCGCCACCACCGTCTCGACCAGCCGCAGCGGCGTGCCCGCGTCCTGCGCGGTCTTGACCAGGGCCAGCGTGTCCTTGGGGAAGCACGAGCCGCCGTAGCCCGGCCCGGCATGCAGGAACTTCGACCCGATCCGGTTGTCCAGGCCGATGCCGCGCGCCACCGCCTGCACGTCCGCGCCCACCGCCTCGCACAGGTCCGCCACCTCGTTGATGAACGTGATCTTCGCCGCGAGGAACGCGTTCGCCGCGTACTTGGTCAGCTCGGCCGTCCGGCG
>NZ_FOZY01000091.1:0-1652 GCF_900116245.1 Methylobacterium sp. yr668 | reverse complement strand
GCGGACGGGCAGCTCGACTACCGCGGGCGGGCGGACGATCAGGTCAAGATCCGCGGCCAGCGCGTCGAGCCGGGCGAGGCGGCCGCCGCGCTGCGGGCGCTGCCGGGCGTGGCCGAGGCGGCGGTGGTCGCCCGTCCCGGTCCGGACGGGGGGCTGCGGCTGGTGGGCTACGCGGTGCCGGCGGCCGGCGGCGTCCTCGACGAGCCCGCGCTGCAGCGCGCCCTGGCCGACACGCTGCCCGACGCGCTGCGCCCCGCCCGCATCCTCGCCCTGCCCGCCCTGCCGGTCTCCGCCAACGGGAAGCTCGACCCAGGACGGCTCCCCGAACCCGACTGGGCGGGCGCGGACGCCGCGGGCGGGAGCACCGGCTTCGATCCGCCGCGCGGCCAGACCGAGACGCGCCTCGCCGCCCTCTGGGCCGGCGTGCTCGGCCTCGACGCCCGACGCCTGTCGCGCCGGGACAGCTTCTTCGAGCGCGGCGGCGACTCGATCCTCGCCCTCCAGCTCGTCGCCCGCGCCCGGGAGAGCGGCCTCGCGCTGACGCCGCGGGACGTCTTCACCCACCCGCGCCTCGCCGCCCTGGCGGCGCATCTCGACGCGGCCACGGACAGCGCGGCCGCGCCAGCCCCCCAGGTCGACCCGGCGCGCGAGGCCGGTCCGGTTCCCCTCACCCCGATCCAGCGCCGGTTCCTCGACGGCCCCGTCCCGAACCGGCAGCACTGGAACCAGGCGATCGTGCTCGCGCCCCGAGCACCCCTCGACCCGGGCCGCCTCGCTGAGGCCCTCGCGGCCGTCGAGGCCGCCCATCCCGCGCTGCGCCTGCGCTTCGCGCGGGACGCGCACGGGGCCTGGACCCAGACCTGCCGGGCACCGGGGCAGGAGCCCCCGCTGTGGCGGCGCGCGGCGGACGGTGCGCCGGCCTTCGCGGCCCTCGCCGCGCAAGCCCAGACGAGCCTCGACCTCGCCGAAGGGCCGGTCTGGCGGGCCGTGCACGTCACCCTGCCGGCGGACGGGACCGAGCGCCTCCTCCTCGTCGCCCACCACCTCGTGGTCGACGCCATGTCGTGGCGCATCCTGATCCAGGACCTCGCGGCGGCCCTCGCCGGGCGGCCGCTCGCGCCCCCGCCGACGAGCTTCCCGGGCTGGGCCCGCAGCCTCGACGTCCTGGCCCGGCACCCCGGACATGCCGGGCGCCGCGAATCCTGGCTGGCCGGCTGGCAGGCCGGGGGGCCGTGCCTCGATGCCGCGTTGCGGCCGGTCCGGCCCGACGCCCCCAACGTCGAATCCGCCCAGACCGAGATCGCCGACAGCCTCGACGCCGACGCCACCGACGCCTTCCTGCGCCGGGCCGGTCGGCCCTACAGCGCCCGTCCCGACGAGATCCTGCTCACCGCCCTGTCGATCGCGCTGGTGCGGCGCGGCGACGGGACGGCGGTAGGCGTGACCCTCGAGCGCCACGGTCGCGATGCCGACGCCCTGGCCGACGCGCTCGCCGAACCCCTCTCAGAACCCTTCCCCGAACCCCTCTCCGACGCGCAGGACGGCCCGACCCTGCCCCGCCACGACCTGAGCCGGACGGTGGGCTGGTTCACCACGCTGGTGCCGCTGCGGCTCGACCCCCTCGGCGGCGAGCCGGACCTGCCGCCGGACCT
>NZ_FOZY01000087.1:0-2595 GCF_900116245.1 Methylobacterium sp. yr668 | reverse complement strand
CGCCATCTGCGAGGGCGACGATTATTGGACGGATCCCGACAAGCTGCAGCGCCAGTTCGACTACATGCAGCAGCGGCCGGAATACACGCTGTGCTTTCACCCTGTGCGCGTCGTCTACGAGGACATGCCGGGCGTCGCGACGATATATCCCGAGCATTGCGCGGCGCAGCCGTCTCTCTCCGATCTGGCCACGCGCAACTTCATCCAGACGAACAGCGTGTTCTATCGCTGGCGATATCGCGGCGGCGAGAGGCTTGAGATCGGCCGCGGCATCATCCCGGCCGACTGGTACATCCACCTGATGCACGCCGAGGTCGGCCGGATCGGGCTCCTGCCCCAGATTATGGCGGTGTATCGCAAACACGCGGGCGGGATATGGGCTCACGCATCCGACCTCGCGCGGCACAAGCGGCTCGGCAAGTCGGAGATCGAGTTCTACCGGCAATTGCGCGGCCATTTCGGCGGCCGCTTCGCACAGAGTTTCGCGGCGTCGCAGCGGCTGATCTTCGCCCGCCTCGCGGAGGCGTTCCTGGACGAGGCGGACGTGCCGGGCTTGCGCCGCCTGATCGAGGACCATCCCGACATCGCCCGCGACACCCTCGACGAGATGGGATTCGACACCACTTGCCTGCCGGTCGGCGATGTCGATGCCCTCCGCGTGTGGCTCGAGGAGCAGCTGACCGTCAGCGTCATCGTGACCGCGCCCGATCCCGGCACCGATCTCCATCCCGCGCTCGTGGGCATTCTGGCCCAGCGCGGGCTGTTCCAGTTGCGCGTCGTCGTCGGCTTCGAACGCTCGACCCAGGCTGTCGCGGAGAGCGTCGCTGCCCTTCGGGCGGCCGATCCGGACCGCATCGACGTACGCCCGCGCCCGCAGGATCTCGGCCCGCTCCGGAACCTGCAGGATTGCATCGCGGCCTGCGATGGCCGCTATATCGCCTTCTGCGACGCGGATGCCCGCTGGATCTCGGACCGCAAGATCGCCAAGCAGCTCCGGATCCTGCGGAGCGATCCCAAGCTCGGCCTGTGCTTCAACTGGGTGCTCGTGCATCGCACGGCGGAGGAATCCCTGTTACCGCACGAGGCGCAGGGGCGTCTCGCGACCGGGAACCTCCGCTTCTCGGATCTCGCCACCGCACCGGTCACCGCACACCGCTCGTGCGGTCTCTACCGCGCGGACGCGCTGCGGACCCTGCCGCAGGCGTTCTTCGAGGAGCCCGGTGCGGGCGACTGGCTGATGGATCTCTACGTCGCCGATCGGAGCCGCATCGTGTTCCTTCGAGAAATCCTCACGGTCTGGGACCTCCGGGCCGGCAGACCGGGGTCCAACTCTCCCGACCCGATCCAGACGGCCCGGGTCGCGTCCCAGCGCCGACGTTTCTCCGCCCTTTTCGGTCAGGGGCGCGGCTTCGAGCCCTACGCGCTCGTCTGCACGGTTACGGGCGGCGGCGCGGCGCTGTCCCCCGATTTCGCCCGTGCCCATCTGGAGGCGCCTGCCCCCGGCGCCGGGACCGAGATCCAGGATGGGCACGTGGTCTTCGCCGGCTGGGTCGTTCCGACCTACGGATCCCGGGCGACGCTGGTCGCCGAACTCGAGGGTGAGACGCATCGATTCACCGTGGACCAGCCGCGGTCAGATGTGGTCGCGGCCCTGTTCGGCGACGCGCCCGCCCCGCTGGACGCGGAGCTCTGCGGCTTTCGCTTCACGCTGCCGTTCGATCAGCACTTAGCGGTCCACCTCCTGATCGAGACCGAGGACACTGTCCTGCCTTGGCTGTCGGTCTCCGTCACCCCGCGATCCGAGAGCGAGGCATCCGGCTGACGCACATCGTTCCAACCCGGATGAGGCCCCTCCCCCTCGGTGCGGCCCAGCGCCCGGGCAGGGTTGACCGCGTGCGCGAGGCAATCGTATCACCCGGGCAACGCGCGGCCTGGCCGCTGCGGTGGCCGGTTTGCGGCGCGCGCCGCACGGCGCAAGCTTGAGCGCCATGGGTGCGAGGATAAGGACGGAGCGGTTCTTGGGCGAGGACGTCGAGACGCTGCGGACAGAGCTGGCTGAGACACAGGCCCGGCTGAAGGAAGCGCAGGGCGAACTCGCGCGCTTGGTCCGCTTGGCCGAGGCCGACCTCCAGCGTCGACGCCCAGGCGAGCAGTCGAGCGTCGTCGCCGCCTCCGTGCGCCGGCCCGCCGCCAAGGACGTGGCCGCCCGCATCGCGCGCCTCGTGGAACTGTATCGCGAGGCTTTGGCCGCTTCCCCCAACGGCGCACCGGTGGTCGGCGAGGACACGATGCTCCGGTGGCTGGAGACCTCGGGTCTGTTCGACCGGGACTTCTATCTCAAGTGCAATGGCGATGTGGCGAGCGCCGGAGCCGATCCGACGCATCACTACTTCAACCACGGCTACGCCGAGGCGCGGCCACCAAGCCCCCTCTGACGCCGGCCCGGACCGCTTTCCGATGCTGCGGTGACCGCATCGCCGCTGCGCGTGACGGCAGCCAGCGGCCGAGACCTGTGCGAGGACACGATCGATGCAGACCGCCGCTGAGACCGCCGTGCCGGCTCCGCCTCAGCTGGAGCCGTGGCAGGAAGACTTC
>NZ_FOZY01000063.1:0-10990 GCF_900116245.1 Methylobacterium sp. yr668 | reverse complement strand
GCGACCCGCTACGATCGCTTGGCCTGCAACTATCTCGCTGCCATCGCCCTCGTTTCCTGTGTCATCGCATGGACCTGAATGAGTCCCCTACCTAGGCTAAATACCCACGCTCGCCGCGCCCGCTTCGGCTGCCTGTCTCACGGTAGATCCGTTCCGAAGCGCCATAGCTATTGCGATCGACGTAGTGTCGACGGCAAGTGCCCGATCCTCTCCGTGGTCGTAGGGGCTATTCTTACCCGAACCCAGCCTTGCGTGAAAGTTGTCAGGGAAATTTCTATCCATCCGTGTCCTCAGCATATTTGTGGCGGCATGATAATCGTCTTCGAAATTCCTGGCTTTTGCCTCAGTTTCGCCTACGTAAACACCTGCCTCTTTCTCTTTAGCCATGGCGCTGTTTCTTCGCTCATATTCGCTACCAAGAAAAAAATGAACAATCTTGGAGATCAGCTGGGTGATAATGTTCATTGGGGTATCCTGAGGGGGCAGCGCTGGACGCGCCCTGTCGTAGAAGACAACGCATCCCGATGGGCTTCGAACCCCGAGGCGCTGTCATTCCCTGTCGAGATGCGCGCCCGCCTCCGTTCTCTGCGCTAGACAGCTTGGCTTCTCATCGGGACGAGCGGCGCTGAGTTTTGTCACTGGCTCGCCAAGGTCGAGACGGACCCGGCCGGGCTTGAGCCCTCATGCCGCGCACTCAACGCGCGGGCCGCTAACGATCGGCGCCAAGTCCTGGCGAGCTACGCCGCCCTGACCCGTCCCGCAGCCTGAGAGGAGCCACCATGTCGAACGTCATCACCCTGACGACACGCACGAAGGCCGACGCCTCGACGGCCCACTATCAGGAGGTTGCCGTGTATGGGCACGCCGGCCCGCTCACCGTCACCTTGGCCCGCCGTGAGGATGCCGCCGGCTGGCTGCATGTCCTGCTGCTCGGATCCGCTGTCGGCCTGGAGATCGTCGCCAGCCTGCCGGACGACGAGAAGGGCCGCGCTGTCGCCGACTTCGTGGGGCCAGCCGTCCTGCGCACTGCGGAGCTGACCGAGACCGAGATCGCTGCTCAGCCGGAGGCTTGCTGATGTCTGAGACCGCCCGTCGCCCGCACCCTGGCCCCACGTCGGCCGACCGCCGCGCCCTCGATCACATCGGCTGCGGCGGACAGCACACGGCTTGCCGACCTCATACCTCCGAAGTGAGTAGGCCCTCACGCAGGCGAACCTCAACAAGCGCGCTACTTTGGGATCATTGGTACCGGTGGAGCTGCCCGTGTCCTCGCCACTCGAAAATATTTTGCTCGAAGAGCTCCGCGACCTGACGGTGCGTTTCGAAGTTCTGCAGTCGGCTCTCGGTATGACTATATCGTTGATGGCCGACGAACAGCGAGTGGCGATCATCAAAATGTTGGCTGAAAACCTCAAGTTAGTAGGTAGCGAAGATCCTCGCGGTGTGGCCGGGGCGACCGTGAAGGATCTGATTGACCTCGCGTTATTGCCTCCAGATGTAGTTCAAGGACGACAGACCGACGGTCAATAATCGATATGGCGGAGTTCGCGAGCGAGGCGGGTGCGTGGGTATGATTGCCTCACGCGTATTCGCGATAGGTAATGCTTGGAGCTGTGCCGGCTGGCAGTTGCTCACACGAAGTGCAGCGGCAGGATCATGAACTGCGCGTGCACGACCAGGCTGAACGCCATGGCAGCCGTCACGACAGCGTCGACGAGGCGGTTCGTCAGGATGATCGGCTTGGTCATCATGGCCTCGTCAGCTCGGCTGTTCTGAGGCGCCTTATGGCCAAGCTGGATGTCTCGAGGATTGCTCCGATTTATGCGTGAGGCTGAGAGGCTGGACGTGCGTCTTCCGAGCGCTCAAACCTCGGTCTCGCGCTTCACGACAGCATCCTCGTCGGTGCCCTTCTGCGCCAAGCCGACATCCGGGCCCTCTGCTGGGTCCGATGGTGCTTTGGGACTGATCGGAGGAGTGGACCGTAGCTCGGTACCCGCTCGAGCCCAGCGCGCAGCGTCGTACTCGGTCTCGGTGAGATCCTGCGTGTTCGAGGTCCGTGGCTTGTCGGGCATCGGACGCTCTCCGTGTTTGGAGGCAACGCGAGAGGTCATAGAGCAGGTCCGGGGGCCGCACCGACGACGAGACGACGGCGTTCGAGGCGAGAGGGACGCTGCGCATTGAGCTACCCCAACCTTGCACACGAAAACGGCGGAGCTCGCACCCCGCCGTTAGCCGATTAGATCATCATCAACGGCGGCTCAGGCAGCCCCCGAGTGGCGGGTCTAAAGTCTCAGGAACTGGCTGGCCGAGCCGACAACCGTCAACGCAAGGCCACAGGCGAACACCCCTATCATCGCGTAAGAGAAGCCCTTCAGGATCATGGTGGGCAGTCCTTCCGATCGGTGGCAGGGTTTGGTGGCGAGGCCGTCGAGATCCGTCCGATTAAGAGCGGAAGCCGAACGGTAGCCCGCCGGTCGAGCGCTCATTGTGCGCTGCACCTATTAACTGAGCAAGTGCAGCAATGATCCCCCGCGAGATCGCTGCCAAGGTCGCCGTGGTCAGCCCGGCCAGCCCCAACTCGGCCGGACAGTGTGCTCCCTCATCGCGACGGTACTGCCATGAGCTGGGTGGCCGCCCACGCAAAGCGGCAGGGCCTGCCGCGCTCGGACTGATCCATGATGCAGGCGCTATCGGCGTTCCAGCGGACGGCCACGTTGTCACGTGACAGCGTGGTCGCGTTACACACGGATTGGCGTTCGGCTGCCTTGTTGGGGTTCCCATCGCAGCCCGGATCCCGCGCCGGACGCCCATAAGGAACGGCTTCAGATTGCCCGGCGTATCTGGTCCGGGAGCATACCAAGGATCGTTTCTACGGTGCCCTGGACGGCCTGAAAGCCGACCTTAAACCCCTCGGCGAAGTCATCGCGCGGGACCCTATCGCTAACGGTAGTCGCCCGTGCGCTTCACCACGTGATCACGTGATCACGTGGCTACTCGCCTCGGTTCAGAGCGTCGAAGTCCCGCCCGTGCTGGCGCAGCACCATCCGGAGCCCCTCGATGTAGAGGTCGTGTGGCTTGCAGTCGGTGGCCGCCGCGATCTCTCGAAGCGCCTTGAACACCTTCGGGTGCGCATAGATCGAGGCGTGGGGCTTCTCGTACCGAACACGGCGCTTGTACCCTTCCGGACCGGCAAGCTCGCTGACGTTCGCCCCATCAAGGACGTTTCCACGCTGCAACGTTTCCACGCTGTCACGTTGCCCCGTGGTAGCGGGGTCGCGTGGTGTGTGGGTGGCGGGTGCGGGCGCCTGCGCAGCGAGCCGGGCGAGCTGGTCGTTAATCGAAGGGCGGGGTTTCTTGCTCATGCCTTCGCGCCTCCGAGCTGCGCCTTAATCCATTGCCAGAGCAGGCGAACCTCGACGGCGGCCTTACCCTTGGGAGCCAGTTCCGTGACGCCCTGCCCTGTCGTCATGGAGTCGAGGAAGTCCGAGCGCGTCGCCACCATCGAGGGTGCTAGCGCCCCGGTGCTCACGAGAGCTGTCGCCGCATCGAGCGTTCGGGCCTGGGTCGTCGGATTGCACTGATTGAGCACGAAGGCGAACGGTCGTCCCAGGAGCCGCAGTTGCTCGACCGTCGGCCGCGCCGCTTCGACGTCCAGGATCGATGGCTTCACCGGCAGGAGGCATAGGCTGGCCTCCCGTAGAACCAGGGCGACGTCAGGTCCGAACCGGCCAGGCGTGTCGACGATCACGAGGGAGACCGCGCCGGCCTCCCGGATCTTGCCGAGCGTGCCGGCGAAGGCCGAAGGCTCGACCCGCTGTATGTCCAGGCCGTTGGCCTCGCGCCGCTGCCCCCATCCTGCGAGCGACGCCTGCTGATCCGTGTCGAGGGCCGCGACGGTCTCACCATCCTGCATAGCCGCGACTGCGAGTGAGGCGGCGAGGGTGCTTTTTCCGGAGCCGCCCTTCTGTGTGGTCAGAGCCAGGACGCGCATCACAGGCCTGCCATCCCGGCCGGGTTCTGCTTGAACAGCTGCCCGGACCGGATGTAGCCGCTCGTCGTGTCGAAGCGCTTGTGCCGGAGCTGTCGCTGGATCGCGTGACCGGGCGCGTCGTTCGCCGCGGCTGAGGTGGCGAGCCCCGAGCGCAACGAGTGCCCGGCATAGGCTGCCGCGAGCTGCCGCGCCTCCTCCGGCGAGTACCCGTCCGCGAGTGCCGCGGCCTCGACGGTGCGCTGTACGATCCGCGCGACAGCGCGATCGGTCACCGCCTCAGTGCCGATATGCCCATGCCTGTCGATCGGTCGAAAGGCCGGCCCCTCGGTCAGGTGGGCTGCATTAAGCCACGCGCGATAGCTGCGCACCGGGCACGTCTCCATGTTCGAGCCATAGGGCACGCCTATCTCGGCGCCCTCCCCCGATTGATCGGTCTTGCTACGAGCGAGATGGACAACCAGACCGTCGGGCCGCTCCTCAACCCAAGCCGCACCATCTCTGCGAGTGACCTCCAGGCCGGCTAACTCGGATCGGCGCAGCGCGGCCGCGAAGCCGACGAGGATCAGCGCTCGATCCCGTCGGCCGGGTAGGGTGTCCGGCAGGGTCGCCACGGCGCGCCGGAGATCCACCGTCATCAGAGGGCGCTTCTTCACCGCCGGCTGGCCGTGTGCCCGCTTGATGCCTCGCCATGTGTCCCGGAACGCCGAGGAGGAGGTTTCCAGATCGAACCCCGCAGCGGCGTGCTGCTCGCGGATCGCGGCAAGACGACGTTGTAACGTGACAACTTTCAACGTGGTCGCGTGGTCGATCAGGTACGCTAGCACTGCAGCAGGGCTCGCCGGTAGGGACGGCTCGCCCCGTGCAGCGCACCAGTTTGCGAAGGCTCGCACGTCCGAGGCATAGGCCCGGCGCGTGTTCGCCGCCCGCGATTGATCCGCGTACTGGCGCGCCTGATCGGCGAACGCCTGCAGTCCGGTCGGTGCTGGGAGGCTGACTTCTGTGCTCAAGGCTGAGGATCCTCAGCTAGCGGCTCGCCCTCGTCGATCGCCGAGACGATCTGCTTCCGAACGAGCTTCAGCGCAGCTTGCACCGGGTCGGCCCAATCGGGGCGCTTGGCCTTCTCGATGGCGTCGGCTGGCACGACGACAAAGAACCGGGTCCGGCCCCTAGAGCGAGCATGCCAGAAGCCGCGCACCTCGATGCCATCCGACACAGGCCGCGCCTTGACGATGAAATCCTGCCCGGCGTGCGAGAAGGCGAGGCGAGGCGGCGTCGATGGCATGCGTGCGTCTGGTGTCCGATAATCTCTTCTTATCGGACCTTAGCTCATAACGCAGGAACTGGCAACGGGATCGCGCTACCACGTTGTAACGTGGTCATGTGGAAGCGTGGCGCTGCTTTTGGATCGGGCTATCGCCGGCCAATGACATGCGGACGCGGTCGGGATGTGCGAGAGCCGGGCGAGCCGAGATGATATTGCCGCCCGGCTAGGGCCGTAGCCTCTGGCGCAGGGGCTCAATCGTTCGTGGGCGGCTTGCTGTTCTTGAAGCCCTTCGTCCTCGGCTCGGCCTTGCGCGGATCTGGCTTGTCGGCAAACACGCGCTTCATCCGCTCGTTGAAGTCCTCGGACGTGACGTGCTGCGCTTTGCCGGTCTTGAGTTCGCGAGCCATATCGGCCTCCGCTAGGTGGCCCATGCACGGGATTGCGCGGAGGGATGAGGCGTCTATGCACCTTTGCCGGTCAGGGCGCCAATTCGATCGGACGTTGCAGCTAGGCTAAGCCGTCGGTGGACGGGGCAGGGGCTCCGCGGTAGGCCTCCGGCATGGCCAAAGAGATCCCCAGCGTCGGCGACCTGCGCCGGAAGTCCGAGGTGACGGACGACGAGATCGAAGCGGCGACCGCCGCCTACCTGAAGAACGAGAACGCCAAGCCGTTCGCCTTCAAGTCCGGTCACACCATCGACGTGGCCAAGGCGATCGAGATGCACCCACAGGCCAAGAAGCTGCTGGCCGATGAGGCGGCCACACCCGACCGGCGTCGCACGATGGTGACGACCGCCGTCATCATGGGTTTCCCCGTTCAGGGGTAGAGGTCACTTCGGCACCCGCCGCCAGGGCGGCCCGCGAAGGTTCGAACTAGGATCTCGGGCTTCCGCCTCTCAGGCGTCGTGTTGGCGCTACTGATCCGTAGCTGAGAAGCTGGCCCTTGCGCTCATCACGAGCTTGCCCGCCTCATCATAGGCTTGGGCTGTGAACTCGTTGACCTCGGTGCGGTAGCCCTCATCGCGCAAGATCTCGGTTAGGAGCCGGCGGAGCGTGTCGCGCAAGGCATCGCGACCGGAAAGTTGCACGCCTTCATCGTCGCGAACCGTGACGTGATCGGACGTCACGATGAAGTACCGAGGCATATGATGCTCCGCCGGCCACGGCGGAGCGTGCCCACCATCACTCGCTTCCGGCTGGATTACTCCGTCGACGACGGGTAACAGTGGCATGTCCGATTGCCGATTGCACCCGTCCTGAGATCTGCTCTCGCTAGCGACGGGGATGCAGATCATTTGATGGCCAAAAATCCGTTCAGACGGATAGGGCGGCCCTCGAAGATTAAGTGGCAAAAGGCGAAGCTGGCTGAGTTACCCTTCCGTATCGTTCAATCTCAGGCCGGTGAACGTCAGTGTCGCCGTATAGACCGGGACGCCCGCCTCATCGCGGATGATCACGGTGTAGGTTTGTCTGTCGCCGTCGGTTGGGATCGCCCACCGCGCTATGTCGGGGAGCGCGATCATCGCCTCCCGGCGCGCGGCTTCGAAATCAGCGCACTTGGTCCCGTCCTCATCGCGCTGGAAATGGCCATCATGGATGTCAAAGAAGTAGCGCGGCATGCCTGTCTCCGCTGTCGGGCGGGAGCGCTTGTCTCTCGGCCGATAGCGCCCAGATCATCCTGCCAGCGGTATTCTAACCTCGCACAGCAATCCTGAGCTTGCATTCATCTACATCAACCTCAGGGCATAATATCGAATGACCTGATGACTCACTCTAGCCTGACAAGCGCTACATACATTCGATGGCGAGCAGGGCGAACGCATCATTTGATGGAGACAATCAGGGCGGATATTGATCGTAAGCCGACGATGTTCTCGACCGCCACAATCATAGATCGGATCGCTCCCGTTCGCCCCAGCCGCACCCGCAGGAAGCCCCATCCGGCCCTCGTGGTGGCTTGGCTCGTCCTGGCCGTCGGGCTCTGGTTCGTCATTCACGCGGTGTCCGGCCGCATCGTCTGGTTCTGGTAGGCCGAGACGAAAAGCCCGCACCGGCGGACCGGGCGGGCTGAAGGTAGATCCTTGAGAGGACGCGTGACCGTATGCGTGCCCGCTCGAGCTGTTTAGCCCCCGCCACCGTTCCCGGCGCCACCGCCACCGCTGCCCGTCGTGCCAACGCGCGAGGGCTGTTCTGCATTGCCCGCCGCGGCCGAGTCCACTGCGATACCATCGGCGGCCCGCCCAGTCGGCGAGTAGCTAGCCGCGCCTTCTTCACCGGTTGAGCCCGGCTGTCGCGTGATGACGCCGGGTGCGCTGGGCGGGACAACGACGGTTGTGCTGGTGGGCGTTTCGATTACCTGCGCGACGGCAGGGGTGACGATCATCGCGGCTATGGCCACGACGAGGGTGAGCGAGGTCATGGGAACTTTCATTTGTGTAGGAAAGGGGGAACCACCAATCCTGCACGATGTCTCCCGAGACCAGTGTCGCACGGGAGGGCAGCGGGTGAGCCCAACGCTTCACCGGCTCGGCCTCGCCGCTCGATCCGATCACGGGCTGGCAGGGTTTGGCTGTCGCAGCACCGATTGGCCTCGACGTTGTGGGAGATTTCTTGCCGCTCGACGAGATCGTGCATCCAATCGTGCGTCGCGGAAGTTAATCTGGAGGACCCGGCAATTCTTGGTCCGCGAGGACCCTGCAATGCCAACTCAGCTTGAGATTTCACTTGTAGACTTTCAGAAATTTTCTGCGCTTGCCCGGGCTATAATTGACAGGAGGCTCGCTCAAATTCCTGAAAGCTCTAGACCGGAATTTTGGTCCATCGTCGCGAAGGTCTATGGCCGAGGGCTTCCAAGGGACGCGGTGACTGCCGACCTCCTCCAAACGCCACCGGAGGTAGCAGATGCTATCAAGGAGCCCGCCAATTCGCGGCCACCCAACCGATCAGATCGCGTTATGGTCGTGGCCGGCAGGTGAGGTCATGTGATGCGCGTCCCATCCTACACCGTCCGCACGCTCGTTTTCTCGCCTGACGGTGAGATGCGGCTCGAGCGCCCGGCAGAGACCTACGCAACGTCCTCTGAGGCTCGCATGGTCTGCAACGAGGTGATCGCCGCGCATCGGGCCGGGGCGATCAGGTCGCTTGTGTAGGTTCACGATGCTTTCGGTGGCCGGGTTGACGCCTGCAACGACAGTTAACAGACCGCAGCTTCGTGCCGCGCGCCATGCGCAGTAGGCTCCAAATCCTCACACGATGGGACGTAGGCACACCAGCCGCACACGCCTTTCTCGGCAGCCTTTGGGGCATTCCACTGTGAACAGGTCGGGCAGATCTCCACCACGATGCGGGAGCCGTGGACGAACGCGAGTCCGCGACCACGGAAGGTGGCTTGGCCTTGGGGAAGGTCATTCGACATCCGTGCTTCTGCGTACTACCGCAGGTTGATGTCAACGGCTGGGGGTTCGGCATTGCTGGGATGGAGAGACCCGTCGCCCGATCCCATCACGGGCTGACGGGGCTTCGGGCAAAGTCCGGCGCGCACTTATCGTGTCTCATCCCCTGACGGGTGACCCTGTCTGCCCCCACATGCCGTAGATGATCACCTTCACACCGAACCCCCACAAGCTGCGCGTGACGCCCTCCGCGAAGGAGCCCGGCCGGTTCGACTGGTCGATCACGCGCGACGGCGTTCTCGTGCGCCAGTCGGTTCGATCCTTCGGCTCGGAAGGCGCGTCAGAGGCGGACGGCGATGCGGCCTTCCGGGAGGTCACTGCTCGGTGGCAGAGCGCTCGCTGAACTCAGCCGCCGAGCGCACGTGCCGATCGGGCACTCCTTCGGACGGACTGGCCTTCTCCATCGTTCTACATCCTGTCGGTTCGACCAGGAGCGGCAGCATGGTGCTTGGGCAGCTGAGGGCTGGGGCACTCAGGGGCAAGCGGCGGTAGCGGTCCCTCGTCCAGCCGCACCTGGTCGTGCCTCCGCTGCCAGTCCACGCAGTGGGTTATGCCGCTGATCTCGATCGCGCCCATCGAGAACGCGAGAGCGCCAGTGCCAACGACGGCGCCCACAACACCGAGCACGAGCCCTTCGAGAACCGCCTCCCTTCGCGCGGAGGCGCGCTCCCACTGCGCGGGCACGAACGCCTGTTCGGCGATGAGGATCAGGCAGGACCAATGCATGACAGTGACCTAAACGCCCGTCGTGGAGCCCAGCATACCCTATCGCTAGCTCGTGATTGCCCTGCCCATATCCGGCAACACGCCCGCCACAACCGGACGGCATGGTCCGCAGTATGACTTTGCCAGCAGCTCAAGCCCTCGGCGTCATGGCCTGCGCCGTGATCGCATCCGCCATCTATCTGGCGACCCTCGTGCACGGTGTCAGGTCCGAGGGTAGCGGCCCACGCTAGGCAAGCGCGACTGCGACGGCGAGGCCGCACCGAGGCCAGGGGGGTAGGCCATAGAGCTGCTCTGCCGTCGCTCGGCCCCCCGACCGATCGCTGTCGGCAGCATGACCCCGCATGGTTAACGGCCCGTCAACAGGTGTAGCTTTGTTCGCGTCTGCCCGTGACACATTGCCGGGTGATGCTCGCGTTCTCGGCTACCCACCTCGCTATGTTCTGCACCCGTTCCATATCTCCAGAGGGCGATGCGGAGCGGCAGAATGGCGAGGCGAGGGGTCTTCTTGCGGGCCGAGGAGGTCGCCTTCCTGAAGGAGGTTCGGCGCTGGTGGCAGCAGTGCGTGCTGGTCCTCACGAGGGGTAAGCCGTAGGAGCCGCTCTACAACGCAACCTCGAAGGTGATCGAGGCGATCGATGATGTCGCTACCAGCGGGACGCTCCCACGCCCCGTCCGGCGCTGCCGCCGGCGCGGTCATGATGAAATTGCCCATGTGACGAGGGTCGCGATTATCGCGGCTAGGAAGCCGGCGCTGACCGCATCCTCCACACCGATAGTCTCCAGCGCCCGGATGGATCCGAGGAAGACGAGCATGACGCCGAGGGTCATGAGCCGGCCGTGCGTGACCTTCATCCAGGCGGCAAATCGGAGATGCCATCCTCGGGGATGCCGAGCCATTTCAGCGCCTCTGCACGTATTCTGAAGGCGTGCTGCTGCGCCGTGAAGGGCGCCGGTCGCTCGGCTGGTGATGTCTCATCGAGGAGCTCGACGAGCCATCCCCACACCGCGTCGCTCCGGCCGACCTCACGCACGAGGGACGCGACGACGGCGCCGTCGAGCAGGACGTCATAGCTGCCGGCGGCGAGCTGTCGGACGGTATAGGTCACGACTCATCCTCCTGCGGGAGCGTCGCATCAGGCGTGCCGGCAGCCTGCTCGGACCAGAGTACCGCCCCATCCACAGCGGCGAGCGTCGCAGAGACCACGGACTCGCTCGGCAGGCCGGACCGATAGAGCTTTGCGAGTTCTACGGCTTCTTCGTATTCATCCGGCGTGGGCCGCGGGGGTCCTATTTCGGCGCGCTGCGGTGGACTTCGATGAGGTTACGGAGACTTTCGATACCAAAGTCTGAGAAGGCCATGGTTCCGTCAGGGTACTGCGGATCGTAGACCCAGATCAGCCCGTCTTCGGGCTCCAGATCGGTAGCGATATCGGCGAGCCAGTCCGCATCTTCGCCGAGCTCCCTTGCGACGAGCGCCAAGGTCCTGACGGCATGGACCTTGTTGATGTGCATCGTCAGGCTGCGATTGCCCTGGTCGACGGCGGGGACCAGTTCCACG
>NZ_FOZY01000095.1:0-1462 GCF_900116245.1 Methylobacterium sp. yr668 | reverse complement strand
CGCGCGTTGGGCGATCTCGCGGTCGAGAAGTGCGATCTGCGCCTGGAGCGCCTGAATCGCGCCGGGTTTCCCGGAGGCCGTTTGGTTTGGGTCAGGCGGCCAAGGCTCTTACCTCGGCCCGAGCAAAGTAGCGCGCCTCAGCCTCGGCGGGAGGCACGTTGCCGATGGGTTCGAGCAAGCGGCGGGTGTTGAACCAATCGACCCATTCGAGAGTGGCGAACTCGACGGCCTCGAAGGATCGCCACGGCCCACGGCGATGGATCACCTCGGCTTTGAACAGACCGTTGATCGTCTCGGCCAGGGCGTTGTCGTAGCTGTCCCCGACGCTGCCAACCGAGGGCTCGACCCCCGCCTCCGCCAGCCGCTCCGTGTAGCGCAGGGCGAGGTATTGCGAGCCCCTGTCGCTATGGTGCACGAGCCCACCGCCCCAGAGAGGACGACGCTCGTGCAGGGCCTGCTCAAGAGCATCGAGCACGAAGGCGACGTGAGCCGTGCGGGAGACCCGCCAACCGACGATGCGCCGGGCATAGGCGTCGATCACGAACGCGACGTAGATGAAACCGGCCCAGGTCGCGACGTAGGTGAAGTCGCTGACCCACAAGGCGTTGGGGCGCGGCGCCTTGAACTGGCGGTTCACCCGATCGAGCGGGCAGGCCGCGGCCGGATCCGGGATGGTGGTGCGAACCTTCTTGCCCCGCACGACGCCCTTCAGACCCATAACCTGCATCAGCCGGGCGACCGTACAGCGGGCAACCGCGATCCCTTCTCGACCGAGTTGCCGCCAGACCTTCCGCACCCCGTAGACGTGGAAGTTCTCCTCGAACACGCGCCGGATCTCGACCATGAGCGCCGCGTCCGAGCGAGCCCGAGCCGGCAGCTTGCCGGGGTCGACAAGCCGCGCGGCATGGGCGTGATAGGTTGACGGGGCGATCGGCAGCACGCGGTAGATCGGCTCGACCCCGTAGGCCTCCCGGTGATCGTCGATGAAGGCGATCATGTCCGCGACCGGCGGTCGAGCTCCGCCATCGCAAAATAGGCCGACGCCTTCCTCAGGATCTCGTTGGCCTGCCGAAGCTCGCGGTTCTCGCGCTCCAGTGCTTTGATCCGCTCGCGCTCGTCCGTCGTTGGTCCGGGTCGCTGGCCCTGGTCCCGCTCGGCTTGCCGGACCCAGTTCCGCAACGTCTCGCCCGAACAACCGATCTTGGCTGCGATCGAGCGGATCGCCCCATATTGCGAGCCGTGCTCGCCCTGGTGGTCGAACACCATCCGGACCGCGCGTTCGCGGACCTCAGGCGAAAAGGGTGTGCTGCGCTTCGTCATGGCTCCATCCTCTCAAGAGTTGGAGCCTCCGGAAATCCCGGGGCGGTTCAGCCTCCAGGCTGCCCGCAATGATGGCCAGGACCGGCCTTGCCTCGGCCGGCACGTCAGATGTGGGGTCGCGGACGATCGCCACGAGCTGGCC
>NZ_FOZY01000048.1:0-25910 GCF_900116245.1 Methylobacterium sp. yr668 | reverse complement strand
GGGACTGTCAGGAATTCCGTGTGCGGGCGGCGGATTGAACATCAGGCCGCCATGGCCCGGGTGAAGCGCTCGCCGAAGATGACGGCGAACTGCGCCTTGGCCATGACCCACTCGCGCGGGCCCATCTTCCACGCCTTCTCGGAGCGGTTCAAGACTAGGTAGAGCAGCTTCAGCGCGGCCTCGTCGGTCGGGAAGTGCCCGCGGGCGCGCACAGCTCGGCGCAGCGTGGCGTTCAGGGCCTCGATGGCATTCGTCGTGTACAGGATCCGGCGCACCTCGCCGGGGAAGGCGTAGAACGGGATCACCTCGCCCCAGGCCCGTCGCCAGCTCTGGGCGATGGCCGGGTAGCGCCGGCCCCACTCGCTCGCCTCGAAGGCCGCCAGCGCCGCCTCGCCGGCTGCGGCATCGAGCGCGCGGTAGATGTCCTTCAGCGCCGCCGCCACGGCCTTGCGGTCCTTGTAGGAGACGAAGTCGAGGCTGTAGCGCAGCAGGTGGACGATGCAGGTCTGGACCAGCGCCTCGGGGAAGACCGCCCGGATCGCGTCGGGGAAGCCCTTCAGGCCGTCGACCACGGCCAGCAGCACGTCCTCGACGCCGCGGTTCCTCAGCTCGTTCATGACCCGCA
Organism: Methylobacterium sp. yr668; assembly: GCF_900116245.1. Taxonomy (NCBI): domain Bacteria; kingdom Pseudomonadati; phylum Pseudomonadota; class Alphaproteobacteria; order Hyphomicrobiales; family Methylobacteriaceae; genus Methylobacterium; species Methylobacterium sp. yr668. Next base: position 25,285 of record NZ_FOZY01000048.1, on the reverse strand, counting down.
ACCAGAACTTGGCGCCCTCGTTCTGCTCCAGCCACAGGCCGAGGATCTCCTTGGATCCGTCGGCGCGCACGCCCAGCGCGATGTGCACGGCCTTGTTGCGGACCACGCCCTCGTCGCGCACCTTGATCCGCAGGGCGTCGAAGAACACGATCGGGTAGACCGGCTCCAGCGGCCGGGCCTGCCAGGCGGCGACCTCCTCCAGCACCGCGTCGGTCACCGCACTGATCAAGTCGGGTGAGACCTCGATGCCGTAGAGCTCGCGCAGGTGCCCAACGATCTCCCGGGTGCTCATGCCGCGGGCGTACAGCGACACGATCTTGTCGTCGAAGCCGGGAAAGCGGCGCTGATAGCGGGCGATCAGCTGCGGATCGAATGTCGCCTGCCGGTCGCGCGGGATCGAAAGCTCGATCCGGCCTGTCTCGGTCGTGACCGTCTTGCGGCCGTAGCCGTTGCGCGTATTGCCAGCATCCTCGCCCGCCAGATGGTGATCCATCTCGGCGTTGAGCGCCCGCTCGGCCAGGGCCTTCTTCAGCTCGTGCAGCAGGCCATCGGCCTCGAACGCCGTCTTCGGATCGGCCCCGGCCAGGAGCTGATCCAGGAGCGCGTCAGGGATACGGGGTGCTTTGCGTCGTGCCATCGGGAACCTCCATCGGATCCACTATGGCCGCCCGCACACGAAATTCCCGACAGTCCCGCCCTGCACGTCGAGGCTGGCGGCGGCGCTGCTGGCGCCCGAGAAGCTCCGCGCCTCCCGGATGACCCGCCGCCGGGCGCGGTTCGCCCGATACCGGGCCTTCTGCGCCGGGCTCGCCTTCGGTCCCGGATTGACCAGGGACGGTCCCCCGTCCGGGGCCGTCGCCTCGACCTGCGCGACCGCCGGGCGCGCGCCCGCCGTGACCGACGCGGCGCAGAACGCGAGCGCGGCCCATCGCCAATGCTTTCCCCGATGCTTTCCCATGTGTGACTCCCCCTTAACCGCGCGGCCTTGCCTGGCTCTGTCGCGTTCGTGTCCCGCAGGGGGCCTCCCGGTCAGTCCGTGAAGGCCTCCACCGTGCGGCGCTCGCCGCGCATGAAGGCGTCGGCGGCGTGGATCAGCGGATTCAGGTCGACGTCGCTGGTGCCGGAGCGGACCAGGGCGGCGAAGCGGTCGTAGAGGCCGCGGTACTCCGCCTCGGGCGGGAGCGGCTGGTCGCGGCCGGCGATCGTGAGGGCGGCCCCGCCCCGCGACAGGACCAGGGGGCCGTCGTCGGTCTCGACGCGGATGTCCCAGGTCTGCGGCCCGGTCTGGCGCCAGTCGAACCGGGCGCGGATCGGGGTGCCGGCGACGTCCGCGAAGTGCAGGTCGGCGGCGATCGGCGCCTGCCGGTTCGCCGGGACCGACAGGGTCGCGCCGGTGAGGAAGAACGGCGGCAGGATGTGGGTGGCGATCGACAGGGCGTTGATCCCCGGATCGAACACGCCCATCCCGCCCGCGTCCCAGATCCAGTCCTGGCCCGGGTGCCAGTGCTGGACATCCTCCAGCCAGGCGATCGCCACCGACCGGATCCTGCGGCCCGACAGCCACCGGCGGGCGGGCTCCACCCCCGGCGCGTAGCGGGAGTGCCAGCTCGCGAAAAGGCTCACGCCCCGGTCCCGCGCGGCCGCGACAAGGAGCCCGACCTCGGCCAGCGTCGCGCCCGGGGGCTTCTCGAGGAAGACGTGGCGTCCGGCCGCGATCGCCGCCACGGCCGCCGCGCACCGCGCCTGCGGCGGCTGGCACAGGGCGACGGCGTCGAGGTCGCCGTGCGCCGCCAGCATCGCCTCCAGGCTGCCGTAGCTCGGCACCCCGTCGAGGCCGCCGTGCCGGCTCGCCACCGCCACGAGCGCGTAGTCCGGCGAGGCGGCGATGGCCGGCAGGTGCTGGTCGCGGGCGATCTTGCCGACGCCCACGAGGCCGATGCGGATCGGGGCCGCCATGTCAGAGCACCCGCACGGACGGCGCGTCCGCCGGCGCGATCGCCAGCGGGTTGCGCAGGGGCAGCGTGAACGGCGCCGCCGCGATCTCGAACACGTCGCCCGGCCGGGTTGCGACGCCGTCGCTGAACGACAGGGTCGCGGTCCCGAAGAAGTGGACGTGCACGTCGCCGGGGCGCCGGAACGGCGCGTACTTGAAGTGGTGCAGCTCCAGATTGGCGATGCTGTGGGACATGTTGGCCTCCCCGGACTGGAACTGCTTCTCCCAGAGCACGGCTCCGTCGCGCAGGATGCGGCTCGTGCCGCGCACGTCCGGCGGCAGGGCACCGAGCCACAGCTCCGGGCCGAGGGCGGCCGGGCGGAGCTTGGAATGGGCGAGCCACAGGTAGTTGCCGCGCTCGGTCACGTGGTCGGAGAACTCGTTCGCCAGGGCGAAGCCGAGGCGCGCCGGCGTTCCGTCGGCGTCGATCAGGTAGATCCCGGCGATCTCCGGCTCCTCGCCGCCGTCGCGGGCGAAGGCCGGCGAGATCAGCGGCTCGCCGCAGGCGACGAGGCCGGAGCCGTCGCCCTTGTAGAACCACTCGGGCTGCGCGCCGGTCTCGCCCGGCGCCGGCTTCCCGCCCTCGACGCCCATCCGGAACATGCGAATCGAATCGGTTGGCGCCGGGTCGGTCGCGGCCGCGCGGTGCATCGCGTCGCGGCCCTCGGCGGAGCCGAGATGCGTCAGGCCGGTGCCGCTCAGCAGGAGGTGCGCGGGATCGGCGTGATCGACGGGCGGCAGGAGCCGGACCGCGTCGAGATCGACGGGCGCGCCGAACCCCGCGCGCCCCGCCGTCGCGGCCAGATCGTCCCCCGCGGCGAGGGCCCTCCGCGCCAGGGCCAGCACGCTGTCGACGCCGAGCACCCGCCGCGCCCGGCCGCCGACGAGCAGCGCGACGCCGCGCTGCTCGTCGGCGGCGCAAAATTGTAGGAGTGATCGTCCCATCTGTGTCCTCCCGGGGACGACCGCTTCGGGGCGTCCTGAACGCGCGGCCGTCGAGGGTCGCGCGGCGGCCCGTCAGTGGCCGGGTTGCGGGGCGCGAGCGCCGTCGATCCGGCGCGCCAGGTCCCGGTGGAGGACTGGGCGCGGCATCCGCTCGGTCGCCAGCGGCCCGACCGCGCCGTCGCGGCCGCCCGAGGTCGCCGGGAACGGACCGCCCTGCACCATCGCGGGGGCGACCCCCGCGCCGACCCGGACGCTGCCGCGGACCGTGACGGATCCTGTCGATTCACTACTCATACAATTGGGCTAGAGCAGTTCGCCTCCGGCCGCAAGCGCGGCCGCGCCTTCGGTGCGGCGGGCGTTCCTCTTTGCGCTCCTACAACTTCAGGATACGATCACGCCGTTCCTGCCCCGACCCGGTGGCCCGGACCGGAGGTGGATGCGGTGAGGCAGGAGCGGAGCTCGGAGAACGTGACGCTGCCCCTCGCCTCGGGGTCGCGCCGCATCCACGGCTCGGTCGCCCGCGCTCTGGGCGCGGCGATCCTCGGCGGCCGCTACGCGCCCGGAGACGTGCTGCCCGGCGAGATCGAATTCTCTGAGAAATTGAATGTCTCGCGCACCGCCTACCGCGAGGCGATCCGCATCCTGAGCGCGAAGGGGCTCGTGGAGAGCCGCCCGCGCACCGGCACCCGCGTCAGCCAGCGCAGCCGCTGGAACCTGCTCGATCCCGACATCCTGGCCTGGGCCTTCGAGTCGGAGCCGAGCGAGTCCTTCATCCGCGACCTGTTCGAGCTGCGGATCATCGTCGAGCCGGCCGCGGCCGCGCTCGCGGCCGCGCGGCGCTCGGGCCTCGACATCGCCCGGATGGGCCACGCCCTGGAGGAGATGGGCCGCCACGGCCTCGCCACCGAGGCCGGGCGGGCCGCCGACCAGGCCTTCCACAACACGATCCTGGAAGCGGCCCGCAACGGCGCGCTGATCGCCCTGTCGAGCTCCATCGCCGCCGCGGTCACGTGGACAACGATCTTCAAGCACCGCCGCCAGGGCCTGCCCCGGGACCCGATGCCGGATCACCGTGCCCTCTACGACGCGATCGTGGCGGGCGACCCGGACGCCGCCCGCGCGACGATGACCGAGCTGGTCCGCCTCGCCCTCGCCGACACCGAGCTGGCGATGCGGCCCTGACGGTGCCGGCGGCGGGGCGCCGCCGGCCCGGACATTGCCCGAGTGGCCCGAGTGGCCCGAGTGGCCCGAGTGGCCCGAGTGGCCTCAGTGGTTGTCGCGCGGCACGCCCCGCGTCTGCGCGATGCGCTGGAACGCCTCGGCGCCCTCCAGGATGGCCCCGGTGTGCATCTGCCCCACCGCGGCGCGCTGCATCGCCTGCCAGGGGGTCTGCGAGGCCGGATAGGCGTAGCCGCCCGCCGCCTCCAGGGCCGCGCGCCGCCGCGCGATCTCGTCGGCGTCGACCAGCATGTCGGCGGTGCCGCGGCGCAGGTCGATCCGCACTCGGTCGCCGGTGCGCAGGAGGGCGAGGCCGCCGCCGGCCGCCGCCTCGGGCGAGGCGTTGAGGATCGACGGCGAGCCGGAGGTGCCGGACTGGCGCCCGTCGCCGAGGCAGGGCAGCGCGTGCACGCCGGCCCGGATCAGCTGCGCGGGCGGGCGCATGTTCACCACCTCGGCCGCCCCCGGATAGCCCACGGGCCCGGCCCCGCGCATGACCAGCAAGGTCTCCTCGGTGATGCCGAGGCTCGGGTCGTCGATCCGGGCGTGGTAATCCTCCGGCCCGTCGAACACCACGACGGGACCCTCGAAGGCGTCCGGATCCTCCGGGTTCGACAGGTAGCGGCTGCGGAACTCCGCGCCGATGACGCTGGTCTTCATCACCGCGGCGTCGAACAGGTTGCCGCGCAGAACCAGGAAGCCCGCCGCCTCCTTGAGCGGCCGGTCGATCGGCCGGATCACGTCCTCGTCCTCGATCGCGGCGCCGCGGCAATTGTCGCCGAGGGTGCGCCCGTTCACGGTGAGGGCGCCCTCGCGGATCAGGCCGCGGCGCATGAGCTGCGCCACCACCGCGGGCAAGCTGCCGGCGCGGTAGTAATCCTCGCCGAGATAGGCGCCCGCCGGCTGCAGGTTGACGAGGAGCGGCACGTCGAGGCCGTGGGTCTGCCAGTCCGCGATGTCGAGCGCGACCCCCATGTGGCGGGCGATCGCCGCGAGGTGGATCGGCGCGTTGGTCGAGCCGCCGATCGCGGAATTGACCGCGATGGCGTTGAGGAAGGCGTCGCGGGTCAGGATGTCGGAGGGCTTCAGGTCCTCGGCCACCATGGCGACGACGCGCTTGCCTGTCAGGTAGGCGGCCTCCTGCCGGTCGCGGTAGGGCGCCGGGATCGCGGCCGAGCCGGGCAGCATCATGCCGAGCGCCTCGGCCAGCGTGTTCATCGTGGTGGCGGTGCCCATCGTGTTGCAGAAGCCGGTCGAGGGCGCCGACGAGGTCACCAGCTTGATGAAGCCGTCGTGGTCGATCTCGCCGGCCGCCAGCATCTCGCGGGCCTTCCAGACGATCGTGCCGGATCCGGTGCGCTGGCCCTTGAACCAGCCGTTGAGCATCGGCCCCACCGACAGGGCGATGGCCGGGATGTTCACGGTGGCGGCCGCCATCAGGCAGGCCGGGGTGGTCTTGTCGCAGCCCGTGGTCAGCACGACCCCGTCGAGGGGGTAGCCGTAGAGCAGCTCCACGAGCCCGAGATAGGCGAGGTTGCGATCGAGGCCCGCGGTCGGCCGCTTGCCGGTCTCCTGGATCGGGTGGACGGGAAACTCCAGGACGATCCCGCCCGCCTCGCGGATGCCCTCGCGGATCCGCTCCGCGAGGACGAGGTGGTGGCGATTGCACGGGGACAGGTCCGAGCCGGTCTGGGCGATGCCGATGATCGGTTTGCCCGAGCGCAGCTCCTCCAGGCTGAGGCCGAAGTTCAGGTAGCGCTCCAGGTAGAGCGCCGTCATGTCGATATTGTCGGGGTTGTCGAACCACGCGCGCGAGCGCAGGGGCCGTGCAATCGGTCGGTCGGTCATTTCTGGGTCCGGTGGGCGGGGCTGGTCGAGAAGCGGTAGGTGATCACGTTCCGGTAGGTCTTGCCGGGATCGAGCCGGGCCGAGCCGAAGGCCGGCTGGTTCGGCGTGTCGGGGAAGAGCTCCGGCTCCAGCGCCAGGGCGTCCGACTGGCGGTAGGCGAGGCCGGACTTACCGACCGCGGTCCCGTTGAGGAAGTTGCCGGCGTAGAACTGGAGGCCTGGCTGGTTGCTCGCCAAGTCGAGGATGCGGCCCGATCCCGGATCCTCGACCCGCGCCACCGGGTGCGGCTCGGCCGTGGGCGCGTCGGTCACGACCCAGTTGTGGTCGTAGCCGCGCCCGCGCACGATCTGCGCGTCCCGCCCGTCGCGGATCCGCGCGCCGATCACCGCGGGCTCGCGGAAGTCGAAGGGCGTGCCGGCCACCGGCAGGTGCGCCCCGGTCGGGATCAGGGTGGCGTCGACCGGCGTGAAGCGCTCCGCCGGGATGGTCAGAATCTGGTCGAGGATCGAGCGGCCCGAGCCCTCGCCCGCGAGGTTGAAGAAGCTGTGGTTGGTCAGGTTGACGATCGTCGGCTTGTCGGTCGTCGCCTCGTAGGTGACCGTGAGCGTGTTCGTTTCGTCCAGCGCGTAGGTGGCGGTCGCCGTCAGCGTGCCGGGATAGCCCTCCTCGCCGTCCGGGCTGACGTAGCGCAGGGTGACCGAGGGGGCCGCGCCGCCCTTGACCGCGGTGATCGTCCAGAGCCGCTTGTCGAAGCCGGACGCGCCGCCGTGCAGGGCGTTCGGGCCGTCGTTGGTGGCCAGCGTGTAGGTCCGGCCGTCGAGGGTGAAGCGCCCGGCGCGGATGCGGTTGGCGTAGCGCCCGACGCTCGCGCCGAAATAGTTGCCCTTGGCCAGGTAGGAGGCGAGGTCGTTGTAGCCGAGCACGACGTCTGCGGCCTTGCCGGAGCGGTCCGGCACGTCGAGGCTCCGCAGGAGCGCCCCCCACGACAGGATCCGCGCCGTGACGCCCTTGCCGTTCGTCAGCGTCACCTCCTCCACCGTCCGGCCGTCCGGCAGCGTGCCGAACACCGCCCGGGTCGGCTCGGCCGCCCGGGCCGGTGCCGGCGTCAGGCCCGGCAGGGCCGCACAGGCCCACAGCGCCAGGGATCCCACTCCACGCATCGCGCTCTCCCCCTTCGTGATTCCGCCCGCCGCGCCGGTCGTGCGCCGGACCGCGACGGGACTCGCGGTTGACGTCCGCGAGCCCGATATATACTCAGACAAATAAAAGGAACAACACGGGACCCCGACAAGGCGGCCCGAGAGGCAGAGGACAACGCCGGATGGCAGGACCGATCGCGACCGCGGGGACCGCGGCGCCCCGGACGGGGGCGGAGGCCGCGCGCGACCGGGGCGGCTACCGCCCGGCCCTGTCGCTGCTGGCGAGCCTGTTCTTCATGTGGGGCTTCATCACGGTCATCAACAACACGCTGCTGCCGCACCTGCGCAGCGTGTTCGACCTCGACTACACGCAGACCACGCTGATCGAGTCCGTCTGGTTCATCGCCTACTTCGTCGCCTCGATCCCGGCGGCCAAGCTGATCGAGCGCGTCGGCTACCAGCGCGCCCTGGTGACGGGACTGGGCATCATGGCGCTGGGCACGCTCGGGATGATCCTGGCCGCCCACCGGGTCTCCTACGCGATCACGCTCACGGCCCTGTTCGTGATCGCCAGCGGCATCACCCTCCTGCAGGTCGCCGCGAACCCCTACGTGGCGGTGGTCGGCCCGGCCGAGAGCGCCCCGGCGCGGCTCAACCTCGTGCAGGCGTTCAATTCCCTCGGGACGACCCTGGCGCCGCTGTTCGGCGGCTACCTGATCCTCGGCCGCTCGGCCTCGGGCAACGCCGCCGCCGGGGCCACCCTGACCCCGGCCGAGCGCCTGGCCGACGCGCAGTCGGTGCAGCTGCCCTACCTGATCGTGGCGGTGGTGCTCGTCGTCCTCGCCGCGGTCATCGCCCGCTTCCCGCTGCCCGCCATCAGCGGTTCCGGCGGCATCACCGCCCGGGCCGCCAGGGCCGAGCGCGCCGGCCTGTCGCTCTGGCGCCACCGCAACCTCGTGCTCGGCGTGCCGGCGATCTTCATCTACCTGATCGCCGAGATCGGGGTGTCGAACCTGTTCATCAACTTCGTGTCGCAGCCCGAGATCGGCGACCTGACCCACGCCCAGGCCTCGCGCTACCTGTTCCTGCTCTGGGGCGGCATGATGGTCGGCCGCTTCGTCGGCAGCTACCTGATGCAGCGACGCCCGGCCGAGACCGTGCTGGCCGGCGCGGCGATCGGCGCCTGCGCGGTGATGCTGGTGGCGACCTTCGCGACCGGCCACCTCGCCCTGTGGGCGCTGATCTCGGTCGGCCTGTTCCACGCGATCATGTTCCCGACGATCTTCACCCTGGGCATCCGCTGCCTCGGTCCGCTCACCGAGGAGGGCGCCGGGCTGCTGATCATGGCGATCGCGGGCGGGTCGCTGGTGGTGGTGCAGGGCTGGGCGGCGGACCGGTACGGGCTGCAGCACTCCTTCCTGATCACCGCCGCCTGCGAGCTCTACGTCCTGTTCTACGCGCTCTGGGGCTGCAGGACCGGCGCCGCAGCGCGGCCGGCCGGCGCCTGAGCGTCGGCCAGATCGGGGAGCCCGCCATGGACCCGCGGATCCGCATCCTCGACCGGCCCCGGCGCGACCGGCTCGGCGAGGGCCCGATCTGGGTTCCGGAGCGGGGCGTGCTGTTCTGGGTCGATATCGAGGCGCCGGCCCTGAACTGGCTGGACCTCGCCGACGGCGCCGTGGGCACGCGCCCGTTCCCGGAACCGCTCGGCTGGATCATCCCCCGCGCTGGCCGGCGCGACTTCGTCGTCGGGCTCAAGAGCGGCTTCGCGACCTACGACCTGGAGGCCGACCGCCTCGCGCCGATCGGCGACCCCGAGCCCGACGATCCCGACAACCGCCTGAACGACGCCAAGGTCGACGACGCCGGCCGGATCTGGGCCGGGAGCATGCACCAGGCCGAGACCGTGGTGTCGGGCGCCCTGCATCGGCTCGACCCGGACCTGACGTGGCGGCGGATGGATACCAGCTACGGCGTCGCCAACGGGCCGACCTTCAGCCGCGACGGCCGGATCCTCTATCACAGCGACAGCGCCGCCCGGACGGTCTACGCCTTCGACCTCGCCGCCGACGGGGCGCTGACGGGCAAGCGGCCTTTCCTGCGCTTCCCCGACGATTGGGGCTGGCCCGACGGCATGACCACGGACGAAGAGGGCTGCCTGTGGATCGCCCACTGGGGCGGCGGCCGGCTCAGCCGCTTCGATCCCGCGGGGCGCCTGCTGCGCGCGATCCCCCTGCCCGCCCCCAACATCACGAGCTGCGCCTTCGCGGGTCCCGGCCTCGACCGGCTGTTCGTCACCTCGGCGGCGCGGGGGGCCGAGCACGTGCCGGAGGCCGGCGCGCTGTTCGAGCTCGACGTCGGCGTCGCCGGCCTGCCGCCCCGCGCCTTCGCGGGCTGACCGACCCGGCGCCGAGGACGTGAGTCCCCTGCGCAGATCTTTCCTCCAGCGGGGCGGGTCCTCCGGCGTCCGAGCTGCCGCGGCGGGCGGTCGCGGGTCGGCAGTCGCGGGCCTGCGGTCGCGGGATCGTGCGTCGGCGTCCTCCGGATGGGGGATGCGGTCGCCCCGTGCCGGGTCTACGGTCGGGCCTTCTCCGAGACGAGATCACCTTCAAGCCCGCCCGGCCAGGCCGCGGCGGGCTTCTTGTCGGGCGCTACCGCCGGATCGGCAGCCGGTGGCGGGCGTACCCAGCGGCGTCGCGCACGACCAAGCTCCAGGACCGGTCGGGATCGGCCGCGCAGACCTCGTCGGCCATCTCGGCGATGACGCTGCGCGCCTCGGCCATGGCCTCGGCCAGGCTGCCGACCTCCACGCCGTCGTCGTCCCGGATCGTCTCCTCGCCGCTCTCGAGGTCGAAGTAGAGGCGCTCGGACACCGACCTCCCCCCTGCTGCAGCCCCGCGGCGATCGTCCGGATATCTCTACGTAGTGCGATACACGACTGGGAAAGGTCTTCGGTCGGATAAACCTTAATGCATCTAAAACATGGAGTTTGCTCGGATCTGCGCCGTCCGCCCGAGATTCCGCTCACGTTATCAAGTACAAGAATCTCCAGCGTCCCCCCGCCGTCGTCCGACGGCCCGGAGCGGTGGCGCGCCTGAGCCGGGGCCCCGTGACATGTCGACCTCCGCCAACCCGCCCGACCCGTGCGCCGAGACGGCCGCGCTCCGCAAGGACAAGCTGCGCGCGCACATCAGGAGCGTGCTGTCGACGATCCGGTCCCATCATATGGGCCGCGGGGCGCCGTCGATCCGGGCCACGGGCTACGTCCTTGGAGGGTGGTTCTGCGGCTCGGCCGCGGCAACGATCCCGCTTTTTACGTAGCAACGGTCCGTCCAAGGGATGTGTTTCTCGAGGCGCCGCGATCCGGCGCTTCGAACGGCGTCCCATGGCAGAAAACACCCAGCTTCGATCCCATATCCGCGGCGTGCTGCTCAGCTTGGTGCGGCGCCTGCGCGATCGGGCCGGCTGACGGGGTCCTGTTCGAGGCCGGTGGGACAATTGCGAGACAACTACGAGACAACCGCGAGGAGGCCGGTGCGCCGCGCGGCGCACCGACCCCGTCGTCCGGCCGCTCACCCCGGCTGAGCGCCCATCATCGCCTGCATCCGGTCGAGCCGGGCGATGTGCAGGTTGATCAGCGGCAGGGCGCCGCGGGCGATCGCGCGCAGGCCGGGATCCTCGCCCGACCGGGCGTAGGCGCCGTGGATGCTCAGCGCCTCCTGATGGCCCTGGAGCGAGGCGTTCACGAAGGTGGCGTCGTATTGCGGCCCCGGCGGCATGGCGCTGAGCTGCGCCAGGATCTGCGCCTTCTGCGCGTCGGTGGTCATGCCCTGGGCCGGAGCCGGTCCGCCGAGCACGCCGCCGACGACACCGCCGGCGACGCTGCCCGCCGCATTCACGGCCGTGCCGGCCACCGCCACCGGCGCCGCGACGAGGCCGCCGATCAGGCCACCCGGGCCCGCCGCGGCCGCGCCCGGGATCGGGGCGCCGCCCGTGTAGGCGCTGATCTTGCGGGCGAGGTTCACCTGTTCGACCACCTCCGCGCGGGCGAACTTCTTGACGGCGGGATTGGTGGTCTTCGCGTGGGCGTCGCGGGCCGTGTTCTCCAGGAACAGGCCGCCGCTGGTGGCCATCTGGAGATAGGCGCCGGTCGGAATCGCGCCGGCCGGTGTGACCTGCGCGAGGGCTGTGCGGGTGACCGCCAGGGCCGCGGTGGCGCCCAGCATCGTGGTGAGGAGAGCGCGTCTGTGCATGCGACGGTGCATCATGGGAGTGGCATCCGGATTGGGTGAGGCACCCGACGCCCCGATCATCGCTTGAGGTGCTGCCCGGCGAACCGCACAGGGGGGACAAGGTTCCTGCCCGGCGGGCCGTCCGAACGGCGGGATCGGGGCACCGAGAAACCGCAGGATGGATCGGATTTCGCGCGCGAATGACCGGTCCTGCGCAGCCTTTGCGCGGGAATACGCCGTCTTCGCCGCCCGGCCCGCGGCTTTATCTCCGATCGATACAGATCTAGATTGGCGCACCGAACGAGGCGGCGCCGCGCGGGGCGCGCGGCCATCCGGACCGGCTCTCGAGGTGACGATGGGCCAGACGACGATCAAGGACGTCGCCCGACGGGCCGGCGTGAGCTTCCAGACGGTCTCGCTGGTCCTGAACCACCCGCAGAAGGTCGCCCGGACCACGCGCGAGACCATCGAGACGGCCATGCGCGACCTGGACTTCGTGCCCAGCCTCGCCGCCCGGTCCCTGCGCAAGAAGCCCAGTCGCAGCATCGCCTGCGTGTTCGCTCCGGCGCCGGAGCCCGCCGCCGACGGGGGGCGCCCGGGGGAGACGGCCGATTACGGCCACGTCCTCCGGACCTTCGGCACCGTCACCGATCGGCAGGGCTACACCCTGGTCCACCGCTGCCGCCGCGCCGACGACCCGGACGGCCCGGGCCGGATCGCCGGCCTCGTCAGCGAGGCCCGGGTCGACGGCCTCGTGGTCTTCGCCGAGGATCGGGACGACCCGCTGATCGGCCTGCTCCAGGCCAAGCGATGCCCGTTCGTGGTGTTCGGCCTGGAGGTGCCTGGCACGCACTACGTCGCGCTGGCGGAGCGCGACGCGGTCCACGGGGCCGTCCGCCACCTGATCGCGGCGGGGAGCCGGTCGATCTGCCTGCTCGCGGGCGACGCGCGCCGGCCCGCCGCCGCCACCGAGCGGTTCCGCGGCTACCGGGATGCCCTCGCGGAGGCGGGGCTGCCCCTGCGCGACGCCCTCGTGGTCTCCTGCGACGGGACCGCCGCGGGCGGCTACCGGGCCGCGCGGGCTCTCTTGGAGGCCGGACCCGGCGCCCGGCCGGACGCCGTCGTGGCCGCCAGCGACCGGGTGGCGTTCGGCGTGCTGCGGGCGCTGCACGAGGGCGGCGTGCGGGTCCCCGCGGAGATCCGCGTCGTCGGCTTCGACAACCTCAGCCAGGGGGCCTACGCGATCCCGAGCCTGACCTCGGTCGATGTCCCGGTGCTCGACATGGTCCGGTCCGCCTTCGCGACGCTGGTCGAACTGATCGAGGGGACGCGGCCGCCGGACGACCTTGCCCAGACGCTGTTCCCCGCGCGCCTCGTCGTGCGCGAGTCGAGTGCGCCGGCGGCACCCTAGCGAGGCCGGCTCTCACTCCGCCGCGAGGACGCCCGCGCCGGATTCGCCGCGCCCGAACTGCGCCGCGTGCAGGCGGCTGTAGGGGCCGCCGGCGGCCAGCAGTGCCGCGTGCCGGCCCTCCTCGGCGACCCCGCCCTCCCCCAGGACCACGATGCGGTCGGCGTCCCGGATGGTGGCGAGGCGGTGGGCGATCACCAGGGTCGTGCGCCCGCGGGCGAGCTCGGCGAGCGCCCGCTGGATCTCCCGCTCGGTCTCGGTGTCGAGCGCCGAGGTCGCCTCGTCGAGGATCAGGATCGGCGGGTTCTTGAGGAAGACCCGCGCGATGGCGATGCGCTGCTTCTGGCCGCCCGACAGGCGCACGCCGCGCTCGCCCACCACGGTGTCGAGGCCCTCCGGCAGGCTGTCGATCAGCCCGCCGAGACGGGCGCGCCGCGCGGCGGCGTCGATCTCGGCCTCTGCGGCGTCGAGGCGACCGTAGGCGATGTTCTCGCGGATCGTGCCGGCGAACAGGAACACGTCCTGCTGCACGATGCCGATCTGGCGGCGCAGGCTCGCCAGGGTGATGTCGCGGATGTCGATCCCGTCGACGGTGATGCGGCCCGCCTCGACCTCGTAGAAGCGCGGCAGCAGGGCGCAGAGGGTGGTCTTGCCGACCCCCGAGGGACCCACGAACGCCACCGTCTCGCCGGCCGCCACCGCGAGGTCGAGGCCGGCGAAGACCGGGCGGCCGGGCCCGTAGCCGAAGCCCACCCCCTCGAAACGGATGTCGCCGCGCAGGGCGCCGACCGCGCGGGCGCCGGGCCGGTCGGTGATGTCGGGCTCGGTGGCCAGCAGTTCCTGGTAACGGCGGAAGCCCGCGACCCCCTTCGGATACGTCTCGACCACGGCGCCGATCTTCTCCAGCGGCCGGTAGAACACGCCCACCAGCAGCAGGAAGCCCACGAAGCCCCCGGGCGTCAGGTCGCCCCGGACCACGAAGGCGGCGCCGCCGAGCAGCACCGCGATCTGGACGAGGCGCAGGCCCAGGTAGTTGATCGACAGGCCGGCCGCCATCAGCCGGTAGGCCTCGAGCTTGGTGTCCCGGTAGCGGGCGTTGTCGAGGGCGAAGAGGGCGCGCTCGTGGGGCTCGTTGGCGAAGGCCTGCACCACCCGCATCCCGCCGACATTCTCCTCGATCCGCGCGTTGAAGGCGCCGACCCGGCCGTACTGGGCCTGCCAGTTGCGGGTCATGCGGCCGCCGTAGCGGATCGACACGAACGCGATCAGCGGCAGGATCGCCGCGGTGATCAGCGCCAGCGGCGCGTGGACGTAGAGCATCAGTGCGAAGGCGCCGAACAGCGTCATCACGGCGATGAACAGGTCCTCGGGCCCGTGATGGGCGACCTCGCCGATCTCCTCCAGGTCCTTGGTCACCCGGGCCACGAGGTGGCCGGTCTTCTGGCCGTCGTAGAAGCGGAAGGAGAGCTTCTGCAGGTGGTCGAAGGCCCGCGCCCGCATCGTGGTCTCGATGTTGATGCCGAGCACGTGGCCCCAGTAGGTGACCACCACCATCAGGCCGGCATTGGCGACGTAGACCAGCGCCAGCGCGGCCGCGGCGAGCAGGATCAGGCCCCAGTCCTGCCGGGGCAGCAGGCTGTCGATGAAGCCCTTCACGGCGATGGGGAAGCCGAGCTCCAGCAGGCCCGACAGCACCGCGCAGCCGAAATCGACCAGGAACAGCGTCCGGTACGGCCGGTAATAGGCGAGGAAGGCCTTCAGCATCGCGCGGCTCGGATCAACGTTGGGCGGCGCACTCGACGGGGCAGAGCGCGCCGCAGGACGGCACCCCCGGCAGGCGGTGGCGCAGGCAGCAGACGCGCCGCCGCCGGCAGCCCGAAGGTCCCGGGCAGAGCGCCTGCGCAAGAGGACTCTCGAGCGGGCTCCTAGCGCAGCCGGGGCCGGCGCGCCATCCGAGGCAGGCCGCGACGTCGTCACAGGCGGCGGCGCGGGCGGTAGGGCAGGTGGTGGAACAGGCGCTCGCGCAGGTGGTGCCGGCCCCCTCCCCGTCCCCAGCCAGCCCGGCGAGCGGGTCCCCGAGTTCCCGGGCGACGTAGTCGAGGATCACCGCGGCGTTGCCCCAGAGGACCCTGGGGGCGATCCCGCACCGGGCGTGGCAGAGCTCGACGAACGGGCGCAGATGCGCCTCCACCAGCCCGGTCAGGCCGGGCGCCGGGCAGGCCGCGCAGGCCGACCCGTCCGCGGGCAGGCGGAAGCGGCGTGGCCGGCCGGCCGCGTCGAGCTCGAGGCTGACCGCGTCGAAGGCGAGCGGCAGCGGCCGGCCGAGGCGCACCAGGGCGGTCAGCGCCGGCGTCGCCAGGGCCGCGAGGTAGAACTGGCTCCAGTAGGAGACCCGGACCCGCGGGTCGGCGGTCCGGAACTCCGCGCCGAACCCGGCCCCGAAGGCGGCCAGCGTCGCGTCGAACACGGCCTCGTCCCGCAGGGCGCCGAGGGGCAGCGCGTCCGGGCCGCCTGGGCCCTCGGCGACCCCGTCCCGGTAGGCCGCGAGCGTGTCGGGAACCTGGGTGGCGACCTCGGCGATCATCGCGCCGCCCCGTCGTCGCGCAGGGTCCGGTCCACGGCGACGGCGAGCCACGCCACCGCGGCGGCGTAGAGCGGCAGGGTGGTGGCGAAGTAGCCCGGCCAGCCGATCCAGCCGGCGAGCGCCGGGGCCGCCACCCGCAGCGGCATCGCGGCGAAGAAGGCGGCGCCGAACAGGAGTGCGTAGTCGGTGGCGGGCTTCGGCCCCTGGGCCCAGCGGTAGATCATGTTGAAGACCGGCACGCCCAGGAACCCGCCCGCGACGAAGCCCAGCACGGCGGCGGTGATGCCGAGATCCGGCACCCGGCCCGCGCAGGCGACGACCATCAGGCCCCCGGAGGCCAGGACGCCGAGGGCCCCCACGGCGATCAGCCGGACCGTGCCGAACCGCGCGGCCAGCCATCCGGCCGCCAGCGCCATGACGAGGTTCACGGCCGGGAGCACGGTGCCGGTGAGCGTGCCGACCTGCCCGAGCGGGACGCCGAGATCGAGGAGCGCCAGGGTGTTGGGCCCGCCCACGAGGTAGGAGGCGGCGAAGTAGGCGCCGAGCACCAGCACGCGACCGCCCAGGCGGCGCAGCCGCGCCAGGGAGCCCGACCAGCGTTCCGGGCCCGCACCGGCCGCGGTGTCGGCACCGGCGCTCCGGGTCTCGCGCAGGCGCGACTCCCGGTAGCCCAGGATCGGCAGCAGGCAGAGGGCGTCGAGGGCCGCGCAGGCCAGGACCGCCCCGCGCCAGCCCAGGCTGTCGTAGGAGCCGACCAGCACGCCGACCCCCAGGATCCCGCCGAGGGAGGCGCCGCACAGCTTGGCCGAGGCCACGAAGGCGCGCCGCTCCGCTGGCACGGTCTCGACCACCAGGGCCTCGAGGGCGATGTCCATGGTCGCCACGCAGGCGCAGGCGGCGATCGCCAGGGCGAGCAGCGCCGGGAGCGGCCAAGCCTCGCCGAGGCTCAGGACGACCAGCAGGAGCACCGAGGCGGCCTGCGCGGCCGCGATCCAGCCGATCCGGTGGCCGAGGATCGGCAGGCGGAGCCGGTCGAGCAGGGGCGCCCACAGGAAGGTGAGCCCGACCGGCAGGTTGATGAGCTGCAGCAGCCCGACCTCGGCCAGCTCCACGCCCCGCGCCCGCAGGATCAGCGGCGCCCCGCCGGACAGGAAGCCGAGCGTCGCCCCGAAGGTCACGTACAGGCAGAAGAACGGCGCCAGCGGCCGCAGGGCCGCCAAGGTGTCGACGACCCGGGTGCCGATGGCGGGTCCGGCGGAACCGGTCATCGCCTCCCGCACGCCGTACCTCGACCGGTGCCGCGATCCGGGCCGGTCCGGAGACCGCAGTTTATAATCACACTAATCTATTGATTTACCTCGGTTTTCGCTGTTTAGAGAGGCCTGTGCCGGGGATCAAGCCGGCGGGTATTCGCGGCGCGCCGCCCCGCCGGATCCGGCGTTAACCTTTCGTCAACCATGCCCCCGACAGAGTCCCCGGCGGAGGGCTGAGCCATGACCCGACGCCGGGATTTCGACGCGCTGAGCGAGGCGCAGATCGCCGCGGACCGCACGCAGGGACGCTGGGTCGAGCCGAGGGCGGGCTTCCGGCCGGCCGGGCCGCGGGCCGTGTCCGATCTGCTCGACACGATCCAGCACGTGGCCGAGGCCGCGACCGGCGAGCGCAGCTTCCTGCACCTGCGTCCGGAGGCCGGCCGGCCCCACGGGCGCTGAGGCGAGCCGGCCCACGCTCCCGCTGCCCCGACCGCGCGGCGCACTGGCAAGGGCCGACCGGTTCTGCAACAACGCCGACATGAGACGGCGTCCGGCCCTCGAATCCGCCAACGCGCGCGCCGATCGCATCCGCCCGATCCGGCGGCGCTCCATGGGCGCGGACGCGGCGGCCGGGCTGCTGGTCGGCCATGTCGGCCTGCCCGGCGGCCGCGACGGCCGGATCCGAGGGGCCTGCGCGTCGCCAGCTCCGCCGAGAACGCGACCTTCGCCACCTGCGGACTCGAATCGGGGATTCGGATGATCACCGAGCCGTGCTCCGTGGAGGCCCTGGCCGCGCGGGCGCCCGCGCCGATCGCCGGTCGCGACTGACCGCCGATGCCGCTGTCGCTGACGACCCGCATCCTGCTGCTCGTCCTGCTCGCCCTCGCCCCGGCGCTGGCGATCCAGGGCTACAACGAGGTCGCCCTGCGGGCGAGCCGCGACGCGGCCGTGCGGGCCGACGCCCGCGCCACCGCGCGGGACGTCGCGGAGGATTTCGCCCAGATCTCCGAGCGGATGCAGCAGGCCCTCGACCTGATCTCCGAGGATGCCACCGTGCAGGTGCGGGAGCCGGCGGCCTGCACCGCCTACCTGCGGCGGGCTGCCGCGCGGCTGCCGCACGTGCTGCTGATCGCCCTCACCGATCCCGACGGGGCCGTGATCTGCGACAGCGCCAGCGCGCCTGCGGGCTCCTACTCGAGCCGCGGCCGGGCCTATCACCGCCGCGCCCTGGAGCGGGGCGGCTACGCGGTGGGCGGCTACGCGGTCGGCTTCCAGACGAAGCGGCCGTCGATCCACTTCGCCCGGGCCGTCCATGTCGGCGAGTCGGCGGGGGCCCCGGCGGGCGTCCTGCTTGCCGCCGTCGACCTCGACTGGCTCTCCGATCACCTGGAGCAGGCGCTTCATCAGCCGGAGACGGCGATCACCGTGACGGACCGGGACGGCCTGATCATCGCCCGCCGCCCGGACGAGGCGGCCTGGATCGGCAGGCCGATCCCGCCCGACCGGGCCGCCATGCTGGAGGCCCAGGGCAGCGACGTCCGCGTCGCCGCCGGCCTCGACGGCCGGAAGCGGATCATCGCCACCGCGATGCCGAACGGCCCGCTGGCCGGGGTGCGCGTCGTCGTCGGGCGCGACTACGCCACCGCCTTCGCGGATATCGACGCCGCCACCCGCCGCGGGCTGGTTCTGATCGCCCTGGGGGCGGCCCTGGCGCTCGCCGCCGCCCTCGTGGCCGGGCGGGTGTTCATCCGCCGCCCGGTCGACCGGCTCCTGCGCACCGCGGCGGCGTGGCAGGCCGGCGACCTCGCCGCCCGCACCGGCCTGCGCGGGGCCGCGGAGTTCGACCGGCTCGGCAGCAAGCTCGACGCCATGGCCGGCACCCTCCAGCGCAACACCGCCGAGCTGCGCGCGGAGATCCAGCGCGGGCGCGCCCTGCAGGCGCAGCAGGGCACGATGCTGCACGAGCTGAACCACCGGGTGAAGAATACCCTGGCCACCGTCCAGGCCCTCGCCCGGCAGTCCCGCGGCTCCGCGGAGGTCCTGGAGGCGCGGATCCTGGCCCTGTCGAAGACTCACGACCTCCTGACCCGCGAGGACTGGAGCGGGGCCCCCCTGCGCGAGGTGCTGGAGAGCGAGCTCGGACCCTACCGGACCGGCGACGACCAGATCCGCCTGGACGGGCCGGACGTGTCGCTGAGCCCCCGCGAGGTGCTGGCCCTCGGCATGACGGTCCACGAGCTGACCACCAACGCGGCCAAGTACGGCGCCCTCTCGGTCCGCGAGGGCCGCGTCCGGGTGGCGTGGTCGCTCGCCGCCGGCGCGGCCGGGGAGCGGCGCCTGCGGCTCAGCTGGGAGGAGCGCGGCGGCCCGCCGGTGCGGGCGCCGACCCGGGTGGGCTTCGGGACGCGGCTGATCGCCGGCGGCGTGCGGCGCGAACTCGCCGGCACCGTCGACCTCGCCTTCGAGGCCGAGGGCCTGCGCTGCCGCCTCGACGTCCCGCTCGATCCGGGTCTCGGCACCATGCTGGCGCCGACGGGCTAGGTGCAGACCGGCTCGGACGGATTCAGTCGTCAGAGCAGAGCTTTGAGCACAGATCCTGGCAGATCGGTTGAACGCGCTCCTCCGCACGCCGCGCGTCGCGCGCGGTCGACCCGCGCTCAGGCCGCGCGCGAGCATTCCTCTGAAACGCGTTGATACCTTTGGGTTTTCCGGTCCCGGTATCACGCGCCGGCGCGCGTCACCTCCTGGACATCGCGCTTCACCTGCCGCCACGTCCGCCAGGGCTCGAGGTTCGAGAGCGCCATCCGGCGGGCGCCCATCCAGCCGAGGCCGAGCGCGATGACGAGGAACGGTGCGGCGACGATCAGCGCAGCCGGCGCCTCGGCACCGAACGGCACGGCCAGCAGCTTCACCACGGCGTCGAGGCCGAGGAAGAAGGTGACGATCAGCAGCACCGGGATCGTGCCGACGATGGCGATCAGCGACACGATCGCCCGGAAATTGCCGTCGACCTCCGTCCGCGCCAGCGTGAGCAGCGCCTCGACATGCGCCGTGCCCTCGCGCAGGGCCGCGATCAGCAGGGCGAGGGTTCCGTCCGGGGTCTGACGCATGGATACGAGAATCCTCGGGGCCGTCACCGGCCGGCTCTCGCCAACGGGGCCGCGGCCCGAAGCGTTCCGCGCCGGTGGCTCACAGCATCAGGAGCAGGGCGCCGAGGATCAGTACGGACGCCAAGCCTGCTAGGAGGACCGCCCGGCCGGCATCGGCGCCGTCGTCCGGGACCGGCTCCGGGGCGTCCGGCGCGGCGGATGCGGGCTCCGCGAAGGCCGCGCCCTGCCCCGCCTCCGCGGCCCGGACCGGCGGCGTGCCGGGCCGCGGCGCCGGGAGGGCGACCGAGACCGGGATCGCCCGGTCCGTCGGGGGGCCGAAGGCCTCCGGCTCGACGCTCACGCCCGCCGCCTCCAGCTCCAGCATCACGAGGACCAGGGCGTCGACGTCCATCCGCTCGACGGGCAGCGCGGCGCGCAGATCGTCGGCGGTGAGGAGGCCCCGGTCGCGGCCGAGGGCGACCAGCCGGTCGAGCGTCGCGCGATCCAGAGCCTGCGTCATGTCCCGCCTCCGCGGCCGCGTCCCGATGGTCCATCGAGAACGCGCCGGGGTGGCGCCGGTTACCGGCGGCCGCGGGTGTTCCGGCGCTAGGCCCCGAGGGCGGGCGCGGCCGCCGGGATCGCGCCGGGCTCCGGCCGCGCGCCGCCCGGTCCCGGCCGGAACCGGAGCATCGGCCGCTCGATCAGGTACCAGCTCAGCAGGCCGAGCGGGATGGCGGCCGCGAGGGCGAGGGCGGCGACCGTCCAGGGCGAGATGCCGGGGATCCGCGCGACCAGCAGATTCTGCACCGGCCACGCGTAGAGGTAGAGCCCGTAGGACGGGTCGACCTGGGCGGTGGCGCGGCTGAGGGCGGTGGGGCGCACCGCGAAGGCGAACCAGAAGATTAGGTAGCCGCCGAGGATCGCGAAGGCCGGCTCGGCCAGCGGTCGGCTGAACATCAGCGGCAGGAGCAGCAGGGCGGCGCGGGTCGCGCCGCGCCGCGTGTAGGCGATCCGGTCGGCGAACAGCCGGAAGGCGCCGCCGCAGCAGAACACGAAGGTGAGGCGGATCATCTCCGACAGGGATCCGAGGGTGTCGCCCGGATGCCCGACGGGCAGGAAGAGCCAGCGCAGGGCGAGGAGGCTGCCGAGCCCCCCGAGCAGGCCGAGATAGCGCCCGCGGCGGCGCAGGGCGCGGGCGGTGCCCACGAGGCCGAGCAGCAGGTAGCAGCCGAACTCGCACGGAATGGTCCACATCGAGCCGTTGAGCAGCGGGTAGGGCAACTCGGCGAAGGCGCCCGGGACCACCGGCATCAGCAGCAGCGACAGCCGCAGCAGCGTCTCGAGCGGCGAGGCGGCCGCGAGGTTACCGCCGCCGAGGGGCGCGACGACGGCGATGCAGAGCAGGGACGCGACCACGAAGGCCGGATAGATCCGCAGCGCCCGCCGCGCGAGATAGTCGCTGAAGGAGCGCTTGGCGCGGTAGCTCGCGGTGATCAGGTAGCCGCTCACGAGGAAGAAGCC
The DNA here is from genome assembly GCF_900116245.1 of Methylobacterium sp. yr668. Lineage (NCBI taxonomy): Bacteria > Pseudomonadati > Pseudomonadota > Alphaproteobacteria > Hyphomicrobiales > Methylobacteriaceae > Methylobacterium > Methylobacterium sp. yr668. The sequence continues at coordinate 4,055 of NZ_FOZY01000048.1, read as the reverse complement.
GTCGACGGCGATCTCCCCCAGGGACAGGGTTCCGAAGACCTGCGTCAGCAACTCCCGGGACCGGTTCCCGTCCACGAGCTCGGGGGCGTGCGCGAGGATCACCAGCCCCGCGAACAGGAGGCGCAGGGACCCGAAATTGTTCGCCCGCGGATCCCGGCCGCCCGTCGTCTCCGCCACCCCTACCCGCTCCGCGACGCCTCTGCCCGCCGCCCAGGGGCCGGGAAACGGCGCGCGAAGGCAAGGACGCCGGGGCAACACGCGCCGGAGATCTGGCCGCGTCGCCCGCGTCCGCACGCGACGGTGCGGGCGCCGTTGCGCTCCCGGCGTGGTTGGGCTAGGGAATGGCCACGGCCAGCACCCGTAGCTCAGCTGGATAGAGCGTTGCCCTCCGAAGGCAAAGGTCACACGTTCGAATCGTGTCGGGTGCGCCAATCTTCTCAATGACCTAGGGGGCTAAGCCCTGCGGTTGAGAGATTGCCGCGGAAGCGCTGCGGAAGCATCGTGCGTTCTTCCGAGCCGGTGCTGTCCCAAATCGCGTTACCGCAAATGTGATCGCTAGGCGGCTGAACGGCCCTTAGCCTTCCTCGTCGGCCGAGACCGCTCTTTCGAGGCGGCGAGTATCCGAGCGACACCCTCCGCGGCTGCTCGATCCGAAAGCGTAGGCTGCCGCGACGCCTCGATCGCGCAAGCCGCACGCTCCTCTGGGCTCGGATCCTCAACCGACCATCTCGGGTTCTCAGGGGCCGAGGATGGCGTCCACGGTCGCCAGCGCACGCAGCTGGGCGAGATGCGTATCGGCGGCGGCAGGAGGCCCCGTCGGACGTAATCGTCCACGGTGCTCTCGCTCATCATGAGTTCGGCGGCGAGCGCGCGGCGCGAGGTAGGTGGCCGTCGGCATACGGCCGTTCTAGGGTAGATGCTCCGGCGGCAAGCCGTTGTCGCGGCCCGAGGCCGCGTGTGAGGCCGGAATGTCACCCGGTGGCGCTCCGCGGCGGCAGCTCCCGCTTCCGCACGATCCGAGCCCGATCCCGCAGGGTGACCTCGTTCGTCGGCCATTCCAGGCAGGCGGCCTCGAATGCGGCGATCGCCGCGGTCAGCGGGTAGATCGTGGCGAGGTGCAACTCGAGCTTGCCGCCGATCCGGTCCCAGATCTCGATCGTGTAGGGGGTGCCCGGCGGCACCGGCGGGATTTGCTTGAGCGCTGGCGGCAGCGTGATCGCCGCGAGGCACAGGTGCTCGTACTTCCGCGCGGGCGGCGCCCCGGGCGCGCGCTGGTAGTGGCACGAGGCTGTCAGGTGCCGGAGCAGGTCGAGCGTCGAGGTGTCGGCCCCATAGCGGTCAATCAGGCTGGCGACGGTGTAGCGGCCCGAGCGCTTGCAGGCCGCGCAGTCGACGAAGACCCGACCGGGCCCCGCATCCCCCAGGCGCCCCATTCTGGTGGCCCTCCGCTCGCGAACGAATACGGAACAAGCCTGAGGCGGCGATGCGCTTCAACCGACGGCGGCCGCGGCGCGAGGAATCGTGGTGGAGTGGTGTGGACGACGTTCGGAAAGCAAAGACCGGTCAGGGGTTTCGGCTGACCCGTGCGGCGCCCGAGACCGGTGGGCTATTCTCGTGCAGCCAGCGATCGAGCGAAAGCCAGGAGGCGACGGCGAGCGGAAGATCGATTGCGGGGCTTGCTGACATACCGGCGGGTAACGGGGCGAGATAAGAGCAAGGCGCCCTATCGTACTATCAACAAGGGGCACGCACAGGAAAGGCGCCTGCTGGTGATCCCAGCGGGCGCCGGATGCATTGAGCAGTTAGTACCTGAGCACTAATTCGGATTCGCCCGCCTCTTAAGACGGTTTTTCTGAAAATCTAACCACGCCTCGATATCTTCGAAACTTTCATGACCAAACTTTTCTGGGAAGCTGAGCGTGAAGATACTTTCAGGAATGTTGCAGGCATCAGTTCGAGAGCGTCAGGAGGCTGTTCAAAAGCGGCGCATGAAATCTCCGAGCTCGAGGCTCATCCCCGCTTGGAAACCGATGTGCCAAGCCCGGACTTCAGCGGGCAGCATGCCGGCTTTCAGATGCTCCTGGGCCACGATGATGCCGACCTCCTCGACCCAGCGCACGAGGCCCTGAACGCTACCTGTCTGCGGGCTCAGCGTCTTGATCATCTCGCTCGCTGCGAGCCGGCCAGCTTTTTCGCCTCGGGTGGTGGGAGCGAGCGGCTCGCTATGCGGCGGCATGGGATACGATTGCCTTACCTGCGGGAGCCCATACGCAACGCGGCCCGGCGACAGAATGGCCGGCCTTGGTTTCTGTGTCGTGCGGATGCCGGCGGGCGAGCCGTCCCGCGCCAGGATTCCAGGCACGAAAAAGCCCGCGCCGGCGGACCGGGCGGGCTTCTTAGGCTCGGCACCGACAAGGGAGTAATCCCGCCAAACCTGAAACTGAGAGTGGGTTAGGAGCAGGGAAAGACAAGCCCCCCCAACGGTAGTGACGCTGGAAGCGAGGACCCGACGCCCGCCCAGGCAAATCGAACTACCCATCTTTGAAAGCGTTCACGCCCCGCAACAACGGAGAGCACGACATGAAGGTGATCTCAGCGACCGTCCTTGGCCTGGCGCTACTCAGCGGAACCGCTCCGGCCTTCGCACAGCCATACGGCGGGCGCGACTACGGCTACGATCGCGGCGACTATGGACCCCGCGACCGAGGCTACGGAGATCGGGGCTACGGCGATCGTGACCGCCGCGACTACGATCGGGACTATGACCGAGGCTCGCGGGGCGGGCGTGGCGACTACGCGTTCAACGAGGAGGAGTATCTGCGCTGCAATCCGGATGTGCGCCGGGCGGTCATAGGCCGGGCGATCAAGTCCGGTCTGGAACACTACCGCAAGGTCGGGATGGCCGAGGGCCGGAAGTTGACCTGCAATTAGAGCGCATCTGAAGAGCAGAGCAGAGTGCGAAAAAGCCCCGCGCGGCGGTGCCGGCGGGGCCGAAGGTGGTGAGTCTCGGTAACGGGATAGCAGCGTAGCGGGCGCCGTGACATCACCCGTTCGGGGGAGGCTACCGACACGAAAAAGCCGCCGCGGCCGGAGCCGGGCGGTTCGAGGTCATCGCATGAGGGATGCTGGGTAGACCCGCGCGCGGGCTGGCGACTTCCCACCGCTCTCGCGCTAGGCAGATTCACACCGCGGCGACAGCAGCCTTCTTCGCCTTGCGAGCGCGGACAGGCTTCCCGGCCGGCGCGACCGCAGGCTCGGCCACCTTCTTCCGGCCTCGGGCCTTGGGCGCCTCCGCAACTTTCTCGTCGGTGACGGCAGCCTTCGGGGCTGCGTTCCTGCGCAGGTTGCCGAGGCCGGTGTTCTTCGCCAGGGCCGAGCGCATCTCGGAGTAGCTCGGGGCGGTCATAGGGTAGTCGACCGGCAGGCCCCACTTCGCCCGATATTCGTCCGGGGTAAGGCCCACTCCTTTGAGGTGCCGCTTCAGGGTCTTGTACGACTTGCCATCCTCGAAGCTGATCAGCGCGTCGTTGCTGATCGACTTCCGGATCTGGCTCGGAGTGGCGCGGTCGACCTTAGCCTCGGCCGGAGCGGCGGGGTTGTTCAAGCCGTTGAGCGCGCCGTGGATCGCGGACAGAAGCGCCGGCATTTCGGACGTAGGCACAGAGTTTTTCGAGACGTAAGCGGACACGATATCGGCCGTGAGCTCGATTAGAGCCGGTCCCGTGCCGCTTGAGACGGGTTGGCGGGTAGCGCGTTGGTGGGTGAAGGAGCACGCCGATGCCTTCACCTTTGTCCGTCGACTTACGCGAGCGTGTCGTGGCTGCCGTGGCGGCAGGAGCCTCGTGCCACCGAGCCGCGGCTCGCTTTGGGGTCAGCGTCTCCAGCGCCAGCCGCTGGTCGCAGCGCGCCCACCAAGAGGGCCATGTCGCGCCCAAGCCGATGGGCGGCGATCACACCTCGAAGCGCATCGAGGCGCATGCCGGGCTGATCCTGAGGATCTCCAAGCAGGAGCCGCGTCTTTTCCTGCGCGAGGTGCGCGACCGGCTGGCTGAGCA
>NZ_FOZY01000080.1:0-4966 GCF_900116245.1 Methylobacterium sp. yr668 | reverse complement strand
ACTGTGCTAACCTCACCCATGGACGCCTCCTGCAGTGGTGTTGCAACACCTCCACTCTGGCACATCGATGCCGTCAGGGGGCGTCCACCCCTACGCTTCGGAGAAGGCCGGCCGGAAAACCGGACGGTCTCCTACCGACCCAACTCAGCCGCCCGGACCGCCGTCGACGCTTCTCCAAAGCGGTCGTTCGCCAGCCCTCCGGTAACTTCGGCCTGGGGTGGTCTGCAGACCTTAGCCCATCTCCCGAGAGCGGCCATTCCGCTTCCAACCGATGAGGCCTCTTCTTGCCCTTACCACTAGCGACCAGTTCGCTTCGCGATGTCGAGGAGGCGCTGAGTCTCTGCCAGAGTCACATTCAACTTCGCGTGCGCATCGCGAAGCTCCACAATCAGTCCCGCCGTGCGCCTCATCTCCGCTCGACCTTTGTGGAACTGTAGCTTGGCCGGTTGTTTTGTGCGCTTTTGCCCGCGATCGAGTACCTCAGCGAAAGGCACCACCATCAAAGTGGTACCACGCGCATCGGTGATCTCGAAGCCATACCGGATCGGGTTCTTCGCGGTGGAGGCCAGATCGGAGCCCATTCCCGGCACGGCCTTGAAGGCCTCAAGATAGGCCGCCTCAACGCTGGCGAGCTCCAAGCCTTCGTCGTCGTAGTCCAGACCGTTTGGACCACGGAGGTGGAAGTAGAACTTAGGCATCTACCGTCCGTGATGAAGATGCCCTCTTCATACCAGCGTGCTCTGGTGGATTTGGATCGTCAAAGCTGGGGCCGTATCGCGGAAATTTTGGCCAGCCAGCCGCACTGTTGGAGAAGAGATATTCAGACTTTGTTCTGCTGCCAGAAAGCTGGCGTTCCACCTCCGGCCCAGGACGGCGATACGATCCGCTTCCTGAAACCAGAGGCGCGCGGGCTCTGCAAAGCTATGCCGCTCGCCCGCCGCTCCCACGCTGTCCAGCGTCCCCGACCGCGCCAGCGTGTGCTGGCAGCCAAGATCCCGGGCGCGGCGGGCAGATCCGCAGGTCATTCCTGCTCCAGCAGGTTCGTGAAATTGGCGACGATCCCGGGCTTCCGGCCGCCCTTGCGGGACGACGCCATCAACCGGACCCGGTAACGGGCGCCGTCCGCCCCCTCGATCGTCCGCTCGGAGGGCCGGTTCGCCGCCAGCACCGCCGGGATCTCGTTCTGCAGCCAGGCCAGGGGGATCGGCGCCGAGAAGTTGCGCAGGGACCGGCCGACGTCGCTCGGCTGCAAGCCGAAGATCTGCGCCGCTGCGTTCGTGAACATGCGGATATGGAGATCCGGCGTCAGCAGCACGCTCGCGATGTTCATGCCCTCGAACAGCGTGGTCTGATCGTCGCTCAACTGGTCGACGGCCTCGATCTTGGACGCGAGCTCGGAATTCATTGTCTGAAGCTCCTCGTTCAGAGACTGTGTCTCCTCCTTCGAAGCCTCGAGCTCCTCGTTGGCGGCCTGCATCTCTTCGTTGACGGAGTAAAGTTCCTCGTTCGAAGATTTTAGCTCCTCAAGGGAGGTCTCATACTCCTCGATCACGGCCTGGAGCCGTTCGCGCGTCACGCTCAATTCGCGCTCCAGTCCCTGGAGCGCCGTGTCCCGCTCGTTCGCCTCCAGGGCCTGCTGCCGCTCCTTCTCGACCGGCGCGGCCGCCTCGTTGAACACGACCAGGAACAGCGGCTCGACCGCGCCGGGCATGTTCAGCGGCTTGACCACAAGGGAGATCGACTGGAAACGGCCGTCCGGCAGCTCGACGCCGATGCCTTCGCGCACGACCAGGGTGTTGCCCTCGATCGCCTCGCGTAAGGCAGTCCGGAGATCCAGCCGCAGGCCTTTACGCGCCATCGCAGCCAGCTCCCGGGTCGGCTGGCCGGGCACGACCTCCAGGTGATCGCCGATCCGCGATGAGTAGTGCACGGCCTCGCCCGTCCGCGTCACGACCGCATGGGGCGGCGTGAATTCGGACAGCATCTGCGTCTCGACCGCGTGCCGCAGGGCCGCGTGCGTCGTCACGTTGCGCCGCTGCGGGTGGCCGGCATTTGCAAAGATTGGCGTGTCCGCCCCGGACATCGGCCGCAACCGGGCCGGCGGGATCGCGTCGCGAGCCTGGAAGATGCGGTGCTGCTTGTCGATCGTCTCGAACAGGTCTTCGAACCGCGTCACGTTCTCGGCCATGCCGATGAACAGATAGCCGCGCGGGCGCAGGGCGTAGTGCAGAACCGGCATCAGGTGCTGCTGGGCCTCGACGCCGAGGTAGATCATCAGGTTGCGGCAGGAGACGAGATCGAGGCGCGAGAACGGCGGGTCGCGCAGCACGTTGTGAGGGGCGAAGGTGCAAAGGTCGCGCACGGCCTTCTCGACCACCGCGCTGTCGCCCTCGACGACGAAGTGCTGCGCGATCCGCTCAGGCGAGACGGCGGACAGGTAAGCCCTCGGGTAGCGGCCAATCCGGGCGACCGTGAGCGCGCGCTCGTCGATGTCTGTGGCGAAAATCTGCACGCGCGGCGGATCCGCCAGGGTGAGCATGTGCTCGCGCAGCAGGATGGCCAGAGAGTAGACCTCCTCGCCGGTCGAGCAGGCCGGTACCCAGATCCGTATGACATCGATCGCCGCGCGTGCGTCGAACAGCTTTGGGATGACCTGGGTGGTCAGGGCCTCGAAGGCAGCGGTATCGCGGAAAAAGTTCGTCACACCGATCAGCAAGTCCCGGAACAGCACCCCAACCTCGGCCGGGTCAGCCCGCAGCAGCTTGAGATAGCCGTCCAGTCCGGACGCGCCGACGACGCTCATGCGCCGCTGCAGGCGGCGCCCGAAGGTGCTTGGCTTGTAGCCCGAGAAGTCGTGGCCGACCTGCCGGCGCAGGATGGCGAAGATCTCGGTGAGGAGCTCGGCATCGAACTCCCGCGCGACCCCATCGGCCTGCGCATCCGGTGCGTTCGGCGCGGCGGCGACGTGCGCGGCGATCCGGTCGCCCATCCGTTCGGCCGTCTCGCCGAAATCGACGAAGCCGGTCCGCAGCGAGCTGAGCGGCATGTCGGCGGTCTCGGGGCCGTAGCCATCCGCGGTCTGGGCCAGGGTCAGGCCACCGTGCTCCTTGATCGCCTTGACGCCGATGGCGCCGTCGCCGTCGCCGCCGGACAGGATCACACCGACCGCTCGCTCGCCCTGGTCGAGGGCCAGGGCGGTCAGGAAGATGTCGATCGGCTTGGTTTCGCGACCCTCCCCAAGCGGAGTCAACGTCAGCCGCCCGCCCGCGATGCCCATGACGAAACCGGATGGCATGACGTAGACGGTGCCCGGCTTCACCGGCACGCCGTCGGCGGCGGCTTCGACCTTGAGCGGCGTGAACCGGGCCAGCACGTCCGGGAGCAGGCTCTTGTGCTCCCGGCCGAGATGCGTGACGACAGCGAAGGCGGCCCTGAGCGTCTCTGGCACCCCGCGGAAAAAGCCCCGCATCGCCTCGATGCCGCCCGCGGATGCACCGACGCCGATGATCGGAAAGTGGTCCTGGTCCATCACCGCGTTCTGAACCTTCGGATCTATGCCGCACCGTTCGTCGGGTTTCAGCATCATGCGTTCTCGCCCGATGTCGAGGACGGCTGCGCGGATCAGTCGTCCCGCGTGGCCTCCTGCACGACGTAGGCGAGGCAGCGCGCCCGGGCCTCGGGACTCTCCAGCCGCACGAACAGACGCAGCAGAGCCATGACTTCGGCGAGATGATCAGGGCCCTCAACGACGGTTTCGATATCCGGAGTATCAGCAGGATCGGCCGTCAGGAAGGTCGCAACCGGGACGCCCAGCGTACGGGCGATGCGGACCAGCGAACCGCGCCCGTGGTCCTGCGGATCGTCACCGTTCATCGTGGTTTCTCCGCCGATCCTTGGCCACGGCGATCATTGCAAAGTGATACCGGCTGCCCGCGGCCCCATCACGCCGGCGACGCGACGGCCGACATGATGGAGCACGCGGCCGAGGAGCAGGCGGGTCTGAGGGTCAGGATCGTCGTCCGCGGCCTCGTAGGCCTCGATGAGAGACGTCACCAAATGTTTCGATGGACCAGGGTCGTCGCCGGGTGCCAACGGCCCGGTGACGGCTTGCTCGCGGGAGCGCCGCACCAAATCGCGTGAGGCCTGAAGCGTCCGACGTGCCTCCTCGGCCGCCGCGCGCAGCTCACGGGCAACTTCGAGGCACTGATCTGCACGGGGGCGGTCCATCAGGAGCACTCCGAGTTGCACAGCATGCCCGCACCAAGATCACTGCTGCGTAGCCTCTGGCACCGTGCGCTCAATTTCCAGATGTAGCAATCCGAATATCGATTTCGATGGCGATTGTAAGGATCAAATGTCAGCATCCATCACAGGTTGGTTTTTCGAGCTTTTCGCACGAAGCGAGGGGATGCGAGGACACGCGTCAAATTTCCAGGTCATCATCCGCCAACCGATCGCAAAGCGGACCTTCCGAGGGTCCGAGAAGGGTCGTGAGCGGTCCCAACAGCTATGTCCGCTTGATGCAACCGGCATCCAGAAGCGGACGGACAGGAAACCACCCATCGCGGACGGACCGCTGGCGACCCAACCCAGCCATACTCGGTCTGCTTCACAGCCCCCCAAAGCGTAGGGGTGGACGCCCCCTGGCGGCATCGATGTGCCAGAGTGGAGGTGTTGCAACACCACTGCAGGAGGCGTCCATGGGTGAGGTTAGCACAGTCGGGATCGATCTCGCTAAATCAGTCTTCCAGGTTCATGGCGCGGATACGAGCGGCGCCGTCGTTTTCCGCAAGAAGCTGCGGCGTGATCAGGTGCTGACGTTCTTCTCGACACTTCCGCGTTGCGTGGTCGCTATGGAAGCATGCGCCAGCGCTCATTACTGGGCCCGTGAGATAGCTTTGGCAGGCCACGAAACGCGGCTCATCCCACCAGCCTACGTGAAGCCGTTCGTGAAGCGGCAGAAGAA
>NZ_FOZY01000060.1:0-12676 GCF_900116245.1 Methylobacterium sp. yr668 | reverse complement strand
AGCGCGCCCGTCGCGCTGGCCAGCCGGCCCTGCCCGTCCGTGATGCCCACGGCCCGCAGCCACGCCTCGAATTCCGGGGCCGGACGGCGACCCAGGGTCTCGCGGGCGTAGACCGCGTCGTGGTGCGACAATGACTGGTAGTTCAGCATCACGTCGTCCGCCCCCGGCACCGTGATGACGAAGTTGACCCCGGCCGCGCACAGCAGGGTCAGGAGCGCGTCCATGTCCTCGCCGTCGGCATCGGCGTGGTTGGTGTAGCAGACGTCCACGCCCATCGGCAGGCCGAGCAGCTTGCCGCAGAAGTGGTCCTCCAGCCCGGCGCGGATGATCTGCTTGCCGTCGTAGAGGTACTCGGGACCGATGAAGCCCACGACCGTGTTGACCAGCAGCGGGTCGAACTCCCGCGCCACCGCGTAGGCGCGCGCCTCCATGGTCTGCTGGTCGACGCCCCAGTGGGCGTCGGCCGAGAGCGCCGAGCCCTGGCCGGTCTCGAAGTACATGACCTGCCCGCCCGCCGGGCAGCGGCCGAGGGCGCGCGCCGCGTCCGAGGCCTCGCGCAGGACGGCGAGGTCGACGCCGAAGCCGGCATTGGCCTTCTGCGAGCCGGCTATCGATTGGAACACGAGGTCGACGGGCGCGCCGCGGGCCATGGCCTCGATCGCAACGGTGACGTGGCCGAGGCAGCAGTGCTGGGTCGGCACGTCGAGGCGCAAGCGCAGGGTCTCGAGCAGCTCGACGATGCGGATGTAGTCCGGCAGGGAATCGGTCGCCGGGTTGACGCCGATGACCGCGTCGCCCGAGCCCATCAGCAGGCCGTCGAGGGCCGAGATCAGGATGCCCTCGGACGAGTCGGTCGGGTGGTTGGGCTGGTTGCGGGTGGCGAGGCGCCCGGGCAGGCCGAGGGTCGAGCGGAAGCGGGTCACCACCGGCCGCTTGGCGGCGACCGCGACGAGGTCCTGCAGGCGGCAGATCTTGGAGACCGCCGCGACCATCTCGGGCGTGAGGCCGGGCGCGAGGGCGGCGAGGGCGTCGGCGTCGGCGGCGGGGGCGAGCAGCCACTCGCGGAAGGCGCCGACCGTGAGCGAGGCGACCGGCGCGAAGGCTTGCGCGTCGTGCCGGCGGGCGATCAGGTCGGAGACCTCGTCCTCGTCCGAGGGGATCAGTTCCTCGGCCAGGAAGGTCTTGAGCGGCAGGTCGGCGAGGGCGATCTGCGCGGCCAGGCGCTCGACCGGCCCGTCGGCGCAGAGCCCGGCGAGCTGGTCGCCCGAGCGCTCCGGCGTGGCCTTGGCGAGCAGGCTGCGCAGGTCGGGGAAGGTGAAGCGTGTGCCTTCGATCGTCGTCGCGTAGGCCATACGGGCGCTCCCGGCGCGCTGTCAGATCTCAGGGAACCCGATCCTGCAGGATGTCGAGGGCGGCCTCGTGCAGGTCGGGTGTGGCGGCGGCGAGCACCCGCCCGTCCGAGTCGAGGGTCAGCGCGGAGCCCGCCCAGTCGGTGATCACGCCGCCGGCCGCCTCGATCACCGGGACGAGGGCGAGGTAATCGTAGGGCTGCAGGCCGGTCTCCGCGACCAGATCGCAGTGGCCGGAAGCCAGCAGGCCGTAGGCGTAGCAGTCGCCGCAGAACCGCCGGATGCCGACGCGGTCGACGAGGCGTCGGTAGCGCGCCGCGTCCGCCCCGGAGAAGCCGTCCGGCGTGGTCGTGAAGAACCGTGCGGCGGCGAGGGTCCGGCAGGCGCTGGCCCGGGCCGGCGCCCCGTTGAACGTGGCCGCGCCCGGCATGCCCGTCCAGCGCTCGCCGAGGGCCGGCATGTCGATGACGCCGATGGTCGGCCGTCCGCCGTCGAGGAGGGCGATCAGGGTTCCGAACAGCGGCAGCCCGGTCACGAAGCTCTTGGTGCCGTCGATCGGGTCGATGATCCAGACCGGACCCCGGCCCGGCGTCACGCCCATCTCCTCGCCGACGATGCCGTGCTCCGGGAAGCGCGCCGCGATCCGCTCGCGCAGCAGCGCCTCGATCGCCCGGTCCGCCAGGGTGACGGGGCTCGCGTCCGCCTTGGCGACGATGTCGAGGTCCGTGCGGAAGTGGCGCATCGCCACCGGTCGGGCCGCGTCGGCGAGGCCGGTCGCGAAGGCCAGGATCTCGCCCGCGGGGGGAAGCATGTCCGGCACGCTCAGAGCGCTTTCAGGAAGGCCGGCCACCGCGTGTCGTTCATGATCGATCGGGCGCGCATGTGCTTCCAGATGCCGTACTTGTAGAAATCGAAGTCGAGGTCCGAGATGCGGTTCTGCACCATCGCCCAGGTCGACCATTTCACGTCGGCCAGGGCCTTGTGCACCATCAACCGGGCGAAGAGCTGGTCGCTGTACCGGCCGAAATACGCCTCGATGATCGCGCGATCGACGTCCTCGGAGAAGAACATCTCGCCGCTCCAGATCGCGAGATCGTAGAGGCGATCGTTGTTGGAGGCGTACTCGAAGTCTATCAGCAGGATCGAGCCGTCCTCCCCGATCAGGAAGTTGCCGGGCATCGGGTCGTTGAAACACGGCACGAGGTCGATGCCGGACGCCTCCAGGGCGGCCCGGGCGAGGCGCGTCTGACGGGTCAGCCACGCCTGGTCGGGCGGCAGCAGCGCGCCGAGATCGACGGCCTGCCGGTCGTGCTCGTCGATCATGTCGAACACTGTCTTGGTGAGCGGCAGCAGGGGGGCGCCGTGGAAGCGGCGATAGAGGGCGATCGCCTCGTTGCGCACGGCCGCGTCGGCGAAGTCGCGGTTGGTCGAGGGGCGGCGGCCCTCCACGAACTCCGCGATCTCCACGTCTTCCGCGTCGAGATAGTCGAAGGTGCGCGGGCCGAGGCCGATCGCCTCCGCCTGCCGGCTCGCGGCGCGGGCGGCGGCCCGGTCTATGAACATCTCGGTGCCGCGCCCGGGCATCTTCACGAAGTACGGGTGCGCCTCGCCGGCGACCTCGACGCGCCAGTTCGTGTTGCTGATGCCGCCGAGCACCGGCCGATAGTGCATGGGCCGACCCTGCCACGGGGCGACCCGGTGAAGGGTCGCCTCGAAGGCCCGCTCGGCCTCTGTGCGTCCGCCTCCGAGAGGGATCATGCCGCGCTCCTCAAAGCGTCCTCAGGGTTTCCTCGAAGTCCGGGCGGCCGACCCGCGCTCGGCAGCGCAGCAGGCGCCAGCTCGCATATTTCCGGAACTCCAGGCTCCGCCGGGGCGAGGCGCGGTCCATCGTCAGCGCCCGCAGGCCCCAGTACAGGTCGTCGGCGGCAGCGTAGGCGCGGCAGCGGCTGAACACGTCCGCCCGGCAGGCCCCCTCAGCGATTTCGATGCCAAGTCGCATCTCGCTCTCGAACGGGCAGGCCTCGTTGAGGAAGGCGCCGAGCTGATGGTGCGGGTCGGTATCGCAGGCCATGTCGAAGTCGACGAGGCGCAGTGCGCCGTCCGGCGCGAACAGCAGGTTGGAGGCGTGCGGGTCGGCGTGGGCCGGCCGGCACCCGGTCCCGGCGGCGGCGAGCGCCGCCTCGATGGCGTCGACCCAGTCGAAGAGGAACCACCCGTCCGGCGGCAGGTCCGCCGGCAGGGTCTCGCCCTCGGCGCCGAGCGCCGCGCGCAGGGTCCGGATGCCGTCGAAGACGCTCCACCGGCGGCCGAACGGCGCGCCGGCGGCGATGCGGTCAAAGGCCCCGATCACCGCCGTCATGGCGTCGGGCTGGCGCAGGCGGTCGAGGGACGCGGGGCGCCACTCGGGGCCGAGTCGCCGGAACAGGATCGCCCCCTGCGCCCACGCCAGATGCAGCGGCTCGGGGCCGAGCCCCAGCGCGGCGACGCGCGTCGCGGCCTCGAACGAGGCGGCGGGGTCGATGAGAGCGGCGGCGGCCGGCTCGGTGACCTTGAGGAAGTAGTCCGGATCCGCGTCCGGCGCCGTCGCCACCAGGAAGGTGGCCGACTCGACGCCGTGGTACGACGGCGACGCCGCGCCTGGGCAGGCCACGCCGTAGCGAATCGGCCGGTCCGCCAAGAGGGGGATCGCCGCGAGGGCCTCCTCGGCCAGCCGCTCGTGAGCGCCGTCGGGCGCGCCTGGCGCCTTCAACGGCCCTCTCCCCCGGTGCCGAGGGCCGCGAGCCCCTCCGTCGCCAGCAGCATCAGCATGTCGGCCAGGACCTGGGTGCCGAAGGCCCGATCCTCCGGGGCCGCGAACTCGGTCGGATGGTGCATGACCCCGTCCCGGCAGGGCACCGCCAGCACGATCGCGGGGCAGACGGCGGCGAGGCTGATCGCGTCGTGGCCGCCGATCGTGTCGAGGGGCCGCGGCGGCGCGTCGTTGCGGGCGCCGGCCCGCTCCGCGAGCCGGACGAGGCCGGGATGCATGGCGCCCGCGGGCCGCAGATCGATGGCGCGGACCTCCGAGTCGACGCCGGCCCGCGCCGCCGCCGCGGCGATGAACGTCCGGAGCCGGGCCTCGGCCTCCTCGAGGATCGCCGGCGCGCCGGAGCGCAGCTCGATGAACAGCACCGCCTCACTCGGCACGGTGTTGGGCGAGTTCGGGAACACCTCCAGCCGTCCGACCGAGGTGTGCAGGTCGAGCCCGTAATCGCCGGTCATGTCCTTCAGGTCGGCGATCAGGTAGGCGGCCGCGAGCAGGGCATCGCGGCGCTCGGCCATCGGGGTCGGGCCGGTATGGGCCTGCCGGCCGAGGAAGGCGAGGCGATACTTGGTGGCTCCCCAGTAGCGGGTGAAGGCACCGAACCGCTTCCCCTCCCGCTCCAGCACGGGGCCGCCCTCGATGTGGAGCTCGATGAACGCGTCCGGGACCGGGACCGTGTCGGTCCCGGCGTAGCCGATCGCCTCCAGGGCGTCGCCGACCGCGATCCCGGCGCCGTCGCGCCGGTCCAGGGCCCAGGCCAGCTCGGCCTGGCCGGCGAACACGCTGCTGCCGAGGAGGCTCGGCTGGAAGCGGGCGCCCTCCTCGTTGGTCCAGTTGGCCACGACGAAGTTGCAGGCCGACCTCAGCCCGCGCTCCGCGAGGGACGCGCCCACGGCACGGATCGCCTCGCAGGCCGCGACGACGCCGAGGGCACCGTCGAAGCGGCCGCCGTTGGGCTGGCTGTCGAGGTGAGAGCCGACCATGACGGTCGGCGCGTTGCCCCCGGCGAAGTCGACGCGGCCGAACTGGTTGCCGATTCGGTCGACCTGCGGCGTGAAGCCGTTCTCCCGGAACCAGGCGCCGAGCCAGTCGCGGGCGGCGCCGTCCTGGGCCGAGAGCGCGAGGCGCGTCATCGACCCGTCGCCGCCGCCACCGAAGCGCGATACGGCGTCCATCATCCCGTGGAGGCGTGCGGCATCGATCTGCACGGAGGACGGCGACGGTATCTCAGGCATGGAGCACATCCACGTTTAGGTGTCGGAAGGCGTCGGCGAAGTCGCTCGCCAGGGGCGCGTTGGTGACGAGCGTGTCGACGTCGCCGAGACCGAGGGTCCGGATCGTGCCGAGCCGCCCGAATTTCGAGCTGTCGGCCAGGATCACTGAGCGCCGGGTCTGCTCGACGGCGGCGCGGCGCAGGACCGCCTCCTCTTGGCCGAGATCCATGAAGCCGTGCTCGCGATGCACGGTCACGATGCCCATGACGGCGAGGTCGTAGACGTGCTCGCGCACGGCCGCGACGGTGCGGTGGCCGAACAGCCCGCGGTAATGCGGCTTCATCTCGCCGCCGAGCACGGTCACCTGCGACTGCGGATCGTCGGCGAACAAGGTGGCGATGCCGATAGAGTTGGTGTGGATGGTGATTCGCCGGCCGACCAGCTGCCGGGCGAAAGCCAGGGTCGTGGTGCCGGTGTCGATGAAGACGGTCATGCCGTCCTCCACCAAGGCCAGGGCGGCCGACGCGATACGCGCCTTCTCGCGCATGCCGACGCGCGCCCGCTCGTCGAAGGGCTGATCGTCCTTCTTCTGGTCGATGACGGCGCCGCCGTAGACCCGGCGAGCATGCCCGCGCATTTCGAGGTCCCGCAGGTCGCGCCGGACCGTCTCGGTGCTGATTCCGAGGCGGCTCGCCAACTCGTTGACCGATACGCGACCGTCGCGCTGCAACTCCGTCAGGATCAGTTGCAGGCGCGGCTCGGTTATACTCATCGGCGTCCGTCTCCCAAGGGTTGTAATCCCTCGCGACGGGACGCAACCTAGGAACGGGTTGGCACGGTCCTCGACGGGCCGCAATTCATCGGGTTCCGTCATCTGTTAACCTGCTGCCTCGACGTGGACCGGCCGCGCGCCGGGAGCTGTGACGCGGTGGCAGGCGGCGAGCGCGCCCGCGCCGCGCATCACGAGGTTCGGACTCTCGGCCGCGCAGGGCGCGAAGGCCCGGGGACAGCGCGAACGGAAGGCGCAGCCGGCCGGAAGGTCGATCGGGCTCGGCGGCTCGCCGTCGAGGAGGCACTCCTCGGGGCGGTAGCGGCGCTCCTCCAGGGTCGGCATCGCCGACAGCAGGGCCTTCGTGTAGGGGTGGCCCGGATCGAAGAACAGTCGCTCGTTGTCGGCGAGTTCCACGACCTCGCCCAGGTACATGACGGCGACGCGGTTGCAGGCTTTGCGCACCATCGCGAGATCGTGGCTGATGAAGATGTAGGTGAGGCCGTGTGCCCGCTGAAGCTTCTCGAACAGCGCGAGCAGCCGGAACTGCTCGGTCTGGTCGAGCGCCGAGAGCGTCTCGTCCATCAGAAGGATCTCGGGCTCGAGCACCATTGCGCGGGCGACGTTGATGCGCTGGCGCTGCCCCGCGGAGAGGCCGACGGGCAGCGCGTCGTAGAGGGCGGTGCTGAGGCCGACATCGTTCATGACCGCGCGGACGCGCTCGCGGATGCGGGCGGCATCCCGCCATCCGTGGGTGCGCAGGGGCGCCTCGAGCATCGCGCCGATGCCGGTGCGGGGGGGCAGCGAGTTGAACGGGTCCTGCAGCACGAGCTGGAGCTTGCGGCGGAACCCGAGCAGCGCCGGTCCCGCGAGCGGCGCGATGTCCTGCCCGTCGCACAGGATCCGGCCGCCGCTGGGCCGCTCCAGGCGACTGAGCAGGCGCATCAAAGTGGACTTGCCGCAGCCGCTCTCGCCGACCACCGCGAAGCTGTCGCCCCTGTGGATATCGACGGTCACGTTGCGCACGGCGCGGAGCGCGCTCGTCCCCGCGAAGGTCCCCCGCTCCCGTACCCGGTAGGTCTGCGACACGTCCTCCAGGCGGATGACCGGGCGCGCTTCGGAGTGGTTGCGCGCGGGCTCGCCGGTGCGCGGCAGCGCGGGGGAGCGGGTCCAGATGGTCGGGATCTGGGCGACCAGGTCGCGGGTGTAGGCGTGCCGCGGCCGGGCGATCAGCGCGTTGGTCGGCTGCTCCTCGACGAGGCGGCCCGCATCGATGACGAGCGTGCGCGACGCGGCCTCCCGGGCGACCGGGAGCGACGAGGAGACGAACAGGATCGCCGTCTGGAAGCGCTCTGTGAGCTCGCGCATCAGGCGGATGACCTGGGCGGCCACGGTCACGTCGAGGGGCTGAGTGACGTTGTCGGCGACGAGGAGCGCCGGATCCGAGATCATCGCGTCCACCAGCAGCGCGCGCTGCATCATGCCGCCGGAGAACTGCGACGGGTAATCGTGGAAGCGCCGGGCGGCGGAGGGTATCCGGACCGCGTCGAGCAGCGCGACGACCCGGCGGCGCGCCTCCGCCGCCGCGACGGCGGAATTCACGGCCCGCATCTTCTCGGCGATCTGGTGGCCGACGGGCAGCGTCGGGTCGAGGGCGCCCATCGGGTTGGCGCCGACATAGGCGATCTCCCGGCGCAGGGGCCGCATCGCGCGCGGGGCGAGGCCGAGGATGTCCTGCCCGCGGAAGCGCACCGTCCCGCGGGCGGCGAGCGGCGGCTCCAGGCCGTTGACCAGGGCCTTCGCCAGGACCGTCTTGCCCGCGCCGGTGGCGCCGACCACGCCGACGATCTCCCGCGGCGCGACGTCGAACGCGATGCCGTCGAGGATCCGCCGCCCGGCGACGGGCCCGGCGAGGTCGACGCTCAGGTTGCGGACGGACAGGACCGGCGGCGTGTCCATCAGGCGCCTCCGTGGATCGCGTTGCGCGCCCGCTCGCACGCCGCGCCGATCAGGTTGAGGCCGACGAGCGTGAGGCCGAGGAACACGCCCGGCATGGTGGCGATCCACCACGCGTTCAGCAGATACTTCCGGCCATCCGCGATGATGTTCCCGAAGGTCGGCGTCGGCGGCTGCACGCCCAGACCGAGGAAGCCGAGCGTCGATTCGAAGATCATCATGCGGGCGATGTCGAGCACCGCCGTGAACAGGATCGGCGGCACCACGAGCGGCGTCAGCAGCGTCAGCACGATCCGGGCATGGCTCGCGCCCGAGACCTGCGCCGCCCGGACGTACTCGCGACCGCGCTCGGCCATCGCGACGGAGCGCGTCACGCGGGCGTAGACCGGCCAGTTCGACAGCCCGAGCACGAGGATGATGGCGGGGATCGTCGGCCTGGAGACGCCGAGCACCGCGATCGCCAGGATGATCATCGGGATCGAGAGCTGCGCGTCGGTGACGCGCATGATCACCGCGTCGGTCCGGCCGCCGAGGTAGCCCGCGACCATCCCGAGCGCGCAGCCGATGACGAGGGTCAGCGCGGTGGCGGCGACGCCGATCAGGAAGGAGTAGCGCAGGCCGATCAGGCAGCGGACGAGCATGTCGCGGCCGATCTGGTCCGTGCCGAGCGGGTGCGCCCAGCGCCAGTGCGGACCGGCGAGGAGCGGCGGCAGCAGGCGGGCGCGGACATCCATCTTGCCGGGATCGAGGCCGCTGAACTCGGGATAGAGGAGCGTGGCCAGGACCAGGATCCCGAGCAGACCGAGGCCGATGCGGAAGCCGGTCGCCCGGGCCGCCCGTCCGAGGATGCGGCGCCCGATCGAGCGGGCGCTTCCCGTGTCGACCGGGGCGGCCCCGAGGGTGAGGCTCGTCTCGACGCCCATCAGTACGCGAGCCTCGGATCGATGATCGTGGCGGCCAGATCGACGAGGATGTTGATCACGACAAAGATCGCGCTGGTGACGATCGCGATGCCCTGGATCAGCGGGAAGTCGCGCTGCAGCACGGCGTTGATGGTGAGCAGGCCGAGTCCGGGATAGTCGAGGATGTACTCGACGATGATCACGCCGCCGAGCAGGCTGGAGAACTGGACGCCGAGGAGGTTGAGCAGCGGCACGGCGGCGTTGCGCAGGACGTGCGCCGCGACGATCCGCGTCTCCGTGAGACCGCGGATGCGGCCGACCGCGACGTAGGCCTCGCCCATCTGGGCGGCCACGGCGCCCGAGAGGGTCCGGATCAGCACCGGGGACAGCTCCACCGCCAGCACGATGGCCGGGAGGATCGTGTAGGAGAAGCCCCCGTAGCCGACCGCCGGGAGCCAGCCGAGCTTCACCGAGAACAGGAGCGCGAGCACGATCGCCAACCAGAAGTTCGGCAGCGAGATGAAGATCGACGAGACCGCGAACGCGAACCGGTCCGCGAGTCCGCCCGGTCTGAGTCCCGCGGCGATGCCGACGAGCGACGAGAAGGCCAGGGCGATGGTCAGTGCCAGGGCCGCGAGCTGCAGCGTCATCGGCAGCGCCTCGCCGATGAGGGCGGCGACGGGCGCCCGCTCGGCCCGGGTCGCGTCGTCGAAGTTCGCCCCGCCCGTGGCCGCGCCGTTCGCGGGCCGCACGAAGCTGTGACCGAGGTCGCCGCGCACCACCTGCCCGGCGTAGCGGCCGAACTGGACCAAGATCGGATCGCGCAGGCCCATCCGCTCGGCGATCTGCTCCACGAGGGAATCCGGCGCCATCCCGCCGACCATCAGGCGCACCGGGTCACCCGGAACGACGCGCAGGAGCGTGAAGATCAGGAGCGAGACCAGGGTGATGATGATCGCCCCCTGCGCGAGGCGCCGGGCGAGGAAGCTGAGCACGAACATCGGACGATGGGGTTATGGGATGGCGCGCCGCCGGACGCGGCGGGGCGTGGGTTCCGGTCAGGCCGTGCGCGCGGCGTCGATCGAGCCGTCGGGGTAGATGAACAGGCCCTTCAGGTCGGCCTGCATCGCGTGGATCATCGCCGAGGTGAAGAGCGAGAGGGCCGGCGCTTTGGCGGCCAGGAGCGGCATGGTCTCGGTCTGCAGGATCGTCCTGCGCGCCTCCAGGGTCGGCGCGTTCCGCTCCTTGTCGAGGCTCGCGTCGACCTCCGGATCCTCGAGACCCGTGATGCGGTGCGAGGACGCGTGGAAATGCGTGCGCAGCACGAGGTCGGGCTCGGGCGATCCGGTCGACCAGCCGCAATCGATCATGTGGCCCGGTCCGCCGCCGGGGCGGTGGTAGAGGCGCTCGTTCCAGGCCGCGGGTTCCAGCACGGTGAGGGTGACCGGGAAGCCCTGCTCGGTCAGCATCGCGGTGATGATCTCACCGTATTCCTTGGTCTTCGGGTAGAAGCCGACCGACGTGATGTATTCCAGCGGCGGCAAGCCCTTCCCTTTCGGGAAGCCGGCCTCCGCCAGCAGCGCCTGCGTCTTGTCCGGGTCGTAGGCGGGATAGTTCTTCAGGTCGACGTAGCCGAATTTCACCGGCGAGACGAAGTTCGACGAGGCGTGGCCCGCCGAGCCGAGGACATCGAGGATGACGCTCCGGTCGATCGCGTGGCAGGCGGCGAGGCGCATCCGGACGTCGTTGAACGGCGGCTTGGAGCACCGGAACCACAGGTACTTGTTCTCGACCGAGACGATCCGGCTGACGGCGATCTTCGGATTGCCCTTGACGGTCTCGACCTGCTCGGGCTCCAGGCGCTCGACGATGGAGGCCTGCCCGTTCATCAGGGAGAGCATCCGGGTGGTCGAATCCGCCGTGAAGGTGAAGTCGATGCCGGGGATCGCCGGCTTCCCCTTGAAGTAACCCTCGTTCGCCTTGAGTACCGTGGTGTTGCCGCGCTGCTCGACGAAGCGGAACGGGCCCGTGCCGTTGAGGCGCTTGGCGAGGATGCCGCCGGGCCCCTCGGCCACGTCTTTCGCCGACATGATCGGCAGGAACGAGGCCAGGAAGACGAAGAGGTGCGCCGGATACCCGCCCTTCGTCGTGTCGACGATCACCGTGCGGTCGTCGGGCGTCATGATCGCGAGCGTGTCGGTCGGTCCGGGATACCATTGCGCCGGTCGATCGGGCTGCGCGCCGTACTCGAAGGTCGCCTTCACGTCCTCGGCCTTGAACGGCTTCCCGTCGTGGAATGTGACCCCGTCGCGCAGGGTGATCTGCAGGCGGTGCGGGTCGAGAAGCCTGATGTCGGTAGCCAGTTCGTAGACCACCTTGCCCGGGTCATCGAGCGTCATCGGTGTGCGCGTGAGGAAGCCCATCACGAACCCCTCGATGTTCTTCTGCGAGAGTGTCGTGTGGGCCGTCGGGTCCCAGTTCCCGGTGATGTTCTCCGCCGACAGGAAGACCAGAGGCCGCGCGCTCTGGGCGAAGGCCGAGGAGATCAGGACGTCGGGGTTGATCTGCGCGCACGCGGCGATCGCACCGAGCCGCTGAAGGAACCGCCTGCGATCCATCCCGTCGCCCTCCACCTTCGAACCGACAGCACACATCGGTCAAAAACCACACAGCAAACCACGTGCCACTGTCATGAACCGCGCGAGCGGACGGAATCGGCGCTCGTCGCCGCGCGCGCGGCACTGGGATGCGCTAAGTTCGGGCACAATGCTCGCGAACTAACCGCACTGCCAATTATCGACTCCCCGGCGCCGAGGATGCTCGTGCAGCGAGCAAACGCGGCATCAATCTCGTGTGACAAGGCAATCTGCGCCCCAAATTTGCACTTATACAACGCGAAGTGGATGTTTTCTCGGTGTCTTGAACAAAAGTAGTGGGATTAAACCGCCGTCTCAGCATTGCGCGCCCCGATCACCCTACCTCGCTCGACTGTGGCCGAAAAATCTCGACTCGGTCAGACTACACAAAAACCATGCACGACCCATTGACGATGCGGAATCTCTCATGACACGTTGAGGCATCGATGAGTTCGGACCCGCGAGAGTAGCGGTGTCCTTCGGCGAGACCGGATTCGGCTGACGACCGAACCGTGATCGGCCCGTCATCGAGAAGGCGCGCAGAACGCCGAACCAGTCACACCACCGGCACCGAATGGGTTCCGACGGCTCCCGGCCGCTCGGCCTGCCGCTCCGCGGCCGGCCCGCGCACCGGCACGCGCCGGCCGGGCCCCCGAACGGAGATCACGATGATCGGGGACATGTCGCGCTTCGCCTCACCGTCTGGTGATCCGCCCCCAATGAAGTGGTCCGCCCTTTGGTATGGCTTTCGAGCCTGGAGGACGGATCGATGTCGAGGAAGCGACCCAAGCCTGAGGAGATTGTCGCAAAGCTGCGGCAGGCGGACGTGCTGGTCGGCCAAGGCCAGAGCGTGGCGGAGGCGATCCGCGCGATCGGCGTGAGCGAGGTGACGTACTACCGCTGGCGGCGTGAGTACGGCGGCCTGAAGTCGGATCAGGTCCGGCGGATGAAGGATCTGGAGACGGAGAACCAGCGGCTCAGAAAAGCCATCGCGGATCTCACCCTGGACAAGTTGATCCTGCAGGAGGCGGCCCGGGGAAACTGATC
>NZ_FOZY01000059.1:0-15342 GCF_900116245.1 Methylobacterium sp. yr668 | reverse complement strand
GTGCGGGCGCTGCCGTGGAGAATTTGGCCCATAGCGCATCCCTCGCCGCATGGTGGTCAACTGTACCACCACATCGCGGGATCAAACACCTAGTGCGCAGACGCCGACAGCGACTCATCCCGCAGCCTCACCCCTAATCGCTGGTACAATCCCCCAGAGCATGCCTCAGCGCAGCACGTACAGGAGGCCGGTCAACGCGGCTCGGTTAACAATTGGCCGATGGCCGCCTCTTGGACGTGGGCGCGGCAACGGGGGAGGCGGCGCAATTTCAGTCCAGAGATCATCGGGCAGAAGCGAACGAGCCATCACGACCAACGCCTGCCCAGATGATCCGCGCCCGTTCTAGTAGGGACCTTGAGAAACTTGCTCGCATTGGCAAATTTTCAAACGCTCCCGAATTCATTGCTCACAGATTGTGCGAATGTTATCTAACAATCTACCACATCGCCCGTTGAGTTCTGGTAAAAACAAAATTTATATTAAATACTTGGATAATGATTTCGTTTATAGACTCGAGACAGGCCGATATATGTGGCATTACGCATTTTTATGGCTCAGCTGAGGACTGACGAATACTCGATTTATGTACATTGCTCAGACACAACGGACTATTGTTCAACAGGCAATGATTCTTTATGGCTTGATCTCATGTCGAAGACGGGTAATTGTAATCCAAAGATCTGTCAACGCCAGATCTTATCTGTTTTACAGTCACTGGAATAAGCGCGGCGAGAAGAAATTGACTAAAGCTATGATTTTGGAAAAGGGCATTTTCCAGATTTATCGAGACGGCGAGATAGAAACAGAAACTCAAAGGTAACGCGTCAGAGTATGATCGGCCGTTGAGTGCGCTTACGCAGGCTCGCTTGAAGCAAGCGGCAAGACCCAATCCAAAAAATATTAGCCCCACTGCCCCGAAAGCGACCGCCACGTCATAAAAGTTATTGTGAAAGAACCAGAGTTTCTGGCCGATTACAAATTGCAAATAAGAAAACGGTGTTGAGCTGCTCTCCCAATACGCCTTATACCCAATCCCGAACCATGGCTCCCTCCAAAACTGGTCAGCCGCAAATTGCCAGAGAAGGGTTCGACCGCTTAAGGTTCGATCCTTGCCCACGTCACTCAAGAATTGCTGACTGATCGCGTCGCTGTGCACAACAACATAAACCAGCGCAACACTTCCTAGGGCGATCGTGAGCCCAATCACGAAACCTGTGAAAAGGGTCCCCCTCTGCCAGATCGCGAAGACTATGAGTGGGCTCAGTCCTACAAAGGTCGCGACTTGTGCGGTAGTCGAGTGCGACAGATAAAGGATAACCAGCGAACCGATGAACGACGCGCCTGTGATAGGACGCTTCCATCCATCCATGAACAGGCAGGCTGCGCAGAGTGCGCTGAGCGCCATCATGCTGCCGAGCACGTTTTTATGAGTGTAGATGCCAAACCACGCGTTTCCGCCGTCCATGGCGCTTCGGTGAAGAACCAATTCTGACAAAACCGATAATATCTGTGCGGCGACAAGAGCGCAGAATAAAATCCTCAATAGGCGGGACCGACCAAAGTACAATTGGAAGACATATCCTGCAACAATGGTCATCAACAGTTGCAGGCCGTGATAGAACGAGACGGCCGGTGTAAGCGACCAGAGAGCCGAAACCATCGCCAACACCGGCCAAGCAGTTAGCCAGGGGTTCGCTATCAGGCAGTCGTGAAATCGACTTAGGCGAGCCAAGACCGTGAGGAGCGCCGCGATGTCCACAGCGAACCAAACATACCGCTCACCTGATACGATTCCGAGGAGGCTGCTGTCCGCATAGCACACGCATAAGAAAATGGTCGCAAGAACATCCACGTACCCGACGGGTAGCTCGTATGTGCCGCGGATTCGCCCTACAGGTCCGGAATATTCCAATCCGGACGAGATGTGCATGGCCATTGCTGCTTCGCGTCTCCAACCGGGCTTCCGAACGCAACGAGTCGGTCGCCGGAGTTATGAGGTTACGAAACGGGAACGGCCGCAACTCGGGGTGCCTACCTCAAAGGGAGTGCCGGATCCCACCGGCGAATAGGCGGAGACCGTGAAGACCGAGTGGCCATCTCGACCGCGCCGGCCTTTCAAGCTGGCGATCGGCTGCCAATAGGGATGCGATTGAACCGTCCCGGCCTTTCCGGAGGTGAGATCCTGAGGAAGGCGTCGGCGTATTTTGCTCAGGCGGAGCTCGACCACCGGCCTCGATCATGATCGCTGCCGACGAGGCGCACTGCGCCACCCGCGGGGTCAAGCTGATCTACAGAGTGATGCCGCTCACTACGATCGCTTGGCCTGCAAGTAGCTGACCGCCGCGTTCGTTTCCTGTGTCATCGCATAGACCTGAATGGGTTCCACTACATCGACTTCGACCATCCTCCGCCTGAGACGTCAGAGAGATACAAACACAGACGCATTATTACATTACGGCGAAATGGGTAATTGGGAGCCGGCACACTCACCTGCAATTTCGTCGATTGAGGCTCGTTCACGGCCCGATTCGAGAAAATTGCCATGATCAAGGTGGGTGATGGCCCAACAAGCAGCAACAAGAAGATCTTAGCTCGTATTTCCGAGCTGGACTCACTTCGCGGAATTGCTGCTCTGTCCGTTGTAATCTATCATTATACTTCAATATACCCCAGGCTAATATCGGGAAGGAATCTCGAATTTGTACCACAGGTTCATGTTGGATATTTCGGTGTCGAAATATTTTTTATGATCAGCGGCTTCGTAATATTCCAATCTGTGAACTCCGCGGCAACTTTTCGAGATTTTTTCCTAGCACGATTTGCCCGTATTTTCCCTGCGTATTGGCTGTCAATATTGATTGTGGTCGCAATATCGGCTCTCGACGATAGAGCAAAAGGTTTTTCAACTGAAGACATGCTGGTCAATTTGACTATGCTGCAGGCGCTAGTGGGCGTTCATCATCTTGATGAAGTTTACTGGACGCTTACTTACGAACTATGTTTCTATGCATGTATTGTCTTAGCCGTTTATGCCTGTCGCACTACAGGTCTTCGGATAGAGGTGCCCCTCCTAATTTGGCTTGTTTCTGAGACAATAATCCGTGCCGCCGGAATTCAAATGCCCTATAGGATCTCGTTGATATTTTTACTCAACTACGGACAATTTTTTATCATTGGTGTTTCATTTTTCCTCATCTATCATAGATCTAGCCGCCCTCTCACATATATTGTGCTACTATGGGCCGTTGCGATGTCCGCATTCGGCGCCAATCCGCACACGCCGGCCAGCGGTTTTAAAGCCTATTTTTGGATTGCGCTAGCATGTACGTGCGTGTTCTATTGGGCCGTCTTTCTTAAGCCGGCGGTGACAAGATCTCCGGTATTGATTCATTTGGGCCGGATCTCCTACTCTCTGTACCTCGCCCACGCTTCGGTCGGCTATTTCCTGCTACGCAAATTAGATCAGATCGGCATTCCCGACCCTCTAGCGGTGTTGCTTGCTATAGCAAGCGCGATCATCATAGCGCATTTCATGAATATCTTGGTGGAAGTTCCGGGCCAGCGCCTGTTGCGTGCCTCCTTTCGTCGTGTCCAATCGCATGTCTTTGCGGCCTCGCATTCGGCCTGATCGCGTGAACATGTGTGGTGTGCAGATCGGTTGCATCGGGTACTTGATCCTGGGGTGGTGATACGATTTACTACCGTGCTGCGAGAGATGCGCAATGGCCGGTAAAGTGCACCCTGTTTGACCGGATAGGCAGCACACTCGTTACCGATCTCGAACGCCGGCCCCATTCGAGTTGAGGTCCAACCGTTCGGGCGTGGCCGTCGCCGCGGGGCTGCGACGCCATCTCGGCATCAAGATCGTCGCCCGGGACCGCTCGCCCGGGTTCGCTCGAGCAACCACCGCAGGCGCGCCAGCAGCGTTTGAGGTCGCCGACCGATGGCATCTCCTCCTGAACAATGGCCAGGCGCTCGAACGCTGGCTCGGCCGCGTCGATAGTCGGCTGCGGCAGCTGCCCGCTCTACCCTGCGGTGATGGACGCCAGCCCGAGAAAACCTGCGCGCCTAGCGCCGCCGCGCCGCCGCGCCGCCGAGATCACGATGAGCCGTGCCAGCCGGGTCCGGCGGCTTGCGTCCAGCAGGGACGTGCGTTGGCGTCATCTGGCAGGTGCGACCCTCCTGGCGATCAGCCGCGTCAGGGGTCTGGCGCGCGACTGTGCGCAGGTGCGCCCTCGCCGAGGGCTCCCCGGAGTGCGCGATCCAGCAGCCCAATTCGTCTCGCTTCGGCCCCTACCTCGCTCACCCGGAGCAGCGCATGGCCCAGGGCTGCGAGATTGCCATGGCGCTCTGGCGCGAGAGCCGTCACCAGGGCTTCGCCGGCCCTTATCGGGAGGTGCACTGCCACGTCGCCGGGGCGCGCGCGGTGCCGGTGCGGCAGAGGGCCCACAGAGGGTTTTCGCGGACTGGTTCGACGGACGCAGAAGTTCCCAGACCAGAGCTAATCGCCTCTCTGAGGCAACCGGCCTGGATCCTGCCCAGGCCGAGGTCCATATTTTAGCCGCCTGACCCAAACCGAAAAGCCTCGGGGAAATTCGGCGCGTGTGTGGCTACCCCCTGTTTGGCAAGCATGATCTTTGAGGTTTCGGCGGGGTCTTCGATCGGACGTGTGCAGGCCTCACGATGTGGCCTTCGATGACGCCACGGGCCAGTATGCTGTTCGGAAGGCTGGGTTCACATCGGTTCAGAGAGCTGCATGCGCTCGAGCGCCGGGTCTGAATGTCCCTGCCTTGAACTTCGAGGTCCGTGTCGCCTACTCCTCGTCGATCGCTCGCCCCGGCCTCGCAGCCACGACGTGCCTTCGCCCGCTTGCGGGCTCGGGTCACGCCATCCTGTAATCTTCCTGCCGCGTCGTCACGGGCCGGATCATCCGCGCCATCTTGTTCGCGAGCGCGACCGCCGCAACCATCTTCGGTTTGCGCGCCAGGAGGGTCGCGAGCCAGCGGTTCGCGCTCCCGCCCTTGCGAACCACCCAGCGGATCACGCTCATGGCCCCGACGATGAGCAGCCGTCGGATATCGGTCTGGCCCATCTTGCTGACGGAGCCGAGCTTGGCATTGCCGCCCGTGGATCGCTGCCGCGGCACGAGACCGAGCCAGGCGGCAAAGTTGCGCCCGCTGTCGAAAATGTCGAGATCGGGAGCGAAGGCGGCGGCGGCCCCCGCGGTTACCGGGCCAATCCCCGGGATCGTGCTTAGGCGCCGAAGGTCGGTGTCCGTCCGCGACGCCGTCTCCAGCTCGTTGGCCAAGCGCCCGATCACCTGCGTCAGACCCACGATTTGATCGAGGTAGATCGTCCCCATCGCCCGCACCGCGACGGGCAGATCAGCGACTTCGTCGGCCAGAGCCTCCTGCAGCACCTTGAGGTTTGCGGGCCCCTTGGGAGCGACGACGCCGTACTCGACCAGATGGCCACGCAGCGCGTTGATCAGCTGCGTGCGCTGACGGACCAGACACTGATGCGTGCGGAACGCCACCGCGCGGCCCTGCGTCTCGGCGCTCTTCACCGCCACGAAGCGCATCCTCGGGCGCGCGGCCGCCTCGGCGATCGCCTCCGCGTCTGCACGATCGTTCTTCTGGCGTTTGACGAACGGCTTCACGTAGACCGCCGGCACCAGCCGGACCTCGTGACCGCTCTTCTGGGCCTCGCGACACCAGCGATGCGACGTCGCACAAGCTTCCATCGCCACGACGCAGGCCGGCTGATCGGCAAGGAGTGCGGCAAATCGAGAGCGCGACAGCGCGCGGTTGTAGAGAACCGTCCCGTCCGGACCTACGGCGCAGACCTGAAAGCTGCCCTTCGACAGATCGACTGCCAACATGCTGATCGTCGTCATCGATGACCCCTATGATCAGTTCCGATACAACCGTCAGGCATACGAGATGCCGATCGGTGGGGGGCATCCACCGCATCAGTTCACTCCGGCTGGCGCCGCAATGCGCTCAAGCTCGCCCAGGCCGGCGACGGAAGCGGTCGCGCAGACTGACGAGGCAGAGAATTGCTGCCATGGGCAGTAGCCAGATCACGCGAGCCTGGTAGCGATCGAACACGCCTGACAGCGTGGAGCAGACCAAAATATCGCCCAGCACGCAGGCCGCAAAGAACAGCGGCAGGGCTGCGAGAATCCACTCTCGCTTGGCGACTGCCACCATGCACGTCGCAGCCAACAGAACCCAGGCCAGCGCAATGAGGACGGTATCAGCCGTCCTTATCAACCCGTGGGGCACCACATCGCGCATCTGAGCACTCCCTTGGAATGCGGCGAGCGCTTGCGGACCAAACTTCAGCGCGATGACCTCGAAGATGGCAGTGTAGGGTGGGAATGCCGACGACACGTCGGTGTCAGGCGCGTGCGCACCGAAGGCGCGCCAGAAGTTGCCGGCGATCATGGCGGCCACGGCACCGGGTCTCGACATCACGGTACCCCGGACTACGGCCGCGGATTCGGCGCTCATACCGGCGAAGCCGCCGAGGCGGTCGAGATGTCCGGCCTCCCACAGGAAGGCGTTCGCGGTAGAAGGCAGCGTGTCCACTTGGCTACAGATCTTGTAGCCGGCGCCGGGGCAGGCGTCCCGGAGATAGTGGCGCGCTGGCCCGTACTCGATCAGATTCGCCAGGAAGAAGGTCTGGCCCGCCGGCGAGATCGCCAGAGTTTTGAAGATAATCCGGTTGTAGGCAAGGTAGGCGCCGACGGTAAGGGCGACTGGAATACAGAGGACCGCCGCTCGAACGAAAATCCGACGCCAGGGCTGCCGGAGCCACCGGCTGAGGAGCACAAAGACGGCGATCGCTCCGCATCCAAGGACGAGGTGCGAGAGGTGGACTGTCATGGCCAGACCGGCGAACCCGATGAGCATGACCTGCAGCGGCCGACTAAAGCGCTCGAGATGGAAGCCGATCAGGTAGATTGCGAGGAACAAGTACGCAGTGAAGATGTCCGGCATGAGAAAGCCGGCAAACCATGGAAGGGCCGTGAAGGCCCCTAGGAAGACGATCAGGCACGCGAATGTGCCCGGGCGGTTCCGGATCGGCAGAGTGCTTATCAGCAGATAGATCAGAGCGCTCCCGATCAGGGCCTGCGCGACTGCCGGCGCCCAGATGAAGCGGTTCATGTGGAAGCCGAACAGGAAGAGGCCGTAAAAGGGGCTCCGATAGAGCCGGGGCGTGAAGATCAGGTAATCCGACGTATCCTGAAAGATGAAGGGGAAGCCGTTCATGAGGGCCGGCACGAGCAGGACCAGAGCCCCAGCCGGAATGAGATACCAGGCAGAGACCATGGCGGTTCGCAGGCAGGTCATATTCGGCGAAGAGACTTCCGCTGCCTGTCCTGCAGCGACTCCAGCGGACCGAGATTGAAGCGGTATATCCGGCAAGTGAACCTCCCTCATGCAGTCGTTCAGGCGCCGTGACGCAAAATCGGTCAATCGAGCCGCTGCCTCATCGCCGCGCCGCAAGCCGGCTGGCTAGAGGCAAGCTCGTTCGGGAGAAGACGAGGAAACGTGCGCCCGCGTAGTTGAGGACGAGAGCGACGGCAGAGGCCAGAACCAGCGCTGCCAGCGGCGTAGAGAACGGTGCCGGCAATCGGACGATCGCCAGACTGAACACCATCATGTTGCAGGCGAAGCCGAAGGCTTGCACCAGAAGGTAGCTGATCAAGGCCGGCAGGATCTGCCTTCCGCCGCGGTCGGAGAAGCTGATGCTGCGATTGAGCAGGAACGTGATCAGCACGGCGACCGCGAACGAGAGCGCCCGGGCGCCGGTCGGGCTCCAGCCTAGGCCGTGGATACACAGCGTCATGATCCCAGCATCGGTGACGAACCCAATGCCGCCGACGATGCAGAACCACGCGAATCGGTCCGCCTCTCCCCGTGGTGCCTGCGCCTCAGGGAACATTGAGCTGCCGGGCCACTGAGAGGTAGAGCAGGCGCTTCAGCTCCTGGCGGGTACGGGTCGTCAGGTCTAAGACGATCCCGGTGAAGAGGGTCAACACGCTCAGGATCACGATGCCCAGGCTCAGAACCGCCGTGGGTAGGCGGGGTACGAGGCCGGTCTCCGCGAAGGTCACGACGACGGGGGCGACCAGCATGAGGGCAGCGACCAGCAGCGCCGCGCTGAGCGTACCGAAGAATTGGAGCGGCCGCTCGTCCTTCATCAGGCGCAGGATCAGGTAGAGAATGCGCGCGCCATCCCGGTAGGTGCGCAGCTTGCTGACGGACCCTTCCGGTCGCTCTTGGTAGGCCGTCGTGATTTCCGCCGCGGGCATGCGCAGCTCCAGAGCGTGGACAACGAGCTCCGTCTCGGTCTCGAAGCCGCTCGACATTGCCGGGAACGACTTCACGAAGCGGCGCGACATCACCTTGTAGCCCGAGAGCATGTCGCGGAACTCGCGACCGAACACGCCCTGCACGAGACCAGTGAGTACGCGGTTACCGAGGCGGTGGCCGCGCCGGTAGGCCTGCTGCGAGACCTCAGCGCGGGCCCCATTGACGAAGTCCAAGTCGTCCTTGAGCACGCGCCCGACCAGGAACGGTGCTGCCTTGGCATCGTAGGTTCCATCCCCGTCGACTAGGATGTAGATGTCGGCCTCGATGTCGCCGAACATACGCCTGACGACGTTGCCCTTGCCCTGCCGCGGCTCGACCCGGACGATCGCGCCGGCGGCCCGCGCGATCTCGGCGGTCCCGTCGGTGGAGTTGTTGTCGTAGACGTAGATCTGCGCTGTCGGGAGCGCCGCGCGGAAATCGCCGATGACCTGCCCGATCGTAAGGCTTTCGTTGAAACACGGAACCAGGACGGCCAAGCGCGGCAGGCGCTTGGTCTCGGAGACAAGGCCTAGAACGGTCATGGTTGGGCTCCGTGGCCTCCGCTGCGAGGCTCGCCGTCACCATGCGACTCCTTCGGAACCGATCACAATCAGCCGCGTCTCGGCGTGAGACCGCGTTTTAGGCTTATCGGCGCCAGTACCGAACGAGGGATGGCTACGCCTTCCGGACGAGTGCCCCGTCGAGCCACAGGCGTCCTCACGGAGGCTCACGTTTCCAGCACTCCTTTGGCAGGTTGCCGTCGGGGTGGGTGATCAAGGATGCCATCACAATGCGGGCAGCGCACGTCCGCGGCCTGCTGATATGGCCGAGGATGCCCTGTCGGACCACGGGCATTGTGGAATGAGATGCCGGGCGAGAGATTCCTTTTCCGCCCCGCCGCATCGCGGCGACGGGACTGGAGGAAGGCAGCGGAATTTCTCCGAAGCCGACTGGCAGCTTTCGGCCAAACTACGTCACGTCGGATCGCCAGCACGCGCAGAACCGGAAATTCGGCTTAGAGCGGTTTCGGTTTAATCGGGGTCGTATCCTGCCGCGACGAAGAAGTTTGCGGCCTCGTCGGGCGTAACGGCATCGACGAGCCGCCCGATTGTGGTCCAGAGCCCTTCGCGCGTGCGCGCCGCGGCCTTGCGCAGCCCCGCCTTCAACTTCGAGAACGCCATCTCGATCGGATTGAAGTCCGGCGAGTAGGGCGGGAGGAACAGGAGCCGCGCGCCCGCCGCCTCGATCGCCGCGCGCACGGCCGGGCCTTTGTGGCTGCCGAGATTGTCCATGATCACGATGTCCCCGGGTGCGAGTTCGGGCACCAGGACCTGATCGACGTAGACTTGGAAGGCGTCGCGGTTGATCGGCCCGTCGAGCACGAACGGCGCGGCGATCCCGGACAGGCGCAGGCCCGCCACCAGGGTCGTGGTCTTCCAATGACCGTGCGGGACGGGGGAGCGCAGCCGCTGGCCGCGGGGACAGCGCCCGCGGGTGCGGGCCATGTTGGTGGCGGTCCACGTCTCGTCGAGGAACACCAGCCGGTCCGGGTCGAGATCGGGCTGGCTCTCGAACCACGCTCCCCGGGCGGCCTTCACGTCCGGCCGATCCTGCTCTGCGGCGTGGGCCGTCTTTTTTTGTACGTCAGGTCGCGCGCGTCGAGGAAGGCCCACAACGTGCCGAGCCCGACGGTGAGGCCATGCTCGTCCTGCAACCGGGCGCGCATCTCCTCCAGGGTGATGTCGACCGTCTCGTCGATCAGCGTACGCAGGAACGTCGCGTACGGGTCGAGCTTGGAGCGGCGGGCACGCCCCTGCGGCCGGGCGGCCACCGTCCCAGTCGCGGCGAGCGCCGCCATCCAGCGGATCGCGGTTGCTTGGCCGACCCCGAAGCGGGCGGCCGCCTGACGGCGCGAGGTCGCCGCAGCCGCGGTCACCACCCGCTCGCGCAGGTCCAAGCTGTAGGGGCGGCCCATGCATCACTCCGGCTGTCGACCGGCCTGAGTGAATCAGCCTCCCAGCGCCGCGTGAACCCTACCAACCCGACTCAGCCCAAACCGAAAACGCTCTAGATGCTCATCGAAACTTAGCATCCTCCGGACCAGCGCCGCTTGGTAACGGGTACTCCTCACAACGATCCCGGTGACTTGCTGTCACTCCCTTGTGAACATCACCTCCGGCCCGGCGCTCAGCCCCTCCAGATGCAGGCGCCAGTAGGCGTCTGCGATGAGATCAGGCGAGAACGGTGTACCCTCCTGGATCCTGCCGGCGATTGTCACGGTCGCCAAGGCAACGCCGTCAGCCTTGAACGCGGCCGAGAGCGAGTAGGCCAGGTTGCGCAGGGCAGCTTTTCCGGCGGAGAGGGAGAACGCGCTGAGCCACGGACGCGGATCGAGGGCGAGGCCGCCCCCGGTCAGGATGATGCTGCCCCGGCCGCGCGGAGCCATCAGGCCGTGCATCGTTCGGGCGGCCGCGTAGGCGCCGACCACGTTCACCTGCAGGTCGGCTGCGAAGTCTTGTGGCTCGGGCGTGGCCGGCCCCCCCGGGCTCACCCGGTAGGCGTTGTAGACCAACACCTCGATGGGGCCGCGCTCGACCTCAATAGAGCGGAGCGCAGCATCCAACTCTGCAGGATCAGCCGCGTCGGCTTGGCGAACCTCGATCTCAGCCTCTGGCGCGACGCGGTCGGGCGTGCGCACAAGTCCAACGACGGAAAACCCTTCACGAGCGAAGCGGCGAGCTATAGCCAGACCAAGCCCGGGCCCAATCCCGACCACGACGGCTACCTTACCCCAGCGCATAACATTGTCTTTCGGTCATCTGGATCTGAGTCGCAGAGTTCTGAGCAGCGAACTTACCCTGTCCGCCGCCCTATGTACTGCATCTGTTCGACGAAAAAATGCCTCAGCTCCAGAGCAGCGAATTCATCCGTCTCACACTAGGAATTTTGACGCAGTCTTTACATCCTCTCCGACTGCGGTTCTGATACTGAGCGGCGATTGGTAGACCAGCAAGGCCGCCGTCGCCGTGGCGCCGAGGGGGGGACGATGCACAATATCGGTTCGTCCGAACACCCATGGGGCGACGGTCTCCCTCACGATACCGAACGTGCGGCAGAAGCCCGTCGGCTCTATGCGCGCAAGCGTGCCGCGGAGGCCGCGCGTGAGCGCTGTCTGGCCCTGGGGCAAGTCATCCAGACCGAGATCATCCCTCAGCTGGTGCTGCGGCATCGCAGTTTCGTGTCTGAGGAGACCAAACCCGCGTTCAAACCCGACGCGGGGCAGATCGCGGCCTTTACCGATCTCACGCTCGCGTCGGACGATGCGACTATGGTCGCGGCTTTCTCAGCCTTGGTGGCGGACGGCTATCCGGTCGATCGCTTGTTCCTCGATCTTCTGGCACCCTCCGCCGCTCTCTTGGGCCGCATGTGGGATGAGGATCTGTGCGACTTCATAGAGGTGACGACGGGGGTTGCCCGCCTTCAGCATCTCGTGGCTCGCTTCCGAGTCGATCGCGAGGCGGTTCCGCTCGACGAGAAACGTCGCCTGCTCCTGATGAGCGCTCCCGGAGAGCAGCATACATTCGGTGTTCGGATCGTGGAGCAGTTCCTGCGCAAAGCGGGCTGGGCTGTGTCCGTCGGGCTCTCCTCCAGTCCAGAGGAGATCGCCGCTTTGGCGGCGTCCGAATGGTTCGGCGTCGTTGGACTGACGCTCAGCAGCGAGGCCTGTATCGATCAGCTCGCGATAGCAATCCGCTCCGTGCGCGATGTGTCGTGCAACCGATCCATCGGCGTGATGGTCGGCGGTCCGGTCTTCTTGGAGCACCCGGAACTCGTCCACCAGGTCGGAGCGGACGCATCCGCGGTAGACGCGGCGACGGCGGTGCTTCTCGCTCAACGGTTGCTCGACCTTGCGGCCGACGGCGCCAAGAAGCCTTGATCGAACAAAGCTGGAAGCCACTGCAGGATCTGTTCAAACGGCACCAGGCGCCGCAAGCCAAATCAGCCCTCCCCCGGCGCACGTGCCAGGCACCGACAACCTCGTCGCACGGTCGCACAACTGCCAATTGGCATACTGCGGGAACTTCGGTGAGATCGATGACCTCCGCCGCCAGCCCGCGATTGAAGCGGGTGGCGGGGCCAAGTGCGAGCCGCGGGCCTATCAGTTATGATCAACACCGATTGGCATTAGAGGGCTCATTCCGGCCTCCGGACGTCCCGTCTGTGCCGATGTCCCGACCCCAGTCCCCGGCTAAGTACAATCCTTGATCCACCGCAAAGTCCCGGGCCGAAACTGCGTCCATGATGTCGGCATGCTGGTCTGGACGCCCCAGACCCACACCCCGGACCGGACGACAAAGCGATGGCCAGATCACTGACGTCCACGTTCGTTCTGCTCGGGGCGCTCCTCGTCGCTGCCTCGGCGCAGGCCGCTACCCGGGATGAGCCTCAGGCCGGCTCCAGCGGACCAAACATGCCGCCGTTGCGGGACGTCGTTCCGAGCGAGATCCGGCCCCAGGAACCGGCAGTGACGGGGAGCATGCGGGCGCCCAGCGAGCCCAGCCCACGGTCCCGATCGCATGACCTCAAGCGGCCACCGGCTCGCCCTCCGGTTCGGCCGCCGGGCTTATAACAGCATCGCATTGCGGGCATCACGGGACGAGACGCGGTTAGCCTCTCTTCCCGACTCCGTCCGTCTCCACCCTGCGGGAGAGGAGGCCAGGAAGAAGATCTGGCGCGATCCCGAAGGTCAGCGTGCCGACAGCCGGTCGAGCCTGGCGTGATCGATGAGACGCACCCCCCCTGGCACAATCCGGATGCAACCTTCCCGGTCGAGACGGGTCAGCGTCCGGCAAACGGTCTCGATGGTCAGGCCGAGGTGATCGGCGATGTCAAGGCGGTTCATCGGGAGTTTCAGGGTGACTGCACTTTGTCCAGTCCGGGCGTAGCGTCCCCACAAACCGGTTAGGAAGACCGCGATCTTTTCTTCGGCTGTGCGCCGGCCGAGCAGAACCATCATATCCTTGGCCCGGGTCAACTCATGCCCCGTGATCTCATGAAGGTGCATCATCAGCCCCGGCTGTGAGCAGACCAAGTCCACGAAGGATCGCCGATCAAACCAACAGGCGGTCACCGGTCCCAATGCGTCGGCGGAGACACTGAACCGGTCGAGCAACGAGAGCCCGAGGAAGTCGCCCGGAAAGGCGAAACCGGTGACCTGACGGCGTCCGTCTGGAAGGATGCAATACAGGCATAAAGTGCCGGAGGTGACGTTGTAGATCGAGCCCGCTGGTTCATCCTGACCGAAAAGGTTCTGCTTTGGGTCGAGCGCAATACGCCGGCTCAACGGCTCCAGCGCGTCGCGCTCTGCCAGCGGCAGGGCCGTGTACGGACTGATGAGACGGAGCTTGCAGATGCGTCCGTCCGAATAGCTGGACGGGATGGGAATGAGAGGCTCGGTGGTTGGTGCAGCCGGAGCCGAACGGATCGACATGCGCTTGTCCTTCCAGCTGAAACGGCCTCGCCTGCTGGTCGGCGACCGAATGGCCCCGTCGAGTATGGGGACCGCCACTGTCACGCCGCTCGCGGACCGATCGTGAGGGGGAAACGCTACGCCTCGGACCCCGCCGCGCATCAGGCCGCGGCAGCTGCGGCTGGTGCGAGGGCCACGTCGAGGTGAACCGGATTGTGCAACGTGTTCGCGACAGGCGACCACAACACCGTGTGCTTGATCAGCGCCGCCAAGGCTTTTCGCGATGCGTCCGCCTCGATGCTGACCGAAACTCGAATGGTCTCGACGCCGATGGTCTTAGGGGTGAGATCCCCGCTCCCCCAGACCGAGGTCATGTTGATGTCGGCCTCGACGCACAGCTCCAGCGATCGGATTGGGATGCCTCGACTTAAGGCGTTGGCGTGGATCCCGATGGATAGGCACGAGCCCAACGCGGCGAGCAGGGCTTCCGAGGCGTTCGGCGCGGTGCTGTCACCGAGCAAGCCCTCAGGCTCGTCCTCCATCACAGGCTGTGGCGGCAAGTTCCGGATGTAATTCAGTTGGCTCAGTCGTCCCTGTGCGACCGTCCGGCACCGAAGGGTCCAGACAGCGGTCGGGTCCGCCTTACCTTCGGCGATCACCGCCTGGAGTTCGCGTTTGTCGATGGGCACGGGAAATCCAGCGGCAGGGTTTCTCGGTGATCGTGCCATGAAGTTACCTTCCCGCGGATAGCCGATTCTGAAATTCTCAGGCCTCGAAGAAATCTACGCCGTGATTATATCCGAGATTGAGTATAAGCTTCCCGGCAGAGAAGTCGGTCACCAAAGTCGACGACGAGGAATGCAAAAACGGATGGCAGGCAGCGCATGCTTGACTGGGACGACTTGAGATTTTTCCTGGCGCTCTCCCGGCACGGTTCGCTCTCGGCCGCCGCCAAGGTGCTGCATGTCTCGCAATCGACCGTCGGGCGGCGCCTGAACTCGTTGGAGGCGACCCTCGGGGTGCGCCTGCTCAACCGCACGCCGGACGGCTACGTGCCAACCTTGGCTGGTGTCGACGTTCGCGAGAAGGCCGAACGCCTGGAGGCAGAGGCGATCGCCCTCGAACGCGACGTCACCGGCCGCGACACCCGCCTGCGCGGCCTTGTTCGGGTGACCTGTGCCGAGACGCTGGCCGCCCACATCCTCGCGCCGAGCTTCGCCAAGCTTCACGAGCAGCATCCCGACATCATGATCGAGCTCATTCCTAATCCGCGGGAGCTGAGCTTGGCGATGCGGGAGGCCGACATCTCCCTGCGCATGCGCCAGCCCGAGCAGCACGATCTCGTCGTGCGGCGTATCGGGGGCATCGCCTTCGGCATCTACGCGACACCGGATTACGTCCGGATCCATGGCGGTCTTGATCCGCCCCCAATGAAGTGGTCCGCCCTTTGGTATGGCTTTCGAGCCTGGAGGACGGATCGATGTCGAGGAAGCGACCCAAGCCTGAGGA
>NZ_FOZY01000058.1:0-16157 GCF_900116245.1 Methylobacterium sp. yr668 | reverse complement strand
AACCTGATCTGCTCGGGGCTCAGCGACGACGCGATCGCGCGCAAGCTCGGGCTGTCGCGCAACACGGTGCGCAATCACGGCGCCGCACTGTACCGGAAGCTCGGAGTCCATCGCCGGACCGAAGCGGTTGTTTGGGGCCGGGAGAACGGATTTCCACTCCAAGGACCCGGTGGCTGAATTTCATTATACTGGTAATTTGGAACTATTGATCCACCAGGCGTCGCCATCATCTGACCGCCATCTCACCGTCGGCGGACCGTTCTCCGGTCACCCGGTGATCCTCTCAGCCCCCGCGTGCATGCGGGGGCCGTCTATCCCGGTGGGCCGCGCGCCCGACCGGACCTCTCGACCGACGAGTACGACCGCCACCACGACCGTGAAGGAGCGCACGCGATGAGCAGCACGACCGACAAGATCAAGGGCCTGGCCAACGAGGCGGTGGGCAACGTCAAGAAGGCGGCCGGCAAGGCGACGGGCAACGACAAGCTGGTGGCCGAGGGCAAGGCGCAGAAGACCGTCGGCGACGTCAAGGACGGCGCCAAGTCCGTCGCCGACAAGATCACCGGCAAGCACTGAGCCCGTCCCGCGGCGCCGTCCCCTCGGCGCCGCCCTCAGGCCCTTGCCCGGCACGGTGCCGGGCCTGGCCGCTCGATGCGCGAGAGCAGAGCCGATGCGGCGCTTCGCCAGCCTCTTCCTGCGTCAGGAATTCGTCTTCCTGATGCTGGCCATCCTGCTGAGCGTCGGCGCGGGCGTGGCCTACTGGGCGTCACGGGCCACCGTCCTGACGATCGCTGTCGCCCCGAAGGACGGAACCGAGCCGGCCCTGATCCAGGCCTACGCGGACGCTCTGGCCAAGCGCCACAAGGAGATCCGCCTCAAGATCCTGCCCTTCGACGACGTGCGCGACAGCGCCGAGGCGCTGGGCGACGGCCGCGCCGATCTGGCGATCGTGCGGCCGGATGTGGAGCTTCCGGATAACGGCCTGACGTTGGCGATCCTGCGCGACCAGGCGATGATCATCGCGTCGCCGGAATCCGCCGGGATCGCCCGCTTCCCCGATCTCGACCGCAAGCGCCTGGCGATCCTGGCCCACAGGGACGCCGACGAGGCGCTCATCCGCGCCATGCTGGAGCATTACGGTCTGACGCTGGTGACCACCGAGCCGGCAGGCGCGCTGCCGCCGCGCCACGTCGCCCTGGTCGAGATGGCCGAGAGCGACCTGGGCGCGGCCTTCGCCCGGAAGCGGGTCGACGCGGTGATCTCGGTCATCGCGCCGACCGCGCCGACGGCGCAGCGGATCGTCGGCCTCGTCCAGGCAGCCAGCCGCGATCGCAAGATCTCCTTCGTGGATGTCGAGAACGCCGAGGCGATCGTTGCCCGTCTGCCGCGGCTGCAGGTCGTCACCATGCCGGCCGAGACCTTCGGCGGCAGCCCCAAGGTGCCCGACGAGGAGGTTCACACGGTCGGCGCCTCGTACCGCCTGATGGCGCGCGCGAACCTCGCCCGGTCGGTGGCGGCCGACGTCACCCAGCACCTGTTCGAGCTGCGCAGCGCCATGGCCAACGTCACGCCCGCGGCCGACTATTTTCAGGCGCCCGCCTATGACGGGACCGTCGGCGCGACGAGCGCCCGGCTGCCGATCCATCCCGGCGCCGTCGACTATTACGAGCGCGAGCAGCAGAGTTTTATCGAGCGCTACGAGACCTGGATCTACCTGCTCGCCTTCCTCGGCGGCGGTATCGGCTCCGCGCTCGCCTGGATCGGCCAGCGCCTGTCGCGCCTGCGCCGGGAGCGCGTCGAGGAAGCGACGGACCGGCTGCTGAGGATCCGCCAGGAGGCGCAGGAGACGACCGACCCGGCGCGTCTCGAGAGCCTCGCCCGGGAGATCGACGACCTCGCGGGCGACATCGCCAAGCACGCCCTCGAGCGACCGACCGAGGCGCGGACCATGTCGGCCGCGGCCATCGCCATCGACGCCGCCCGCTCGACGGTCAAGCGCGCCATCACGACCGGCCGGAGCGCGGAGGATGGGTCCGCGTTGGCTGGCCGGACGGTCGCGAGCGACGCGGGCCCGAGCGGGGCCTGACCCATTGCGGCGGATGACCGCCGTACCACCCGGGCCGAGGGCCCGCCTCAAGAGGACGACGCGATGAGCAAGGGATACCCTTCGATGACCGCCCTGCTGGGCCTGCTGGCCGTGGCCGGTTACCAGAACCGCGACCGGATCGCCGAGTGGCTCGGCGGCCACGCCAAGGACGCGTCCCGGTCGCCGGCGCCGCAGGTCCCGCCCGCGACGGGTTCGACCATCCCGGCGAACCTGGATCGGCTCCTCGGCGGCGCCAGCGCGGGCGGCGTCGGCGGCCTCATCGCCGGGGGCCTGACCGAGCTGGTCGACCATTTCACCAAGGGCGGTCACGCCGAGACGGCCCAGTCCTGGATCAATCACGGGCCGAACCGCGACATCCCGACCGCGGATCTGGAACGCGCCATCGGACCGGACACGCTCGCGGCCCTGGAGCAGCGCACCGGCCTGAGCAAGAGCGAGCTGCTGGCGCGCCTCTCGCGCGACCTGCCCTCGGCCATCGACCGCTACTCGCCCGACGGACGCCTGCCGGCTTTCAGCTGATCCGCTCCATCGCGGTCGTCGCGGCGGTGCCGCCGCGACGACCGGCACCGGTTCCGGCGGCCGCTACTCGACCAGCTCGTCCACCTTCGCCATCAGCGAGGGCGAGATGGTCAATCCCAGGGAGGCGGCCGTCGTCAGGTTGAGCAGCGTGATGAAGCGCTCGCTCGCCTGCACCGGCAGGTCGCCGACCACCGCGCCGCGCAGGATCCGATCAATGTAGCCCGCCGCCCGCTGCACGTCCTGCTCGACGCTGGTCGTGTAGGCGGCGAGGCCGCCGAGATGGACCGGCGCCGCGTAGGCGTACACGGCCGGCAGGCGGTGGGTCGCCGCCAGATCGACGATCAGCTGGCCGTACACCCCGGTCACCGCGTCCGGCAGCGCGATGAGGCCGCCCTTGGGCTGGGCGGCGAAGCCGGCGATCGCCGCCTGGATCTCGGCCGCGTCGTGCACGCCCGCGATCCGGGCATCGATCCCGAGTGCCGGGCCGATCCGGGCCATCTCGGCCGTGTAGCCCGCCAAGCGCGCCCGGTAATCGGGGTTGATGAGGGCGAGCGCCCGCGTCACGCCGGGGCTGAGTTCCTTCAGGAGCTGCAGCCACTTGCCGACGAGGACGAAGTCGAAGTTGGTGAAGCCGGTGAGGTTCCCGCCGGGCCGCGACAGGTTGGTCACGAAGCCGCCGCCGACCGGGTCCTGAAGCATCATGAAGACGATCGGAATCGTCGTGGTCGCCCGCTGGAGCGCGGTCGCGCCGACGACGCCCTGCGCGAGCACCACGTCGGGCGCGCGGGCGACGATCTCCTCCGCCTGGACGCGCATCCGCTCGGCGTCGCCGTTGCCGTACTGCAGGTCGACCGTGAGGTTCTCACCCCAGATCCAGCCGGCCCGCTTCAGGCTCTCCTTCAGCGTCTCGACGATGACGGGACTGTCGGGATGCGCCTCGCCGTAGACCAGCAGGATCCCCAGGCGACGCTGACCCTTCGCCGGCGCGGCGGCGAGGGCCGGCCACGCGGCCGCGCCGCCGAGGGCCGCGATGACGTCGCGCCGTCTCATCCGCCGGTCTCCCGTCCGAACCCGTTCCGAGCATCGCCGATCGGGAGGGATTCCGATCGCACGCCCTCGGACGGTAATAGGCGCTGCCTTAAGGCGGGGCTATCGGGGCGGGCGACGGGGAAGCCGGGCGCGCGCGACTCAGCGGACCTCGACCCGACTGCCGCTGCCGCCGTTCAGCAGCCGCTTCAGGTGGAAGGCCGCCACCCCGTCGTCGGGGCGCAGACCGACCAGGGCCGCGAAGGCGGCCAGCGCGCCGGCCTCCCCGGCATCGAGCTTGGCGTAGGCGTCCTGGTACTGGGCGAGCAGCGCGTCGCCGCAGGCCGCCTCCGTCAGGGGTTCGTAGGCGCGCAGGGCCGTCTGCTTGCCGCGCAGGAGGAGGTCGCCGAGGGGGCGGCCGCGGAACTGTCCGGCGCGGATCACGACGGCGTCGCTGACGCAGATCCGCGTGCCGAAGGCCTTGTTGGCGTTCTCCAGACGGGCGGCCGTGTTGATGGTGTCGCCGTAGGCCGTGTAGTCGAAGTAGCGGCCGCCGCCGAAATTGCCCACGATCGCCGGTCCGGCATGGACGCCGATCCGCGTCACGCCGATCTCGATTCCCCGCTCGCGCCAGCGATTGCGGAAGCCCTCGGCCGCCTCGTCCAGGGCGAGGGCGCAGGCCACCGCCCGCGCCGCGTGGTCCGGCTGATCCCCCGGCGCGCCGAACAGGACGTGCAGGGCGTCGCCGACGATCTTGGCCACCGTCCCCTCGTGGGCGAAGACCACGTCGGTCATCTCGGCGAAGTAGCCGTTGAGGATCTCGGCGAGCTGCGCCGGGTCGAGGCTCTCCACCAGGCTGGTGAAGCCCGCGATGTCGGTGAACAGGGAGGCCACGTCGCGGCGGTGGCCGCCGAGTTCGAGGCCCGACGCGTCCCCCGCGAGCCGCTCGGCGAGGTTCGGCGAGAAGTACCGGGCCAGGGAGGCGTGGGCCCGCTCGGCGAGCGATTGCCGCCGCCGCCCCTCGCGCAGGTCCTCGACGTGGCGCAGCGTCCGCTCGATCGTCGTCTCGAGGTCGGCGAAGTCGATCGGCTTCGTCAGGAAGTCGAAGGCGCCCCGGTTCATCGCCGTGCGGATGTTCGCCATGTCGCCGTAGGCCGAGACGATGATGATCGAGGGGCGCTCGGCCAGCTCCTGCAGCTTGGCGAGCAGGGTCAGCCCGTCCATCCGCGGCATGTTGATGTCGGAGACGACCAGATCGACGTCGCGGCTCTCGGCCAGGCGGTCCAGCGCCTCCTGCCCGTCGTGGGCGAACAGGAACGTGACGAGGCCCTGCCGGATCTGGCGGCGGAACTTCTGGGTGATCAGCGCCTCGAGATCCGGCTCGTCGTCGACGACGAGGATCTTGGCGCTCGGGGCGCCGGGCGTCATTCGGTCCCCGCGAAGGCGGACAGACGGCGATCGATCTCGGCCTTCAGAACGGCGAAGTCGATCGGCTTGGTGATCAGGCCCACGGCGCCGGCGGCGCGGACCTTCTCGCGCGTCTCGGCGTCGCCGTAGGCCGTGATCATGATCACCGGCACGTCGGGGCGGGCCGCGCGCACCAGGGGCAGCAATTCGAGGCCGGTCATCCCGGGCATGTTGATGTCCGACAGCATCAGGATCAGGCTCGGCTCGTTCGAGCCGTTGATCCGCTCCAGGGCCTCCGCGGCCGAGTGCGCGAAGGCCATCGCGAAGCGTCCGGCGCGCAGCTCGCGGCGAAACTGCTGCCGGAACAGGTCTGTCACGTCGGGTTCGTCATCGACGACGAGGATCAGGACGTTCATGGCTGGCTCTCAGTCTCGGTCGCCGCCTCGGTCGCCGGCTCGGTCGCCGCCAAGGTCGGTGGCCGAGGCGGCGCGTCCGGCGTAACACTCTGCCGCGGCAGGGTGATG
The DNA here is from genome assembly GCF_900116245.1 of Methylobacterium sp. yr668. Classification (NCBI taxonomy): domain Bacteria; kingdom Pseudomonadati; phylum Pseudomonadota; class Alphaproteobacteria; order Hyphomicrobiales; family Methylobacteriaceae; genus Methylobacterium; species Methylobacterium sp. yr668. Next base: position 10,574 of record NZ_FOZY01000058.1, on the reverse strand, counting down.
ATGAATTCCGTGAAGGCACCCGGTTCCGTGGCGACGTCAACCGTTCCGCCGTGCTGCTTGACGAGGATGTCGTGGCTCAGCGACAGGCCGAGCCCCGTTCCCTCGCCGGCCGGCTTGGTGGTGAAGAACGGGTCGAACATCTTGGCCTTGACGCTGTCCGGGATGCCGGTGCCGTTGTCGCGCACGCGGATCTCGACGCCGTCGCCCCGGTCCCGGGTGGCGACCGAGAGCGTGGGCGCATAGCCGGGTTCGCCGTCGGCGGCCCGCTTCTCGGTGGCGTAGAATCCGTTCGACATCAGGTTCAGCAGGACCCGCGTGATCTCCTGTGGGTACAGGTCGGCGAGGCCGGCCGCCGGATCGTAATCGCGCACGAGGGTCACGTTGAAGCCGGGTTTCGCCGCACGGGCCCCGTGATAGGCAAGATTCAGGCTCTCCTCGACCAGCGCGTTGACCTCGACCGGGCGATGCTCGCCGGACCCGGTGCGCGAGTGCAGCAGCATGTTCTTGACGATCGAGTCCGCGCGCTTGCCGTGCTGGACGACTTTCTCGAGATTGCTCTTGAGCAGGCCGGCGAGCTCCTCGACCTCCGCGCGCGTGTCCGGGTCGAGGGTCGTCGGTTCGAGCACCTCCCGCAGCTCGTCCACCAGCTCGTTCGAGAGCGACGCGAAGTTGTTGACGAAGTTCAGCGGGTTCTTGATCTCGTGGGCGATGCCGGCAGTGAGCTGCCCCAGCGAGGCGAGCTTCTCGGACTGGACGAGCCGGCTCTGCGCCCGCTGGAGATCGTCGAGCGATTGGTTGAGGTCGCGGGTCCGCTCCTCCACCTTGGCCTCGAGCGTCTCGTAGGAATCCTGAACCCGGCTCGCCATCGTGTTGAACCGGTGCGCGAGGGTCTCGATCTCGTCGCCGGTACGGATCACGATCCGCTCGGACAGGTCGCCCGCGCCGAACCGCTCCGCCCCGTCCTCGAGCTCGCGGATGGGCACGACCATGCGCCGCGCGAGGAAGGTGCCCGCCACCGCCGCCAGCAGGACGCCGAGACCCATCAGCGACGTGGTCTGGATCACGGATTCGAGCGCCGGCCCCATGGCGTCGCGCAGCGATTCCTGCACGAAGACGATCCAGTCGACCCGCGGGATGGTGGCGTGGGCCGCCAGCACCCAGCCGCCGTCGAGGCCGGTCGTGATCTCGTAGTCCTGACCCGCCATGCGGGAGCCGGGCAGGGCCGCCGCGACCTCGGGCAGGCCGGAGAGGTCGGTGTCGCGCAGGACGAGGCTCAGATCCGGGTGCGCGATCAGGCGACCGGTCGCCGTCGTCACGAAGGCGTAGCCGTGCTCGCCGACGTTGATCGCGCTGACGACGTCCCAGATCAGCTTGAGATTGACTTCCGCGACGGTCACGCCCGGGTCGCGGCCGGCATGGGCCACCGAGACGGTCATGTACGGCTCGGACCCGCGCCGGAAATAGACCGGGCCGAACCACGTCTTCTGGGCGAGCGCCTGGGTGAAGCGCGGCGAGGTCGAGAAATCCTTGCCGCTGGCGACGGCGTCCGGCTCCAGCCGGGAGACGCGCAGCTGCTCCTTGCCGGCCGGATCGAGGTACGCCACCTCCGTGATGGCCGGCGCCTGGCGCAGCAGGCGGATGAAGTCGTAGCGCTGCTGCTCGGGGGAGACGCGCCGCCACTCGGCGCGCGTCGTCCAGCCGATCTGGCCCTCGATCGAGGATAGGAAGGCGTCGACGCGCTCGGCGGCGGCGCGCGCCTTGGTGCGCTGCGTCTCGATCGCGGTCCGCTTGGCGTCCTGGTAGTTCAGCGTCAGGTCGACGGCGCCGTTGATGAGCAGCACGAGGCTGACCAGGCCCACGAAGGCCACCGCAAACTTCCCCGCGAGCGGCAGGCGGAACCAGCGCGGCGGCGCTGTCGCGGCCGGCGCGGAGGCTGTCGGGCGAGGCGCCGTCATTCGACGATCTCGTCCGCCTGGGCGAGGAGCGCCGACGAGATCGTCACGCCCATGCTGCGGGCCGTCTTGAGATTCACGATGAAGTCGAACTTCGTGGGCGCCTGGACCGGCAGGGTCGCGGGGTTCTCGCCGCGCAGGATGCGGCCGACATAGGCGGCGGCCCGGCGGACCGTCTCCACCGGATCCGGTCCGTACGACATCAGGCCGCCTCGGTAGGCGAAACGCCGGATCGCGAAGACCGCGGGGACCCGGAGACTCGTGGTGAGCGCGACGATGTGGTCGCCGTTGGCCTCGCTGAATGTGCCGGGGGCAACGATCAGGCCCCCGTCGCCCCGCCGCGCGAGCGCGGCGATCACGGGCTCGATCTCGGCCGCCTTGTCGATCTTCACCACCACCGGCTCGATCCCGAGCGCGGCCGCGGTGGCGCGGAACGGCTCGGCGTAGAGGTTCTCGCCGCGGATCTCGGTGCTCGGATTGGACAGGAGCGTGACGTGCCTGAGGCTCGGAACAGCCTCCTTGAGAGCCGCCACCCATTTCCCGCCCAGCGGCGCCTCGTAGAGCGTGAAGCCGGTGATGTTGCCGCCCGGGCGCTGGAGACTCTCCACGTACCCGAAGCGGACCGGGTTCGAGGCGCCGACGAACACGATCGGGATCTGCTTCGTCAGGGCCGCCACGGCCGTGAGCTGCGCGCTGAGGTAGGCGAAGATCACCTGCGGCTGTGCGGCCACCAGTTCGGTCGCGAGGAGACGCGTGCGCTCGCGGTCGGCCCCGGTCCAGCGATCGTCGACCCGCTGATCGGGATGACCGTGGTCGCGCAGGCCGGCATGAAACGATTCCGCCAGCACCCGGCCCTCGGGATCGCCCTCGGCGAACGGCCAGAGGGCCGCGACATGGGCCTGACCCTGCGCCAGCACGGTGCGCGGCCACCCGGCGAGCGCCAGGGGCAACCCAGCGAGTACGGTTCGCCGCCTCATCGGACCATCGCGCCACATCCCCGCCCACGGCCCCGCCGCGCGCTCAGGCCCCGCCCTGCGATCGACTGCCGAAGCATAGTGCACGCTCGACTTCGACACCACGCGCGAGCCGCCGCGCAGTTATCAAAATGCCAGCCGCATGCCGCCGACGATGTTCCGCGGAGCACCCGCGAAGACCGATCCCGTGGTGGTCGCCAGCGCGGCGGCGCCGTTCTGGAGTCCGGTCGTGCCGCTGATGCTGTTGGCGAGGTTCTGCGCGGAGGCGACGTAGGTCGTGTCGAACAGGTTGCGCACCTCGACGTACAGGCTCAGCCGCTTCGCGTAGCCGCCCGTCAGCTCCGTGGCGTAGTGCAGGTTGGCGTTGACCACCGCGTAGCCGGGCGCCTTCAGCAGGTTGGCGTTGTCGAGGTAGAAATCGCCCTGGACGACCGTCTCCACGAAGGCGCCGAGACCCGCGAGCGGGCCGCTCGGCACGTCGTAGCCGAGGCGGGCGAGGATCTGGTGGGCCGGAACCCCGGGGATCCGGTTCCCGGCCCGGTCGAAGGACCGGCTCAGGCTGCCGGCGCTGAGCTGCTCGGCGTAGCGGGTGTAGATCTGGTCGTCGAACGTGTAGGCCAGCGTTCCGCGCCAGCCGGGCGCGAAGGCCCAGTCGGCGCCGACCTCGATGCCGCGATGCTCCGAGGCCGGCGCGTTGAACGTGTACGCGAGGAGCCCGGCCCCCGGCGATTGCGAGACCAGCTCGTTGCGGAAGAACTCGTAGAACCCGGTCACGCTCAGGCGGAGATCGGTCACCGGGCTCCACTCGGCGCCGAGATCGAAGCCGAGGTTCTCCTGCGTCCGGAGCTGCGTGTTGTTGCCGGGCAGCCCGGCCGGGGTGATGAACAGGTTGCTGGCGGCCGGCGTGGTGTAGCCGGTGGCGACCCGGCCGCGCAGCGCCCAGGCCGCGTCCGGCCGGTAGACCAGGGCCAGTTCGGGGGCGACGTTGAGGAAGGACCGGTTCGCGTCCGCCACCGTCCGCGTCGTGCCGCTCGCCGCGTACGCGTAGGCGACGTTGCGCCCGGTGATCGCCGTGGTCTCGGCGCTCAGGCCGAGGATGCCGGTCCACTGGTCCGACAGGCCCAGCTCCAGTCGCGCCCGGCCGCCGAGATTGGACTGCACCGCCGACTGATCGCCGATCAGCGCCCCCAGGCGCGGGCCGACGTAGGGGGCCCGGTTGAAGGTGGTGATGTGGTTGTCGATCGTGTTGTAGGCGAGCGCGACGTAGCCCGTCGCCGGCAGGCCGAACACGTCGCCTCGCCGAGTCAGGTCGGTCAGGAAGTTCCAGGACGGGTAGGAGCCCCGCGACGCGGTCGTGTAGAAAGGCTGGTCGAAGTTGCGCTCGTCGAAGCCGAGCTGCGTGCGCCACGTGGTGAACGTGTCGAGGTCGTGCTCCCAGCGGGCGGCGACGATGGTCCGGCGGTCGTTGCGCCCGAAGCCGCCCTCGTCGGCGGTCACCGGCACGGTCGCGCCGAAGGACCCGTTCCGGAACAGGTTGAAGGTGGTGCAGCCCGGGGCCGCGTTCGCGGCCGCGGCGCAGCCGCGCTGGTACGGGTTGATCCGGTACTGGGCCAGGGACGCACGGGCGGGCAGGTTGGCGTCGAGGGTGTTGTTGATCACCTTCAGGGTGAAGCGGTTGTCCGGCGTCGGGGTGTAGCTCGCGAGCAGGTTGATGGTCTGCGTGTCGTAGCTCGCGTGGTCTTGGTAGCCGTTCGCGCGGACATCGCTGGCGAACAGACTGATCTCGAACGGGCCGCTGACGCCGCCGACGGTGAAATAGTTGCTGAGGTAGCCGAAGCTGCCGGCATCCACCCCGATCTCGTAGCCGTCGATCTCCCGCCCGGTGCGTGTCCGGAACGCGATGGCGCCCCCGGTGGCGTAGTTGCCGAAGAGCGGCGATTGCGGCCCGCGGAACACGTCGATCCGGCCGTAGGCGCGGGGGTCCGTGAGGTCGAAGCGCGCCGCCCCGTCCGGCTGGGTGAGGATGAAGCCGTCCTCTAGGACGACGGTGTTCTTGATCACGCCGGTGGAGCGGGCGTTGTTGCCGCGGATCGAGATGACCACGTCGCGGCCGCCGTTCCCCTGCCGCACGGTCACGCCGGGGCTGTTCACCAGGACCGAGCCGATGCTGGTCGCCGGCCGGTTCGCGATCGTGTCATCGCGGCCGATGCCGGTGACGATCTCGCCGACCGGGTGCTCGATCACCGCGGGCGCCGAGCCCGGCGGCGCCGCCACGCCGAAGGCCGGCGCGGCGGGCCGGCCCGCAACGGGCGCGGCCTCGCCCTCCACTGAGAGTTCCTCGAGGGTGACGGCGGTCTGGCCGAGGGCGGGGAGGGGGCTTCCGGCGAGCAGGAGCGCGAGGGCGCCGCCGCGCAGGACGGGGGAGTCGGAGGTCATCGGAGGTCTCGTCTGATCGATGGGGCGAGCGGCGGCGCCGCCCGGAGGACGGGCGATCAGGCGGAGCGGGGCGGCCCTCGGGGCTGGCCGATGACGGCGGGGACCGACGCGGTCCGGACGGGGGGCGGGATCGGCCACGCCACCGCCGTCCAGCGCAGGCGGCGCGCGAGGCCGGGCGCGTGCGGGAGCAGCGGCGGGACGGCACCGGCCCGACACAGCCCGCAGAGGGCGCAGGACCCCGGTGCCGGCGCGCCCGGGCCGACCGCTGCGTCACCGGCCTGATCCGGCGCGTGCCCGCACAGGATCTGGCCGGGCAGCGCGCCCCGATCCGCCTGCGCCATCCGGAGCGCGACGGCCGGCGCGAGCGCCTGGATCCAGAGCGCGAGCGCGATCAGCACGGCGCCCGGGAGGCCCGGGCGCCCGCGTCTCAGGCGCGCAGACGTATGCACGGGCACGGCGCCCGCCCGCACCGGCTCAGCGCGCCCACCGTCTTCGGAGCCGGCCCGCGGCGAGGTCGAGACCGACCATGGCGGCGATGGCGAGCCCGGTCAGCGGGAAGAGCGCTCCGAGGCCGAGGATGATCGCGGTCACGGTCGCGGCCACCCGCCGATCCGCGGGCCAGGGCGGCACGCCGAGGCCGCCGGCCGGGCGCCGCTTCCACCACATCGTCCCGGCGGTGACGGCGAGCAGGAATGTGGCGAGGCAGAAGCCCAGCATCGCCAGCTGGTTCGCACGGCCCCAGTGCTCGCCCTTGTGGACGCCGATCCCGTACTGGATCGCCCGGCCGACCGGTCCGAGATCGGTGAAGCGGACGTCCACCAGCGGGCGGCTGGAATACTGGTCGAGGGTGATGACCCGCTGCCGCGTGACGTCGCGCGGGTAGATCGCGGCGGCGTAGACGCCGTCCGCGCCGACGGGCAGCGCCACCTCGAAGCCGGGGGGCATCCCCAGATGTCGAAGGATCGCCACGGCGTCGTCGATCCCGACGCTCGCGGCCGCGGCCGGCACGGAGCGCGGCACCGGCGCGTCCTGCAGGGTCCACCCGGCATCCTCCAGCCGGTCGCGCAGCGGCACCGTCGAGACCGGCCGATTCGCCCAGAGCGCGGCCGGTTGCCCGAGGCCGGCGGCGTTCGACCACGCGCGCAGTTCCTGCCCCCACCAGATCGACCAGGGCAGGCCCGTGAGGGCCAGGAAGAGCAGCCCGCCGCCGGCCACGAACCCGGTGACGGCGTGAAGGTCGCGCCACCACACGCGCCGGCGCGGGTCGCCGCGCACCGTGACGACGCCGCCCGCTCGGCCGCGGGGCCACCAGAGACACGCGCCGGTCAACACCAGGACGATCGCGAAACCCGCGACGATCTCGATGACGGCGTTCCCGAGGGGACCGACCAGGGCGAGGCTGTGCAGTCCGCGGACCACCGCCATGAGCTCGCGGTCACGGTCGACGCGGTCGAGCACGTCGCCGGTATAGGGGTTCAGGTAGACGTGGATCCGGCGGTCGCCGGAAGCGAGCGTCACTCGCGCCGCGGCGTCCGGCGCGGCCGGGTCGATGTAGGTGACGGGCGCGCCGTCGGGCACGGCCTGCAGCGCGTTGAAGATCAGCCGGTCCGGGCCGATCGGCGCCGTCGCCTGCGGCGCGACCCGGGTCCGGTACGCGAACAGGCTGCCGTTGATCTCGTCCTTGAACAGGTAGAGCGCGCCGGTGGCCGAGAGGCTGATCAGGAAGGGCAGGCAGAGCAGGCCGGCGTAGAAGTGCCACCGCCAGACGGCCCGATAGACGGCGTCGCGGGACAGTCGCCGCGTTGCGGCCGCCCCGTACGCGGGGGCGTCGCCGTGGAGAACAATCGACATGATGGGAGGTCCGGGCCTGAACGATCGGGAGCGGGATCGTCAGGCCTTGGGTGGACCTCGCGCGGTGCCCGTCGAGGCCGGCGGGCCGGTCGTCGGGATCTCGGATTCGGGGCGCCACGCGCGGCGCGTCTCGGCGGCGACGGGCCAGCCGGTCGCGGTCGGGTTGATAATCGGCAGGACCAGCGCGCCGGCCTGCACGAGCGTGCAGCACGGATGAGCGTGCGCCACCGGGCCGGCGGGGTCACCCGAGGCGTGACTGGCACAGATCACCGCGTCCGGATCGACCCGGGCCTGTGCCGGGGTGGCGAAGCCGAGGAAGGCTTGGAGCAGCAGCGCGTAGAGCGCGACCAAGCCGATGATCGCGCGCCCTCGAACCGTGAGAGGCTGGCACCGGCGCATGGACCGATCTAGGCGGCCGCGCCGCGGCGCGTCAACGGCCGACCGCTGTTCGGTCCGTGCCAGACCCACACCTCGCTGAGGATCAGAGGAGGATGCGCCGGGCTCCGGGCAAGAAAAAACCCGCCGGATCGGAGATCGGGCGGGCCGGCGCGGTGGCTGGGGGACCTGGATTCGAACCAGGACTAGAGGAGTCAGAGTCCACCGTTCTACCGTTAAACTATCCCCCAATCAGCCGTGAGCCCTGCGCATCCGGTTTCGAAGATGGCGGGGCAGAGCCCGCAGCGCATCGAGCGGCTCCGGGCGTGGGCGGTGAGATAGGCGGAATGGTTCGGGAGGTCAACCGGTTGTTCTGCTGTTGACGCCACCTCGGCCGCGGCCGTAACCGTGAGGTCGCGGATGCTGCCAGGAAGGGTGGCCGAGTGGTTTAAGGCAGCGGTCTTGAAAACCGCCGTGGGGGCAACTCCACCGTGGGTTCGAATCCCACCCCTTCCGCCAGCAGGCCTGGATCGTGGACAAGCTTCCCGCCGTTTGGCGGTCCACCCCACCGTCTGCCCCACCAGCTGACGGGACTCGTTGGCTCAGGGACCCGCGACCGTCTCCGGACTGCGCGAGGCCGCCGAGATCACGGATCAGGCGATCACGGCATCGTCCGGGCGGGCAGCCTCGTCACGAAGAACATACCGCCGAATATCGTCGCCGCAGGCGTGCCCTGCCGGGTTATTCGCCCGATCACGGAAGGGGATCGCACCGGCTTCAGATCGGTTAAGGATCGGCAGCGGGCCGAATGGCGATGTCCGCTCCGATGCTTCTGCCCCCTGAAAGCGGACCGGGGCAGAACCACTCTGGCCAGCCATCACCTTTCGAATATCTTGCGAACTTCATGACTGGGCACGAAGCTTCGGAATGCGCCAGCTATCCGGCTGCAGTTTCCGGACCGGGATCGCGCTGGGACCGACCCTGCGCCAAGCTCCTGGCGATCCTGGATCGCTTCGCCGCGTAGGCAGGAGCGACCATCGGGTAGTCGTTCGGCAGGCCCCACTTCGCCCGGTACGTCTCCGGCGTCAAACCACAGGCGGTCAGATGCCGCTTGATCGTCTTGTACCGCTTACCATCCTCGAAGCTGATCAGTGCCTCGCGTGTGATCGACGCCCGGACCATCACCGGTGTCGCTTTCCTGTCTCCATCCGCGGTCGACGGATCGGTGGGCTGAAGGCCGGTCAGGGCAGCGGCCGCCGTCGCGATCAGCGCCGGCATCTCCGAGGCTGCGACGCGATTGTGAGACACGTAGGCCGCCACGAGGTTCGCCGTCATTGCGCTGTAATCGAGGGAGACGTTGCATGCGTTGGCCGCATCATTATTCATTTCTCTGTCTACTCCCGCACATTTCGGTCGAAAATTGTCTATACGTCTTAGAAAGACGCGGCGCATATGAAATCTAATCCACATTAATGTAATGTATTCATAATGACTACTTTAGGTAAAGGCACTCGCGTTGATCTGGCTATCGGTGGTTGATATCCGGGCGATACAGCGCTTCGAGGCACTCGGAATCGCGTGCTTAGGACAATGCGCTTATCGTGATTCAACGCAGGGTGGCGTCGAGCGCATGACGCGCCTCACAGCAGGCCGCGTCTTGCAGGCGGCTCGACTCGTCACGAGGCCATCAGAATCGCTCACCGCGTTTCCGCCCTGACGAGTCTGGATCCCTTCCCGACGCCCGCGGCCGGTCGCATAACAGCGCTTCAGCGCCGGATTTTGTCTGCTCGGAACAGGGCCCTGTCAGCGTGACTATGCTCACGGCCAATCGCGACCCAACCGAGACGGCCGGAACGGAGATGACGGCTCCTGAAAGCGGCCTTCCGCGGATCGTCGGACTCCATCGATTGAGTGCGGTCTCACATCCCGGAACGCGATTGCCGTGGGGCAAGTCTTCTGGATCTCTATAGACAGCGTCAGAGCCTCGGGTGCGGGCTTCTTCCAGGGGATATCCCGGTAGCCGGGATGAAGCTGCAAGTTTTCGGCAATCGCCGATCGCTTGGCCGCGATCGCGTCACGTCTCGGACCGTTGATGGGTCAGATACGTCAGCTGCCATGAGGCTTAAGAGGGCGTCGGCTGTCTTGAGAGCTTACCCCAACGCTGAATGTTAAGGATCAGGCATGCGGTGCGCCATGAGGCGACGGTGACCGCGATCAAATCTGCTACACCAATGATGATGCCGAGGCAGCCAGCCATCGAGCGTGACCTGTCCCGCGAATGCATCCTGGATACCGATATTCGCCATTAAGCATCGATTGATTGCGTCGTCGCATCTGCAAATAACGATATTCAGGTGCACACTCGTAATCTTTTCCATCATTCTATTATCGAATATGATATCGAAATCTCCGATGCATGATCTGCATAATCAATGTATTTTAATCTTATTTTAAGTAATGTAGATTACTTTGTGGCACTTTAAGAAGTATAAAATGGTACCTCTATGCTGCGAAACTCCAGTATCCTGATCAAGGCGTCTGTTCCGCTGCTGATCATGGCCGCAGTCGCCGCCGGCCTGGTTCATTACGCCATCGGAGAGCTCAATCTACTCGCAGGGCAAATGCGCGAGATCGTCGACACGCAGGCGGTCCGCCTGATCGGCCCCCACGAGGTGGTCCAAGGTCAAAGTTAGTGCAGTGTCGGTCGCTGGACCACGGCGAGCTTGGCCGGTGCAGCCGGCCAAGCGGCTATAGCTGGCACGAACACCTCTGGCGCGGGCGGCCGGTAGCCCAATGCGCCATGCGGCCGAACCGTATTGTAGTGCCGTCGCCAGCCCTCGATCATGATCTGCGCCTCCTTGAGCGTGTAAAAAATCTCGCCATTCAGCAGCTCGTTGCGTATCTGTGCGTTGAAGCTCTCGACATATCCGTTCTCCCACGGCGAGCCAGGGCTGATGTAGGCCGTCCTTACGCCAACGGCCGCAAT
>NZ_FOZY01000056.1:0-18271 GCF_900116245.1 Methylobacterium sp. yr668 | reverse complement strand
CGGGCAGGGCTTCGGCGGGCAGGGCTTCGCGGTGGCCGACCTCGACGCGGCGCGCAGCCTGGTCGGCGGGCGGGTGACGAGCTGGGCGTTGGCGGGCATTCCGGACCTGCGCCTGGAGGGTCGGGCGTACTGGGCGCACGAGCTGGCCGACACGGCGGCTTTGATCCGCTCGAGCGTGTTCGGGGCCCCATTCGCGGGCCGGACGAGCGCGCTGGGCCGGGACGGCGCGGTTCTGGGGGTGAGCCTGACGGGGGCGGTCGCCGCGGGCGTGCGGCTGTCGGTGGGCTATACCGGCGACGTCCGCCCGGGCGCCACCGCCCAGGTGTTCACCGCCGGCCTCCAGGCCGCGTGGTGACGGCCTCTTGAGCCACGCTCCTCGTCGCGGCCGGATCGCTCCCGGCACCCGTGCCGATCCCGCAGCATCACGCCGCGCATCGCACGGCGCGGCGGCGAGGGCAGCGAGGATCTCGGACGCCACCGCTGGATCGTCGCGCACGCCGGCGTGGTCGGCGCGCTTCCGCCGCCTCGCCATCCGCTCCGGGCGGCGCGACGATCTCCGCGCGCCTTCGCCCATCCCGTCTGCGCTTTCGTCCGCCGGACCCGGGCCAGAGGGTCGTGTGGCCGACTCTGCGTCAAAGGCGTCGGTGAGGAGCCAACTCGAGAGCGGACGCGCCGCGAACCGGCGTGGCAGTCTGATCCGTCGCGGCCGAGTAGGTTTCAGCCGTCCCCTTCTGCTTACGCTTCGCGGCGTAGAGGGCCGCGTCGGCGTGGCGCAGCAGCACGTCGCGGTCCTGTCCGGCCTCTCGTGACCGCGCGAGGCCGATCGTTCCCGTCACCCGCGCGATCTGACCCTGCCCTTTCACAACCATCTCGAGGTCGTGCAGGAGGCGCCGCACCATCGCCTGCACGCCCGCGCCATCGCAGGCGGCAGGCACCAGGATCGCGAACTCGTCGCCCCCCAACCGTGCCGGGAAGCAACCGGCGTAGCAGGGCGCGCGCAACCGCTCGGCCACGCAACGCAGAACCTCGTCGCCGGCCGCGTGCCCGAGGCGATCGTTCACGCCCTTGAAGCCGTCGAGGTCGATCAGGAGGACAGCCACATCGTCGTCGGAAGCGCGCGCCTCGCGCAGCCGCGCGTCGAGCGCGCGGTGGAATTCGGCTCGGTTGGCGAGTTGCGTCAGGTCATCGGTGCGCGCCTGATGGCGAAGACGCTGCTCCAAGCTGTGCCGTTCGGTGATGTCCTGGATCAGGCCGATGAGGGCGACGGGCTTACCCTTGACCAACTCGATCTCGCAGGAGCACCGCACGCGCCGGGCATTGCCCTTGGCTGTCACGAAATCGGCGTCCATCTCGAACGGCTCGCCCGTGTCCAGCACGCGCCTGACGGCCGCGCGGAAGAGGGCGCGATCGGGCTCGGGAAAGAAGTTCATGATCGCGCCAATCGGCACACCGCCGCTGACGGGCAGCTCGTGAATGACGAAGACGCCGTCCGACCAGGAGGTCGACCGCGTCTCGATATCGTAGCGGTACGAGCCCATCTCGGCCATGCGCTCCGCCTGCTTGAACTGGCGGCGCTCACGCTCCAGGCCCTCGACGGCCATCCGGCGCTCTTCGGCAGCCTCGGCTGCGCGCAGGGCCACGGCGCGCGCCTCGATCAGCGCCTCCGCGATGCAGGCCAGCTCTTCGAGCACCTCCAGGTCTGTCGCCGTCGGCTCGCGGGGCTGTTCGTCGAGGACGCATAGCGTGCCGATCGTGATCTTGTCGCCGTCGGCTTGCCGGACGCGGACCGGCACGCCCGCGTAGTAGCGGATGTACGGGGCGTTCGTGACGAAGGGGCTGGCCACGAAGCGCGGGTCGAGGCTGGCATCCGCCACGATCAGCGGAGCCTCCGTCTCGAACACGACGGGGCAGAACGCCTGGGCACGCGGCGTCTCGGCCGCCAAGGGACCGCAACGCGCCTTGAACCACTGGCGCTCCGGGTCGATCAGGGTGATCGAGGACATGCCGGTGCCGAGCATGCGCTGCGCGAGCCTGGCGAGTGCGTCGAACTCGCGCTCCGGCGGCGTGTCGAGGAGGGCGATCTCGGCCAGCGCCTGCTGGCGGAGTGCCTCGCGCTGGGTATTCGATATGGTCCCCTGCAGCACTGTTCGACCTCGCCGGAGCCAAGATGGTATCCGGGGGATACGACGAGAAGGTTTAATCGAGGGTGCGATGGCCTGACCTTTCATCGCGGCCCGGCTTCGTCCTGGGACTGGCGCTGTCCGGCACGCGCGCAGGGGCCGCTCTCACCGCTCTTCTCCCGCGAGCCGGCCGGCAGCTTCCGAGCGGGGGCGATCCGGCAAGCGACCCGGGGCAGCCGTTCCGACGAACATGGCACTCCCGGGGGAAACAGCCGAGTGTCCGGCGATGCGGGCTTTGGCCGGCGATGGGGCCTCCCGGGCCTCGATCGCTGACCCGTGCGAGAAGCCGCGCGGCGGCGCGCGCGCGTCAGGTGGCTGCCCGCAGGGTGATCCGCGTCAGCTCCGACGGACGCCCGAGCCGGAGGGCGAAGCCGGGCCAGAGCCCGGTGCCGTTGCTGACGTAGAGCCGCATGACCCCGACCCGGTACGCCCCCGAGACGAACCCGGAATTGCCGCGCGCCACCAGCCGGTCCAGGCCGCGGATCATGCCGCCGTGGGTGTGGCCGGAGAGCTGGAGCGCGACGCCGCGCGCCGCGGCCTGCGCGGCGTTGGCCGGCTGGTGGTCCAGCAGAACGATCGGCGCGCCCGGCGGTGCGCCCGCCAGGGCCGCGTCGAGGTCGGGCCCCGGATGCCCCGTGGCGGGCGCGGAGCGGTCGGTGACGCCGGCCAGCACCAGCGCGCCGCCCCCGCGCCTCAGGATCGTGTGGGTGTTGGCGAGGACGCGGATCCCCAGGCCCGCGAGATGGCGCATCCAGGAATCGTGGTCGAAGAAGTACTCGTGGTTGCCGGGCACGGCCCAGACACCGTCGCGCGCGCGCAGGGCCCGCAGCGGCGCGACGTCGTCTCGCCGGGCCTCCAGTGAACCGTCGATGAAGTCGCCGGTCACGACGATCAGGTCGGCCTGGAGGGCGTCGGCCCGCGCGACGACGGCCCGCGCCCAGGCGGCCGGGAACAGGCGGCTGATATGCAGGTCGGTCAGGTGCAGGATCGTGTAGCCGTCGAGGCCGGGGGGCAGGTCCGCGATCGCGACCGGGACGTCTTTCAGGGGCGGCACGCGCACGGCCTGCCACACGGCGACGGCCGAGAGGCCGGCGGCCGTCGAGGCCACCGCGATGCGCCAGGCGGTCGGGATCGCCCAGCCGCCCCCGGGCAGAGCCAGCGAGATCAGCGCGACGGCATCGAGGCCGAGCTGCATCACCGCCGCCAGCGCGATCGCACCGAACGCCCAGTTGAACAGGATCACGATCGGGCGCGGGAATTCGGGCGCGAAGACCGACCCGGAGGAGAGGCGGCTCCACAGGTGGTACTGGGAGGCGACCAGGAGGAGCGCGGCGAGGCCGAGCCTGAGCGCGAGCGGCACCGGCAGGGGCCACACCACCCGCGCGATGACGTAGGCCGCGGGCAGGCTGGGGATGAGGCGGATCATGGGCGGCTACATGGACCGGGCGACGGCCGAAAGGCAAAGCTCGCGCCGGGCCGCCCGGTGCGCGGCGGCACATGCGGTCGCCTCGCGCGGGTCGGGAGGTGCCCTCTGCCGGCCCGTCGCCCGCCCCGCCTTCCCCCCACCGCGCCCAGAGATTGTCGGCGTCAGCGCGCGCCCGGATCGAACCAGGCGCGCAGCGGATCGAGGGTGGTCTCGTGCGCCAGCGGGGGCGACGCGCCGTCCGGGGCCGCCATGCCCACGCGGTCGTGCCAGTACGTCGCCAGCCCCACCCGCGCCGTGCCCACGAGGTCGAAGGCCGAGCCCGCGACGAACAGGCAGCGCGCCGGCTCGACCCCGAGGGCCTGCAGTCCCAGCCGGTAGGGACGCGGATCGGGCTTGTAGAAGCCGGCGCGCTCCGCCGTGACGACCGCGTCGAGCTCGACCCCCAGGCAGCCGGCGGCGATGCGACCCAGACGTTCGGAGCAGTTGGTCACGACGCCGAGCCGCACGGAGCGCGCCGCGAGCGCCTGCAGGGTCTCCGTCACGCCGGGCCAGGGCCGGAGCTCGCCGTAGCGGTCCTCGAGGTCCGCCGCGAGGCGGCGCGGCAGGCCCACCGCCGCGGCGGCCTCGGCGACGAGATCCTCGTAGGGCCGGTACGCCCCCGTCCGGTAGGTGATCCGCAGGTACTCGGCCCGCCACCGGCGGCCGGCCTCCGTGCTGCCGGCGACCGAGTCCCACAGGGACCAGCTGTCGAGCAGGGCCGTCAGGAGGTCGAACAGGACGGCGTCGAACCGGTGGGCTGTCATGATGGGCTTCTCCTTCCGTATCGGGCGCCGCATCGGGCGGCGTCGGTGCCGGGGGCCTCGGGCCGCGCCGACGGGGCCCGGAGCGCGCGTCAGTGCGCGCGTCAGTGCGCGCGGGCGGCATGCGCCGCCCCGAGGAGGGCGGCGGTCACGCGCCTCGCGGTGTCCGGGCGGGCTCCCGCCGCGTCCGGCGCCGCCGGGCGCTCGCGAGGCGCCCGATCCGCGACGTCACGGTCGGCGCCGCCTACCAGCCATTGATGCGCGGCCAGACGGCGGCGACCCGCCCGTCGGCGTCGAGGACGTGGTAGCGGTCGTACTGCGCGCCCGTCGCGCAGGCGTGGTTCGGCAGGACGCGCACACGGTCGCCGATGGCCAGACCGGGGAGGGCGGCGCGGGAGCCCGGACGCAGGGCGAGGATGCCGTGCTCCTGGTTGGTGTCGGCGACGATCAGGTCCGGGTAGGGGCGGCCGGCGCGGTCGCAGACCACGCCGTAGCCCTGATCGACCGCCTGCCGGGCCGTGCCCCGGTCGCGCGACAGCGCCATCCAGCCGGCATCGGTGATGATCCAGCCCTTGTCGCGGCGGTGCCCGATCACGGTGGCGAGCACGCTCACCGCGATGTCGTCGACCGCGACGGAGCCGACGCCGGCCTGGAACAGGTCGCCGAACATGAACACGCCGGCACGGACCTCGGTGATCCCGTCGAGGTTCCGGGCGTAGCGCGCGGTCGGGGTCGAGCCGACGCTCACCACCGGGCACGGCAGGCCCGCCGCGCGCAGGAGAGTGGCCGCCGTCACCGCCGCCGCGCGCTCGCCCTCCGCGGCCGCGGCGAGATCCTCGGGATCGCTGAGGCCGTAGCTGTCGCCGGCGTGGAGCAGCACGCCGCGCAGGTCCGCCCCCGCGCCGAGCGCGCGCCCGATCGCCACCAGCAGCGCCGCGTCGGCCGGCTTCACGCCGGAGCGATGCCCGTCGGCGTCGACCTCGATCAGGACCGGTAGACGGTCGCCGGTCCGCGCGGCCCAGGCGGCGACCGCGTCCGCCTGCTCGATCGAGTCGAGCACCACGGCGAGGTCCGCGCCCCAGCGGCGCCGGACCGCGCCGACGCGGTCGAGCTTCTGCGGGGCGATGCCGACGCCGTAGATCATGTCCCGGACCCCGCCCTCGGCGAAGTACTCGGCCTCGCGCAGGGTCGAGACGATCGCCGGGCCGGCCGGACCGGTCATCGCCAGGCGGGCGACGTCGATCGACTTCGCCGTCTTCAGGTGCGGCCGGAAGGCGACGCCCAGCCGGTCCAGGTGCGCCCGCAGCCCCGCGAGGTTCGCGCGCAGCCGCGCCTCGTCCAGGAGAAGGCACGGTGTCTGGAGCGGACCCGACGCCCCGTCGGCCTCCGCTGACGGCACCTGCGTCCCGACTCCGGTGTCCGGCATGTCCACGCCTCCCTGTCTCGCTGCCGGGTGACAGATCATGCCGGACCGCGAGACGCCATTAATCTGTTCGGCATTCTGGATTAAGGTCGGCCTTAATGCTCGACACCGACGATCTCCGCTTCTTCGTCGCGGTCGCGGCCAGCTCGTCCCTGGCCGCCGCGGCGCGCAGCCTGAACGTGTCGCCCCCCGCCGTGACGCAGCGGCTGCGCAGCCTGGAGAAGCGGCTGCGGGTCCATCTGGTGGACCGGTCCGGCCGCGGCCTCACGCTGACCGACGAGGGGGAGCTGCTGGCCGAGCGCGGTCGCGACCTCCTCGGCGCCTTCGACGATCTCGCCGACGCCCTGGCCGAGCGCGTCGGCGCGGTGACCGGACATCTGCGCGTCGTCGCCCCGCTCGGCTTCGGGCGCCGCTACGTGGCCCCGGTCGTGACGGCGTTCCGGCTGCGGCATCCGGGCGTGCGGATCGACCTGCTGCTCTCGGATCGCCTGGGCCGCATCCCGTCCGAGACCTGGGACCTCGCGATCCACGTCGGTGAGATCAGGGAGGCGACCCCGAGCCTGACCGTGCGCGCCCTCGCGCCGAACGACCGGATCCTCTGCGCGGCGCCCGCCTACCTGGCCCGGCATCCGGCCCCGCGCGTGCCGGCCGACCTGCGGGATCACACCTGCATCGCGCTGCGCGAGAACGACGAGGACGTGACGCTCTGGCGCTTCCGCGCGGCGGAGGGCGCCGAGGTCCGCGTCAGGGTGGATGCGGCCTTGGTCAGCAACGACGGCGACGTGGTGCGGGGCTGGGCCCTCGCGGGCCTCGGCGTGATCGTGCGCTCGGAATGGGATGTCGCCGACGACCTGCGCGCGGGGCGGCTGGCGCGCCTGCTCGAAGGCTACGCCCTGCCGTCGGCGCCGGTCGTCGCCCTGCTCGGCTCGGAACGGCGGTCGCGCGCGGCCCGGACGGAGCGGTTCCTCGAGGCGCTCCGGCGCTCGTTCGATCCGCTCCCGTGGCGCCCGCCCGCGGGTCCTGGCGCGGCCGCCGGGGATGCGGGGCCTTGAGGCGCCCCGGCCGCGCGCCGTCCGGCCCCGAACGCTCCGCCCGACGACGCCCGATCCCGCTCAGCTCCGGATCTCGATCGGCGTGCCGACCTCGACCCGCGCGTAGATCGCGCGGGCCTCGGCGTTGGTCACGCCCACGCAGCCATCCGTCCAGTCGATCAGACGATGCAGGCGGCCGACCCAGGAGAAGCCGTTCCTCAGACCGTGAATCATGATGTCTCCGCCGGGCGGCACGCCGGCCGCGGACGCCGCGGCGCGGTCGGCGGCGTCCGGATAGGAGATCCGCAGCGCGAGGTGGGCGATGCTGTCCGGGTTCTTGCCCGCGATGCGGTAGCGGCCCTCGGGTGTTCGGCCGTCGCCCTCCATCGCCTTCGGGCCGACCGGCGCGAAGCCCAGCGAGACGCGGTAGACCGCCAGGACGCGTCCGCCGCGCAGCAGCGTCAGGCGCCGTTGCGCCTTCTCCACGCGGACGAGATCCGCGCGCTCGGCCTGCGGCACCAGGCCGGGGGCCGCGGAGCCCGCGGGACCGTCGGCCGTCCCGAAGAGGAGGGCGAGCGGCGCGACGCAGAGGATCGGTCCGACGAGGTGGCGGCGTCTCATCGGCCGATCCTACGGGGCAGGCGTTTCACGGCCAAACGACCGGGCCCGGATCGCCGCCGGTCAGGGTCGATCCCGGAGTCAGGCGGCCCATCGCAGGGCGTCGCGGCCGGCGTGCTTCGCCTCGTACAGAGCGCTGTCGGCCCGCTGAGCCAGCGCTTCGTAGCCCTCGCCCACGCGCGCGACGGCCAAGCCCATGCTCAGGCTGACCGGCGCTTCGGTCCCGGCACCGGTCGAGAACGGCAAGGCGCGTGCGCTCGCGCGGATCCGCTCGCACACCGCCCTGGCGCGCTCGAGGTCGCTCTCGCGGAGAAGGATCACGAACTCGTCGCCGCCGAGGCGCGCGACCAGATCCCCCGGGCGGATCTGCGATGCGAGCAGCGATCCGAGAGTCTCGAGCGCGCGATCGCCCGCCGGATGCCCCCAGCGGTCGTTGATCTGCTTGAAGTGATCGATGTCGATCGCGATCAGGCTGACGGGCGGGAGTGCCCTGACGGGCAGGATGGTCTCGATCTGATGCTCGAAGCCCGCACGGTTGAGCAGTCCTGTCAGGGAATCGGTGAAGGCGCTCCTCGTCATCTCCCGATCGTGCGCGGCCAGCTCGGCCGTGAGCCGCGCCCGCGCGGAGACCTCCGCCGCGACGGGCAGGCAGGTCAGCAGGATGAAGGCCAGGAACACCTGGAACGCCTGCGCCTGCGTGACGGCGTCGGCCGCGATCAGGACCATCGGCCCGCGACCGTACATCGTTGCGACGCCTCCGATGACGGCCACGACCATCACGGCCGCGGTGACACCCAGGCGGCCCAGCCGGAAAGCGATCAGGATGAGGGGCGGGAAGATCAGGAACAGCAAGGGGCGGCTGGTGCAGAAGAAGGTCGCGTACGCGACCGAACCTGCGAGGACGAGCAAGGCGGCCGCTTCGAGCCGGTCCCGCCAGCTCCGCTCCGCGAGCGCACGCGCGTAATCGCCTCGGAACAGCGAGAGCAGGAAGGGCGTGAAGACGATGAGTCCCAGGCCGTCGCTCGCGACCCAGGTGCCGAACGAGCGCAACAGGGGCTCGCCGAAGACGAGATGCGCCGTCAAGCCTCCCAGGACGCCGCTCGCGGCCGGTGCCAGCAATCCCGCGATCGCGAGGAACCGCAGGGCGGATCTCGTGGATTGCAGCAGGGCGTCCTGCTCGTAGGTCCTTCGCAGGAGACGGACGGCCAACATCACCTCGGCGAGGTTGGCGAGACTGTACAGGAAGGGGCCGATCAAAGTCCCCCGCGTCAGGACATTGGCCGCGATGTTCGCGGCCAGTCCGGCGCTCAGCACCGTGCCCGATCGGACCCTGTCATGGGAGAGCAGCAGGGCGACCAGAATGGCATTGGCCGGCCATAGGGCAGCGATGTCGTGTCCGCTACTGGCCAGGCTCAGTGTCGAAGCTGCGGTGCAGAAATAGAGAAACGCTGTCGTCAACCATAGATAGAGTGCCGGCTTCTCGTCGCTCTCGTCGTCGGATCGCTCTCGGATCATGGTCTCGATAGACATGAAAATTTATAACGAACAGATAATATTGTGCAACTATTGGTATGCTACTCGTCTATAATGCAACTGCTGGGGATGGAGACAGCAATCGTCATGATCGGCGATCGGCGCAGCGAGCATTGCGCCGACTCGCATGATCGGAGATCGGAGCCGTTACGGGGTGCCGCTGAGGCGTCCGTCGCGCGGTTGACCGCGCGTCCCCGCGGCGGACCCGGTCTCGCGCGGGAGCGGCGGGCGTGCCGCTTCACGCCTGCCGTCCGCGATCCCGCCGGACCGAGCCGGCGCCGTCGAGTCCGTGGAGGTCGAGGGTCAGGGCAGCCGCCGGGGCGTCGGCGGGCCTCTCGTCCGAAGAGGCCCGCCTCGCAAGCAAAGGTGGCTAAAAGGCCGGCATTAACCAAAGCTTAATTATCTGAGGAGGGCCGCTCAGGCTGCCTAGCTCCGCAACGCCGGCTGAGATACGGTTAAGGATCACTTAACGGATCCGAATACGATGGCGTCTATTACAGGTCTCGCCAAAGACTTGGTGCCATACCCTGGTCCTGTGCCGCTGCGACGGCGTCCGACGACCGCGCGGCGGCCGAGCGAGAAGCGGATCGCGCCGACCGTCTCGTCTCCCGACCACGGCCTTTCCGAACTCGCTCAGATCGAAGTCAATCTCGAAACCGACACCAGCACCCTGTGGGCCTTCATGCGCCCGCAGGGCCGCCCGTGCCAGAATCCCGAGATGCTGGCCGACTTCAGCCGCCTGCAGGATGGCATCGAGCGCGGTTTCGGCAACGGCAGCCTCGACCTGAACTACTTTGTCTTCGGTTCACGATTTCCCGGCGTGTTCAGTCTCGGCGGTGATCTGAGCCTGTTCGCGAGCAAGATCCGCGCGGGCGACGAGGCCGCGCTGGTCGGTTACGGCAACGCGTGCGTCGATGTTCTTCATCGCAACATGAACGCGCTGAACCTGCCGATCATCACGATCGGCCTCGTTCAGGGCGACGCGCTGGGCGGGGGGTTCGAGGGCCTGCTCTCGTTCGACGTGATCATCGCCGAGAAGGGCACCAAGTTCGGCTTCCCGGAGATCCTCTTCGGGCTCTTCCCCGGTATGGGTGCCTACAGCTTCCTCGCCCGGCGTCTGGGGACCATCAGGGCTCAGGAGATGATCCTCGATGGGAGAACCTACACCGCGGAGGAGATGCACGAACTGGGGATCGTTCACGTCCTCGCCGAGCGGGGCCAGGGCGAGGCGGCCGTGCGCGCGTACATCGCCGGCAACCACCGGCGCCGCAACGGGCAGCAGGCGATCTATCGAGCCGCCCGGGAGGTCAATCGCATATCGTTGGAGGAGCTGAGAAAGATCGTCTCGGTCTGGGCGGCCGCCGCGATGAATCTCACGAACAGGGATCTGAGCATCATGGAGCGGCTCGTCCTGGCGCAGGACAGGCTCAGGGGAAGAGCCCAGGCCGCTCAGGCCCGCACGGTGACCGCGCGGGGGCCGGCGGGGTCAACTCGCTAGCTTCGTCACGGGCTCCGCGGCCGCGAGCATGGCCCGGATCTGGGGTGCGGCGACCGGACGACTGAACACGTAGCCCTGGATCAGATCGCAGCCCTCGGCCCGGAGGATGGAGAGCTGCGTTTCCGTCTCGACGCCCTCGACGACGATGGCCATCCCGATGCTCCTTCCCATCCCGACGATCGCCCGGATGATCGCGGTCGACTCGGCCTTCCTGTCCAGGTCCCACACGAACGACCGGTCGATCTTCAGCTTGTCGAAGGCGAAGTTTCTCAGGGAGCTCAGGGACGAGTAACCGGTTCCGAAATCGTCGATCGACAGGCGGATCCCGAGCTGGCGGAGCGTGTGGATGGTCTCGACGATCTTGTGCGTCGCGCCCAGCGTCACGCTCTCCGTGATCTCGAGCTCCAGGCGATGCGCCGGGAGGCCGGAGCGGTTCAGCGCGCCGATGACGTGGAAGGCCAGCTGCGGATCACCGAACTGACGCGGCGACATGTTGACCGCGACGCTCACGGACGACGGCCAGTTCCGGGCCTCGCGGCACGCTTCGTTCAGAACCCAGTCGCCCAGCTGGACGATGAGCCCCGTGTCCTCGGCCACCGGGATGAAGTCCGACGGCGGGATGTAGCCGGAGACGGGGTGCTGCCACCGTAGCAGGGCCTCGCAGCTCACGATCGCCCCGGTGCTCGCGTCGACGATCGGCTGATAGTGCAGCTCCAGTTCGCCGTTGGTCAGGGCGGCCCGGAGATCGGACTCGAGGGCGTGCCGCGCGCGCGTGGCCGCTTCCATCTCGTGCTGGAAGATCTTGAACCCGCTCCTGCCGGCCCCCTTGATGGCGTAGAGGGCGATATCGGCGCATTTCAGCAGCCTGTCCTCGTCGTTGGCATGGAACGGGGCGATCGCGATGCCGATCGAGGCGCCGACCGTGACGTGAGTGCCGTCGATATCGAAAGGTCGCTCCAGCTCGTGCAGGACGCGCTGCGCGAGATCCTCCGCGACGGCCGGCGACGTGACGGATTGCTGGACGATGACGAACTCGTCGCCGCCGAGGCGGGCGACCGATCCGGACAGCGCCCCGATCCCGCGCAGCCGGTCCGCCACCATCTGCAACAACCTGTCTCCGGCCGGATGCCCCAGCGTGTCGTTGATGACCTTGAAGTGGTCGAGATCGAGCAGATGGACCGCGAAATCGCCCTTGCTGCTGGCGCTGGCTTTCAGCGCCTGGGAGACCTTGGCCTTGAAGCTGCTGCGATTGAGCAGGCCCGTCAGATCGTCGTAACGCGCCATCTGCTGGATGCGGGCTTCGCTCCGACGCCGCTCGGTGATGTCCTCGAAGATGATCACGTAGCCCTTCTCGGCGGTCCGCCGCTGCATCAGGGAGACCACGCGATCGTCGGGCAGGATCAGGACCAGGTTTCCCGACCTCAACGCGTTCGACGCCGCCGAGAATGTCGAGAGCGTCGCGCCGCGCCCCGCGGTTCGCTCATCGATGATGGCGCGGCTCAATGCGTACAGCGATTTGGCCGTCGAATTGGTATGGATGCGGTTCGAGGGAATGCCCGATATCGAGAGGAACTGGTCGTTCCAGACCTGGAGCCGGCCGCGCGCGTCGAACATGCACAGTCCGTGCGACATGTTGCGCAACGCGATGTCGAAGAGATTGGCCTGGGCCTGGAATTTCTCGGCGAGCGCCTCCTTCTCGCGCGTCGTCACCAGGGCCGACACGATGATCTCGCGCGTGCTGAGCGTGATGTCGATCATGCCGTAGGCGAACAGGAGCGAGAGGATGCCGAGCGAGGCCCGCTCGCCGTCGCCCGACACGAGCAGGCCCGCGGACAGCGGCATCGCCGACAGGAGCACCTGCGCGATGGCCAGCAGGGGGCGGCCCGCATTGCGGCCCGAGATGCCCGCGGCGTAACCGATCGTGAACGTGGGGGTGATGACCTGGAGCGCGAGGTTGGACGACCGCGTCGTGATGAGGAACGACAGGATGCCGAGCGACGCGGCGTAGGCGAACGCGCCGAGGGAGAAGTAGGTCTCCCAGAGCTCGTAACGATCGTGCTTCTGCGGCCCCTTCGTCAGGTAGATCCGAGCGAGCACGATGCGGGTGAGGCCGATCAGGCCGACCGCGAACGCGGTCACCGTGATCGCGCGATCGTCGGACCAGAACGCCGCGGCCGTGGCGACGATCGTCCCGGACGCGGCGCCGACCGCGAGCGACGCGAAAGGCTGATACAGCCCGTCGACGAGCGAGCGCTTCACGCCGCGCGCGAGGAGGGCATCTTCAGCGAGTGCGGCCCGCAGCTTGGAATACAGTCCCAACGCGGCGTCTCGCTACTTCGCTCTCGTCGAGGGGGTCATCATTGTAGCAGTTCAATCCCAGGTTATATCCGCATATTAGCGGCGTGGAATTTCAGAAATATTGAAAACCGTGGTTAACGCCGCGCGCGGAGCAAAACTCTGCTTCGAATATTTGTCTCCTCTGCGCAAATATTCGGTGATCTCCGTCGTTCGCGAGGCCGAATATCGGTGCCGCGCCGGGCAGTCCGGCGCATGTATGGACGGGACGGGCGCGGAGGGTTCACTCATATCCCGTCGGGCGTTGCGCCGCGGACACCCCATATCCGGAGCTGTCGTCTTGCTCGGCCGCGTTCGGCGCGAAGACGTCTGCCTGTTCGTCAGACGTCGCGGCGATCGCGCGATCCTGCCCCGGCGGCATCGTGGCACCGCCGATCCCGTTGCGCGCTCGACGTCCGCATCGGCGCCCGGATGATGTCGTCTCGTCGGGGACTTTCACGCTCCCGGGCGCGCGACATCGCTGTCCGCCGTACGCGACCGCCGCCGTTGCGTGTGAGCCGCCTCCCCGGCGCGATCGCGCTCGCGGAGCCCGGGCCACCCGCGCGCCGCCGGCGACCGGCTCAGCCGATCCCGAGGCCGCGGATGAGCAGGACGGCGATGGCCAGCAGCACGCCGAGCGAGGCGGTGACCGCCATCGTGACCCGGCCGCCGACCTGGGCCAGCACGCGCACGTCCACCCCGAGGCCGAGCGCGGCCATCGACACGATGGTGAGGAAGCCGGCGAGGCGGGAGATCGGCGCGACCCAGGCGTCCGGGATCAGCCCGAGCGAGCGCAGGCTCGCCAGGGCCAGGAAGCCGAGGATGAACCACGGGACCAGCTTGAAGAAGCCGGGCCGGCGCCGGGCGCTCCCGGGGGCGCTAGCAGGCTTGGCGCTCGCTCCCGCCGCCGGCAGGCGCGGGGCGAGGAGCGAGAGGGCCAGCACCACCGGCCCGAGCATCAGCACCCGGACCAGCTTGACCAGCGTGCCCACCTGCGTGGCGAGCGGGCCCACCGGGACGGTCGCGGCCAGCACCTGCGGCACCGCGTAGACGGTCAGGCCCGCCAGCACGCCGTACTGGTGCTCGCTGAAGCCGACGAGCGGCACGAACAGCGGCAGGCCCAGCACCATCAGCACGCCCAGCACCGCCGTGAAGGCGATGGCCGCCGCCACGTCCCGGCTGTCCGCCCCGATCACCGGCGCCACCGCGGCGATCGCCGAGTTGCCGCAGATCGCGTTGCCGCAGGCGATCAGCAGCGCCATGCGCACCGGCAGGCCCAGGGCGCGGCAGAGCGCGCAGCTCGCCAGGATGGTCAGCGCCACCGCCCCGACGATGCCGGCCAGCAGCGCCGGGCCCGAGGCGACGATCGCCCCGAGGCTGACCGCGGCGCCGAGCAGCGTGACGGCCACTTCCAGCACCTGCTTGGCCGAGAAGGCGATCCCGGCCTTGAAGCGCGCGCCCGGCACCCAGGCGGTCCGCACGGCCGTCCCCAGCAGGATGGCCAGCACCAGGGCCTCGACGTAGGGATGGCCGGTCAGGTGCTCCTCGCCGGCCTGCAGAGCCTGCGCCACCGCGGTGATGCCCAGGCACAGGAGCAGGCCCGGGAGCAGGGTGCCGGCCGCCCCGGCCCAGGCGGAGGCCCCCCGCGACCCGGTCGGCGCGGCCCCGGACCGGTCCGGCACGGCGGTTCTGAGGGTCATCGCGCGACCTCCTGCCCGGTCTCGGCGCTCAGTAGGCCGCGCCGAGATAGCCGGCGATGGCCCGGGCCTGGTCCTCCGTGATCGGTGCCCGGTAGACCTTGATCATCTTGGCGACCTCGGCGTCCCAGAACGCCTGCCCCTTCCGGGGCGGCTGCATGGCGACGTAGTCGGCCGAGTGGCAGGTCAGGCAGTTCTCCTGCGCGGCCTGGAAGCCGGCCGCGTGCGCGGCATCCGGGGCCGGCCGGAACTGCGCCGTCGGCTCCGGCAGCGCGTAGGTCTCGGGCGCGGCCAGCGCGGGTGTCGCGGCCAGCGCGGCGGCGATCGCGACGACCGACGCGCGGAGCGGGCGGGTGCTGAACATGCCGATCCTCCCTCTAGGCCGCGCGCACGCGGGTCGTCTCGACGACGTTGCGCATGTAGCCGGCGGGGTTCCAGCGCGGCTCCATCGGCTGGGTCGCGCCGTCGTTGCCCGTGGCCCGCACGCGCAGGGCGTGGGCGCCCGGCGCGAGATCGACCTCCGCGGTCCAGGTGCGGAAGGCGTAGGGGCCGAGATCCTGGCCGAGCCGGGCCGCGCTCCAGGTCCGGCCGTCGTCGGCCGAGACCGCGACGTCCCGGATGCCCGAGCCGCCGTCGAACCCGATGCCCCGCAGGGCGACCGGACCCGCCTTCACCGGCGCGCCGTCGGTCAGGTTCGTCAGGAAGGAGCGGACGTTGAGGCGGCCGATCGGGACGGTCCTGTCCGGCGCCTTGCCGGGCTCGGTGCAGGCGCAGGCATTGTCGGGGATGCGGTAGGCCGTCTTCATCCAGAAGCCCTCGAAGGGGTGATCGAGGACGGCGATGCTGTCGAGGTGCTTGACCCAGTAGGTGCCGTAGTAGCCCGGCACCACGAGGCGGAGCGGGAAGCCGTTGAGCCAGGGCAGGTCCTGCCGGTTCATGCCCCAGGCGAGCAGCACCGCGCCGTCCCGGGCGTGGTCGAGGGTCAGCGCCTTGGCGAAGTCCGGCGTCTCGGGCAGGACCGGCCCGTCGAGGCCGTTGAAGGCGACCTGCACGGCGCCGGCCTTCACGCCGGCCCGGTCGAGCACCGTCTTGAGCGGCACGCCGGTCCAGCGGGCGCAGCCCATGGCGCCGTTGGCGAGCTGGCCGCCGGCGATGCGCGGCTCGAAGAAGCCGCGGGAATTGCCCGAGCACTGGTTGACCGCGACGATCTCGGTCTGGGGCATCGCCTTGAGGTCGGCGAGCGACAGGGAAAGCGGGCGCTCGACCTGCCCGGTCACGGCGACGCGGAAGGCCTGCGGGTCGATCTCGGTCGGGATGTCGGCGAGGTGGTAGCGGACGAAGAACGCGTCGTTCGGCGTGATCGCGCCCCCGTCGAAGACCGCGAACGGCGTCTCCAGCTGCGGCGGGCGCGCGGTCATCTGCAGGAGCGGCCGCTTGCCCGGATAGGCCACGAGCGGCCGCTCGCCGTTGCCGAAGGGCAGCGTCCCCCCGTCGGCCGCCCGTGCGCGCGGCACGCCCCCGAGCGCGGCGAGGGCGCCGAGGGCGCTCAGCCGCATGAAGTCCCGTCTTCCGCGATCGGTCATCGCGCGCTCCCCGTTCAGGCTGTGGCAGCGGAGGTCCGGTTCGGCGCGCCTCGCCTTCGACTGCGAGGCGGCGCGTCGGGGGATCCCGGTCAGCGAAGGACCGAGAGGTAGTGGATGTCCTGCGTCAGGCAGGTCGAGAGGCGCCACTCGACCGGCCGCTCCTCGAGGTCGATGGCGACGCGGTCGATCTCGAGGGCGGGGGTTCCGGCGGGCACCTGGAGCAGCTCGGCCTCGCGGGGCCCGATCGCCACGGCCTTCAGGCGCTCGTTGGCGGTGGCGATCGTGATGCCGTAGCGGGTGGCGTAGAGGCTGTAGAGGGTGTTCGGCAGCTCGATCTGGGCGATGCCCGGGAACAGGCCGGCGGGCACGCTGATCGTCTCGACCACGCACAGCTTGGCGTCGACGGCGCGCACGCGCTCGATCCGGACCACGCGGGCGGACCGCACGAGGTCGAGCCGCCCGCGCTCGTCGGCGCTGGCGGCCGCCTCCGCGATCCCCGTGACCCGGCTCGTGGGCATGCCGGTGCCGTCGCCGTCCGGCCGCAGCTTCAGGAAGCGGAAGACGCTCTGCTTGTCGTCGTGGTCGGCCACGAACGTCCCGCGGCCCTGGCGGCGCACCAGCAGGCTGTCGGCGGTGAGCGCGTCGAGGGCCTTGCGCACCGTCCCCTGGCTGACGCCCAGCTCGGCGGCGAGCTGCCCCTCGCTCGGAAGGATCTGGCCGGGCTGCCAGACCGCGTCGGCCAGGCGCTTCAGCAGCGTGTCGTAGACCTGCCGGTAGAGCGGGCGGAAGCCGACCGCGCCGGCGCGTCCCGAGTCTGCGCGCCCCGAGTCTGCGCGTCCCGAACCTGCCTGCCCTTCGCCTGACCGTTCCATCGCGTGACGACGCAGAGCCCCATCCGTGGGTAGAGCGTCGAAGGTTGTGTCCAGCACCTCTCCCTCCTCTGGCTTACGTCGCCCTGCCGACGGGAGCAATCACGGGTTCTTCCTCCGCACAGGCGATCCGCGTCACAGCGCCCGGATCTCGGCCACGAGGGCTTCGGCCACGTCGAGCCCCGCCTCGGCGGCCCGGCGGCGGAGTGCGAGCCGGCGGCTGCCCGGGAGCCGGGCGCCGTCCTGCGCCTCGATCGCGCCGGCCAGCGCCGCGAAGCGCTCCGGCGCGTCCGGGCTGAGCGCCGCCGCGTCGAGGGCGAGGATCAGCTGCCCGGTGCCCGGCGGGTCGCCCGCGGCGTCGAGGAACGAGGAGGCCTCGCCGGCGAAGCGCGCGCCGACGAGGCCGGCGGCGAGCAGCTCGACCATCAGGGCGAGCGCCGTCCCCTTGGCGTCGCCCAGCGGCACCATGGTGCCGTCGAGGGCGGCCGTGGCGTCGGTCGTCGGGCGTCCCTCCGCGTCGAGGGCCCAGCCCTCGGGGATCGGCTCGCCGCGTTTGGCCGCCCCGACGATGTTGGCGCGGGCCACCTTCGACAGCGCGAGGTCGACCACGATCGGCGCGCGGCCGGGCAGCGGGCAGGCGAAGGCCAGCGGGTTGGTGCCGAACACCGCCTGCCGCCCACCCCAGGGGGCCATCGCGGCGGGCGTGTTGGCGAAGAGCAGCGCGACGCAGCCCTGCTCGGCCAGGGCCTCGACCGGGCGGCCGGCCGCGCCGCAATGGTGCGAGCGGCGGATGCCCGCCGCCGCCACGCCCTGCTGGCGCGCGACGCCCGGCAGCGCCTCCAGGGCGAGGTCGATCGCCGGGTAGGCGAAGCCGTGGGCGGCGTCGATCGCGAGCAGGCCCGGCCGCGGGCGCGACGCAAGCGGGACCGCGTCGCCCGCGACCTTCCCGGCCCGGACCTGCGCGGCGTAGGGCGCGACCCGCGACAGGCCGTGGCCCTTGAGCCCGTCCGCCTCGGCGCCGACCAGGGCGCGGGCGACGCTCCGGGCCGCGGCCTCGGCCGTGCCGCAGCGGACGAGGGCGTCGGCGGCGAGGGCCTCGGCCTCCGACAGGGTCAGGTTCGGCATCGGCTCAGCGCTCCGTGAGGTGGCGGCGGACGGCCTGGGCCGTGACGGCGGAGACGCGCACGTTCGATTCCTGGGTCACCCCGGCGATGTGCGGCGTGAGGATCAGGTTCGGCACGTCGGCGAAGACGGCGCCCGCCGCCGCGTCGAGGGGCTC
>NZ_FOZY01000096.1:0-1382 GCF_900116245.1 Methylobacterium sp. yr668 | reverse complement strand
GAACGAACCCGCTCGCGCGGGAGGGGTGGCAGCGTCGACGTCGGCGGGTTGAGCCGAAGGCCCTGCGCCGATTGAGCGTCGCCCGGCCCGGGCGGACGATCCCGGCTCCCTTCGAGCGGAGCCATCCCATGACCGTCCTTGCCGTTCCCGCCGCTGCCGGCGGCTCGCTGCGTCAGCGCCTGATCGACGACATGACCCTGCGCCGGTTCTCCCGGGCGACGCAGCGCAACTACATCCGCGACGTCGGGCGGCTGGCCGCCTTCCTGCGGCGATCGCCCGATACCGCGACCGGTGACGACCTGCGCCGCTTCCAGATCGCCCAGCAGGAACTCGGCCTCGGCGTGCCGACGATGAACGCCATCGTCTCCGCCCTGCGCTTCTTCTTCGTCCACACGCTCAGCCGCCCCGATCTCGCCCGCAGGCTGGTCCGCCTCAACCATCCCCGCACCCTGCCCGACGTGCTGAGCGCCGACGAGGTCGGGCGTCTGCTCGATGCCACGGTCTGCCTGAAGCATCTCGCCGCCCTGTCGCTCGCCTACGGCGCGGGCCTGCGCGTGGCCGAGGTCGCCGCGCTCAGGATCGGCGATATCGACTCGACCCGCATGATCCTGCGGATCGAACGCGGCAAGGGCGGCCGCGACCGCAATGCCATGCTGTCAGCCGATCTCCTGGACCTGCTGCGGCGCTGGTGGAGCGAGGGCCACCGGCAGGGTGTCCTGCAGCGCCAGGGCTGGCTGTTCCCCGGCCAGGACTGGGCACGGCCGATCAGCACACGCCAGCTTCACCGCGTCGTCGTCGAGGCGGCGCGCGCGGCCGGGATCCCCAAGCGGGTCGGTCCCCATACCCTGCGCCACTCCTTCGCCACCCATCTCCTGGAGGACGGCGTCGACATCCGCGTCATCCAGGTCCTGCTCGGGCACAGCCGGCTCGACACCACCGCCCTCTACGCCAAGGTCGCAACCCGGACGGTGCGGGCCGTGACCAGCCCCCTCGACAGGCTCGCCCTGTTCCATAGACAGGGGGCAGCGCCGGACTGAGACGATGCCCGCCGCGATCGAGTTGGCCGACGTCTTCCGCGCCGCCGGTCCGGCCTATCGCGCCGAGCAGGCCGGGCATCTGAGCCTGGATACGCTGAAGGTGATGGCGGCGATCGAGCGCTGCCGCACCGCCAGCCTCGGCGGCCATGTCGAGGGCTGCGACGCATGCGGCCACCTGCGCGTCGCCTACAACTCCTGTCGCAACCGGCATTGCCCCCGGTGCCAGGGCGCGGCCGCCCGCGACTGGCTCGCCGCGCGCGAGGCCGACCTCCTGCCGGTCGGCTACTTCCACGTCGTCTTCACCCTGCCGGCCGAGATCGCCGCCATCGCCTTCCACAACAAGGC
>NZ_FOZY01000054.1:0-19903 GCF_900116245.1 Methylobacterium sp. yr668 | reverse complement strand
GAGCCCCTCGACGCGGCGGCGGGCGCCGTCTTCGCCGACGTGCCGAACCTGATCCTCACGCCGCACATCGCCGGGGTGACCCAGGAATCGAACGTGCGCGTCTCCGCCGTCACGGCCCAGGCCGTCCGCCGCCACCTCACGAGGGACTGAACCGGGAGGGCCCGCGCGCGGCTGCACATCGACGGCAACCTGCGCGCCGCGCGGGTCGCCTTCGACGGGCTCGACCGGGAGGCTCAGCGCAGGGCGAGCACCTGGGCAGCGTGCGAGGCGACGGCCTGCACGGCCGGGAGATCGTAGGCGTAGACGCGGCCGGCCAGGATCGCGAGCGCCAGCGTCCAGAACACCGCACCGCCGACGCGCCGCGCCGTGCGGTCGCCGGTCGAGGTGGCCGGGCAGGCGCCGGCGACGCCGTCGGCGACGGGCTCGCCGAACGGATCGAAGGCCGGCGACTGGTTTTCAGAGGCACTGCGCATGGTGCCGAATGTCGCGCTCGGCAGGTCCGTTCGCAATGGACACGTCTTTCGAATTTCGCTGCGCACGGAGATGCTTGTTCTCCATTCGATCCCCACGACAGGCAGGTTCTTCTCAGAGGGCCGGTTCGACCGCCGGGAACACGATATCTTCTTCCCGCCGGGGGCCGGGACCGCCCGCTCCCGGGGCGGCGGGCGTGTGGTAGGCCATGCGCTCGCGGCGCCCCCGCAGAGGCTCGCGGCTGACTTCGCGCCACGCCTCAGCCGGCGCCCCCGCGGCCCGCCGCGCGGCCTCCGAGACCAGGATCGGGACGCCGTGGAGCTTGGTCGCCTGCTCGAGGCGGGCGGCGACGTTGACGGCGTCGCCCAGCACGGTGAACTCGTAGCGCGCCTCCTCGCCGATGATCCCGCAGAACACCTCGCCGTAATGGACGCCGACACCGATGCGCACGGCCTGCGCGGGTGCGGCCCTGTCGGTCCAGCGGGCGATCACCGCGACGAGGTCCTGCGCGAAGGCGAGGGCGCGGGCCGCGTCGTCGGGCAGGGGCTCGGGCAGGCCGAACACCACCAGGGCGCCGTCGCCGATGAACTTGTCGACCACGCCGCCCCGCAGGCGGGCGAGGCGCGTCACCCGCCGCCGGAAGGCGGACAGGAACTCGGAGAGCCGGTGCGGATCCAGGCTCTCGGCCAGGGTGGTCGAGCCGCGCATGTCGACGAACACGATGGCGGCCTGCTGGCGGCGGCCGGCCTTCAGGCTCCCGTCGCCGTCGGCGAGCCGCAGGACCAGCTCCTGCGGCAGGAACCGCGACAGCCGGTTGCGCCGGGTCGCCTCCCGCAGGGCCGACACGGCGAACAGCACGAACAGCACTGCCAGGGCCCCGACCATGACCCAGATGGCCAGGGCGATCCGCGACACCGTCGCCTGCCGCCGCTCCATCCGCCGCGCCTCGTGCGCCTCCATGCGGCGCACCCGGTCGCGGATCGCGTCCATCACCTGCTTGCCGCGCCCGTCCGCCACGGAAGCGCGGGCCGCCGCGCCGTCGCCGGCGCGCATGAGGGCGACGCTGGCGCCGAGCTCGTCGAGCTTCCGGCGGATCAACCCGGCCAGGGTGTCGAGGTCACCCCGCTGGTCGGGATCGTCCTGGACGAGGTCGCGCAGGAGATCGAGCTGCTGGTCGACGTTCAGCCGCCCCTCGGTGAAGGGCAGCAGGAAGG
This sequence comes from Methylobacterium sp. yr668, assembly GCF_900116245.1. NCBI lineage: Bacteria > Pseudomonadati > Pseudomonadota > Alphaproteobacteria > Hyphomicrobiales > Methylobacteriaceae > Methylobacterium > Methylobacterium sp. yr668. The sequence continues at coordinate 18,218 of NZ_FOZY01000054.1, read as the reverse complement.
CCTCGTCGCCGGTGAGCAGGTAGCCGCGCTGGCCGGTCTCGGCGTCCTGCACCGCCGACAGGACCCGGGCGAGGCGCCCGTCCACCGCCACGGTGTGGCGCACGGCGTCGACGCCGCGCTGCTGGTACACGAAGGCGCCGAGCGCGATGGCGGTCATCACCAGGATCGTGGCGAACCCCACCGTCATCCAAGTCACGGTGCGCGAGCGCAGGGATCGCTGCACCCGCGCCCCCACGCGCGCGCCGACACGCGCCCTGACCGAGGCGGCGTCCGGCGCGGCGTCGCTCCGGTCCGATTCTGTTGCGGTGGCGGGCACGGTGGCGGGCGCGGGCGCTGGGACGGACATGTCAGGCCCCGGCCGCGCCGTGCAGCCGGACGGGCCGCCCGGCCCGCGCGCCGTCCTCGGCCGCCCGCGCCCGGCAATCCGCGATGGTCGCCCGCGCCGTGTCGATCGCGACGGACGCCGCCGACATGGTGCGGGTGTCCGGCTCCCGCTCGCGGGCGTAGCGGACGACGTCCATGGCCAGCGCGTCGACCTCGACGGTGAGCGCCTCGATCGCCGCCGGGTCGCGCAGCGCCCGGGCCTGCCCGGCGATCTCCAGGAGCCGGTCCAGGAGCTCGTCGATGCGCTCGCGGCGCAGGCTGGCGAGGCGCTGCCGGATCCAGGCCAGCACCGAGACGAGGCCGCCCACCAGCGCGCCGAGGAGGTAGAGCGTGTCGCCGTAGCGCTCGATGAAGCCGTGCTGGTCGCGCTCGTAATAGTCGATCGCCCCCGGATGGATCGGGATGCGGGCGCTGGTGGCCGCCACGGTCGTGTCGTAGGCCGGGGCCTGGACGTACTCGGCGGCGTCCGTCGCCAGGGCGGCGGCGCCGCGCTTCTCGAAGAGCTGCTGGGTCACGTCGGCCGCCACGACCCGGCTCAGGGAGGCCCGGGCCATCAGCCGGTACGAGGCGCCCACCGTCTTCACGTCGTCGGCCGGCAGCTTCGGGCGGCCGCCGAACAGGCCGCCCGGGACGGTGACCGCCTGGAGCCGCGGGAAGCGCTCGATCACCGCGCCGTCATCCTCCACGGCGACGAACGCCACCTTGCCGCCGCGGGCGACGCCCTGCACGGCCGAGACCAGGGCCAGCGCCTTCGGCGCCGAGGGCGCGATGATGCTGACGAAGGCGTCGATCCGCCTCTCGCGGAAGGCGCCGGCCACCGCCTCCTGGTCGACCGGGACCAGCAGGACCGTCGAGTCCCGGGCCGGGCCGGCGGCCTCCTCCAGGGTGAGCCCGTAATAGCCGAGGAGGTTCCGGAGCAGCCAGAGATCGGCGTCCCGGTGCGCCGCGATGCCGAGCCGCTTGCCGGCGAGCTTCGGGAAGCTCGTGATCCCGGCCTGCTCGGGCGAGGCGATGACCATCGCTTGGTCGCGCAGGATCGCCAGGGTGAGGCCGTTCGTCGGCAGCAGCACGTCGGGGCGGACCACCGCGAGGTCGGCGCGCCCGTCCTGCAGGGCGGCGGCGCTCTCGCGCACGTCGTCGAAGGACAGGATCTTCAGCCGGACATTCTCGTGCGCGGCCTCGAGCGCGTCCGCGTAGGCCTTGATCAGGCCGGGCTCGGTCCCGTCCCGGGGAGCGACCGCGATGGTGAGCACCGTCGCCTGGAGCAGGTACCACGCCGCGACCCCGCCCGCGCCCAGGAGGGCGGCCCCGGCCAGGAGCAGGGTCTCCCGGCGCAGGATCCAGGCGGGGAGGGTCCACATCGCCCCGGCCACTCAGAACAGCGAGATCAGCACGATGCCGCCGACCATCAGGGCGGCGCCGATCAGGCGCGGCGGGCCGGCCTTGACCCGCTTCATGCCGAACCAGCCGAAATGATCGAGCGCCACCGAGGTCAGGAGGTTGGCGGTGATGAGCAGGCCGTTGAAGGCGCCGGCCCCGACCTTGTCGACGAAGAGCAGTCCGGCGAAGACCGCGACCGCCCCGGTGAGGCCGGCGAGGGGCATCCACCAGCGGACGCCCGCGACGTCGTCGCGGGTCGGCAGCGGCGACGGCCGCAGCAGGAACATCAGCGCGAACACGAACACGACCGGCACGAACGACACCGTCGCGGCGAGCCAGGGATTCTCCAGGGCCCCGCGGAGCTGCGCGTTCCAGACCACGCCGATCGCCATCAGGGCGCCGGCCACGAGGATGAACGGGTAGAGCAGCTTGCCGCCGACCCCCGAGCCGCCGCCGTCGCTCTTGCCGCCCGAGCGCGCGATGAAGGTGACGCCCACCGCCATCAGCAGGCCGCCGAGCCAGGGCATCGGCTTGAAGCCCGCCGCCTGCAGGCCGAACAGGCCGAGCGCGTCCATCGCCAGGGAGGTGAGGATGTTGGCGGTGAGCGTCAGGCCGTTGAACGGCCCGGCGCCGACCTTGTCGATGAAGGCGAGCCCGCCGAACACCGCGACCGCGCCGGCCAAGCCTCCGAGGGGCGCGTACCAGGGCATCTTGCCCAGGGAGTCGAGGCTCGGCAGCGGCGTCGGCATCGTGAGGAACAGGGTCGTGAACACGAAGACGATCGGCAGGAACGACACCGTCGCGGCGAGCCACGGATTGACCATGCGGCCGCGCAGCTGCGCGTTCATGGCGTTGCCGATCGCCTGCAGCGCGCCCGCCACCAGGATGAAGGGATAGAGGAGGGCAGCCGTCACGCGCGCGGACCTTCGGGTTTGCGGGGAAGGGTCAGACGAGGAGCAGGCCGGCGAGCGCCAGCGCGAGGGCCGGCGGCATCACCAGCAGGCCGAGCTTGAGGAAGGTCCAGGCGCCGACATCCTGGCCCTCGCGGCGGATGGCGGTGAGCCAGAGGATCGTCGCGAGCGAACCGGTCACCGACAGGTTCGGCCCGAGATCGACGCCGATCAGGATCGCGCCCGCCACCTTCTCGGGCACGTGGGCGGTCTGGACCGCGGCGCCCGCGATCAGCCCGGCCGGCAGGTTGTTGACGAGGTTGCACAGCACCGCGACGAGGCCGCCCGCCCCCCAGGCGGTGGCCTCCGGGGCGGCGTGGGCGTAGCCCTTGAGGAGGTCCGCCAGCATCGCCAGGACGCCGGTCTTCTCCAGGGCCTCCACGAGGACGAACAGCCCGGCCACCAGCGGCAGCACGCTCCACGACACGTCCTTGGCCACCTCGACGAGGCCGCCGCGCTTGAGCAGCAGCACGACGATCGTGGTGGCGAGCCCGGCCACGAAGGTGGGCAGGCCGAGATCGAGGCCGAGCGCGGAAGCCGCGATCAGCACGCCGCCGGTCGCCACGATGCCGATCCCCGCCACGAGGCCGGTGCGGGACAGCGGCACAGCCTCGACGTCGGTGGCGACCTCCTGCCCGCGCAGGGTCTTCGCCTGGGTCAGCCGCAGCACCGCGTAGGTCGTGGCGATGGCCAGCAGCGAGGGCAGGGCGAACAGGCCGAGCCAGCGCACCAGCGGCGGCATGTGCTCGGCGAAGACCACGAGGTTGGCCGGGTTCGAGATCGGCAGCACGAAGCTCGCCGCGTTGGCGATGAAGGCGCAGATGAACAGGTAGGGGAGGGGGTTCTCCACCTTGGCGGCCTTGGTGGCCGCGTAGACGGCGGGCGTCAGCACCACCGCGCAGGCGTCGTTGGACAGGAACACCGTGACGACGGTGCCGACGAGGTACACGAGGGTGAACAGCCGGGTCGCCGAGCCCTTGGCGGCGCGCACCGCGATCGAGGCGAGCCAGTCGAACAGGCCCTCCTTCCGGGCCACCTCCGACATCAGCATCATGCCGACGAGGAACAGGTAGACGTCGGTCCCCTTCAGCACGCCGTCCCAGGCGGTGGCGGGAGCGAGCAGGCCGAGGGCCACGAGGGCGCCGGCCCCGAGCACGGCCCAGATCGCCTCCGGCCACGCGAACGGCCGCAGGATGACGCCGAGGGTCGCGAGGGCGGCGATCGTCCAAGTCGCGATGTTGGGGGTCAGCGTCAGCGCGCCCATCGGTTGCGGTGGTCCTCTGGTGGGGTGGATCGTGCGGTGCGGTGTGCCGCGATTCGGGCGGGACCGGCTACCAGTGCCGGCCGTTGCGGTTCGGCCCGAGCTGGTCGCCCCGGAGCCCCTTCTCGGGCCAGGCCGGCAGGCGGAACGCGTCGCTGCCGGGCCGCTCGTGCGCGGGCGGCGGCACGAAGCTCCGGTCCACGGGCTCGATCACCTCGGTGTCGGTGTGGCCGGTGCCGTCCGCGACCGTGACGGCGAGGCGGCGCGCGCCGTCCCGCCAGGGGATGCGGGCGTGGACCGTCCGGGGGCCGTCCGGCACCATCGGGTGGGCCGGGCCGCCATCGACGCGCAGGTGACAGCGCCACTCGGCCCGCGGCCGGTCCGACAGCACGAGGGCGCGCACCGAGACCGTTCCGTCGGCGGCGTCGAGGGGAGCCGTGGCGAGGCGCCGGTCGGCGGGGCTCGTGACCATCACGAAGGGCAGCGCCCGGTCGAGGGGCTTGAACCGCCAGCTCGCGACCGGCCCGTCGATCGCCGCGACCGCGTAGCCGACCGAGCCGTCCTCGTTCTGGCCGACCGAGCGGGCCGCGGCGTAGAGGGTGCGCCCGTCCGGGGCGAGCTCGTTGTAGTGGGTGTGGCCCATCTCGACGAGGCGGACGCCGTAGTGGCGGATCAGGCCAGCGAGCGCCGCCCGCTCGTCGGGCACGCAGAGGTCGTCCGGGTAGGTGTGGGCGAAGACCGCGCAGGGCTGGCCCTCCCGCTCGGCCCGGGCCAGCTCCTCGCCGAGCCACGCGAGCTGGTGGGGGCCGAGGCGGAAATCGAGGCCGAAGCCCTTCTGGCCGTAGCCGGGGCTGACCATGTCGAGGAACAGGCAGCGCACGCCGGCCCAGGTCTCGGCGAAGTAGTAGTGCGTCACGGAGACGGGGTCGCGCGGGCGCGGCAGGTCGTGGCGCCGCGCCGCGTGGCCGCCGCCGCGCGGGCTGCCCGCGACCGCGGCGAACAGGGCGTCGAAATCCGCCATCGTGCCGTGCTGGCGGTCGTGGTCGCCGGCGATCAGGCGCACCGGCAGGTCCGGGTGCCGGTCCAGGGCCTCGTGCAGGACGGCGTACTGCTCCGCCCGCCCGTCCTCGGCGAGGTCGCCGGGGATGTAGACGAAGTCGAGGAGACCGTGTCGGTGCAGCCCCGCCACCTCGGCGAGCATCGCCCGCAGGTCGGCGGCGTGGGGGTCGGAGCCCCGCTCGAGATGCAGGTCGCCGATATGCGCGAAGGCGAACACGCCGTGGCTCGCCGTCATGGCGCGCCCGCGCGCCGTCTGTGGTTTCCCTGAGCCATCGTGCCCCCCGGACAGGCCCGTCCGCCCCGGCCGGGAGATCGGCCGCGGTGGTCGCGACCGGCCCGACGTTTCGGAGCCGGCGGGGTTCCGGCCCCGGGGGGAGACGCGCGCCGGTGGGGCCCTACATTTTCGTGAGCGCGGGCCCGATCCGTGCCCAGCGCCGCGAAGTGTCGTGAAAACAGACACTCGCTGTCCTCTCAGCCGACAGATCCGGGCGATGTCGGCGCAAGGTCAGCCCGGGGTCAGCCCGGGGTCAGCCTGGGGTCAGCCTGGGGTCAGCCTGGGGTCAGCCTGGGGTCAGCCTGGGGTCAGCCAATGACTCCGCCGGCCGGCGGGTTTGCGGCGCGCCTCAGTGCACGCGCCGGAACAGATCCGGCAGGTAGCGTTCCAGGGTCTTGTGTCCCTCGAACTGCACGTCCACGGTGGCGGCCGCGCCCCACGGGCGGTGGAGCCCCACGACCCGGCCGCGGGCATGGCGCCAGATCCCGAGGATCTCGGCGAGGTCGAGCCGGTCGAACACCACCTCGTCGCCCGGGGCGAGGGCCGGCGCGGCGACGCCGGACCAGGCCTCGGGGACCGGGCGGCGGGGCATCTCCGCGACCCGGGAAGGCTCATCCCCCGGATCGAGGATGGGGGAGAAGGTTTCGTTCGCGGAGTGCTCGCGGAAGAGCATGATCTTCACTAAGCCGTTGCGATGACTGGATAATCGCAGGTTCAATCCGATCCGACAAGGCTTGTTCCGGCGCTCCGCCCGCCGGACCGACCTGTATTCGGCGACCGGTCCGGGCGACCGGGATCCGCCCGGGCGCCGCGCCCCGTCCCCGGGGCCGGACCGCGCGCGCGGGGACGGAGCGGGGCCGGAGAGGAGTTCCGCGGGGGCGCAGCATGCGCCTCTCCGGTTCATGGGTATCGGGAGATCGTTCGTGTCGTCGAACGACGATCTTTAGAATTTCGGGGCGGGCCGCGCTGATCTAAACCTGACGCGAGACAATCATCCACGTGAGACGGCGCCTGTCGACTTGATGGATCGTGTCCGCATGCCTTCGGATGCGGAGCGAACCATCGCGGCCCGGCAGCCGGACTTGCCCCCGTCCATCCCGATCAGAGTTCCCGCCCGATGAAGTTCCTGCGTCTCCTCGCCGTCGCGGCGCTCAGCCTCGGGGCCCTGCCGGCCGGGGCGGAGACCCTCCGGGTCGGCGTCGTGCCCGGCGCCTACGGCGACGCCGTCACGGTCGCGGCCCGGGAGGCCAAGGCCGAGGGCCTCGACGTCAAGGTGGTCGAGTTCAGCGACTGGACGACGCCCAACGTCGCCCTCGACGCCGGCGACATCGACGTGAACTTCTTCCAGCACCGCCCCTTCATGGAGAACGCCGCCAAGCAGAAGGGCTACGCGTTCGACATCGTCGGGCTCGGGATCCTGTCCAATATCGGCCTGTACTCCCTGAAGCATAAGAGCTTCGACCAGATCCCGGCGGGCGGCACGGTGGCGATCGCCAACGACCCGGTGAACCAGGGCCGCGGCCTGCTGCTCCTCCAGAAGGCCGGGCTGATCACGCTGAAGGACGGTGTCGGCTTCCTCGGCACCCTCGACGACATCGTCGAGAACCCGAAGACGCTGCGGTTCACCGAGGTCGAGGGGCCGCAGCTCGCGCGGATCACCGGCGACGTCGACCTCGCCCTGGGCTACCCGCACTTCATCGTGGCGGCCGGCAGTTTCGACCCGACCAGCGGATTGATCTATTCCGGTATCGAGGACCGACGCTTCGCCGTGAGCTTCGTCACCAAGGCCGCCCGCAAGGAGGACCCCGTGATCCGGAAATTCGTGACGCTCTTCCAGAACTCGGAGGCCGTGAAACAGCAGATCCGCAAGTCCTTCGCCAACAGCGACAAGCTGTACCTGCTGGCGTGGCAGAACTGATGGTCGGCCTGATCTTCGACAGCCTGCGCGATCCGGGCACGCCGGCCGCGGCCGGGCGGACGGGCCCGGGCGCCGCGACCGCCGCCCGGGCCCCGGCCGCCGCGCCCGGCAGCGAGGCCGGCCGGGAGACCGGAACGGTGCGGTTCGAGTCCGTCTCGAAGACCTACCGCTCGGCCGCCGGACCGGTGCAGGCGCTCGACCAGGTGGACCTCGCGATCCCCGCCGGCGCGATCTTCGGCATCATCGGCCGCTCGGGGGCGGGCAAGTCGAGCCTCCTGCGCACGGTCAACCGGCTGGAGGCGCCGAGTTCGGGCCGGGTCCTGGTCGACGGCGCCCCGATCGACGCCCTCGACACCGACGGGCTCGTCGCCCTGCGCCGGCGCATCGGCATGATCTTCCAGCACTTCAACCTGCTGGCGGCCAAGACCGTCCGGCAGAACGTGGCGCTGCCGCTCACGGTCGCGGGCGTCCCGCGGCACGCGATCGGCCCGCGGGTCGCGGAGGCCCTGCGCCTCGTCGGCCTGGAGGACAAGGCCGACACCTACCCGTCGCGGCTCTCCGGGGGCCAGAAGCAGCGGGTCGGCATCGCCCGGGCGCTCGTGAGCGATCCGGAGATCCTGCTGTGCGACGAGGCGACCTCCGCCCTCGATCCGGAGACGACGCTGGCGATCCTCGACCTGCTGCGCGACATCAACCGGCGGCTCGGGATCACCATCATCCTGATCACCCACGAGATGAGCGTGATCCGCGAGATCTGCAGCGACGTCGTGGTGCTGGAGGGCGGCCGGGTCGTCGAGACCGGGCCGGTCTGGCGCGTGTTCGGGGCGCCCGAGCACCCGACCACCCGGGCGCTGCTCGAACCCCTGACCCGCGGCCTGCCGCCGGATCTGGCGGCCCGGCTGCAGCCGCGGCCCGCGCCGGGCGGCTGGGCGATCCTGCGGATCACCTGCTCGGGCCGGGCCGCGCCGGATCTGTCGGGCCTCGCGGGGGCCGGGGCGCCGGTGCGCCTGCTCCAGGCGGGCATCGAGCGGATCCAGGGCCACGCGGTCGGCCGGATGCTGGTGGCCGTCCCGGCCGACGACCCGGGCGCGGAGGCGCGGCTGCGGACGCTCGGCGGCGACGTGGAGCGGGTCGGCTACGTCCCCGCCGACGCGGCGGAGGGGTGAGACGATGCGGGACCGCTCCTCCCCCGATACCCCGACCGCTGCACCGCCGCCCCTGCACCCCGAACCCGGAGGCCCGCCATGTCGCCGCAGATGATCGAACGCCTCTGGCAGGCCTTCCTCGACACCGCGCTCATGGTCGGGGTCTCGGCCGGGATCGCCGTGGTCGCCGGCATTCCCCTGGCGCTGTTCCTCGTCACCTCCGGGCCCGGCGGCATCTTCGCGGCGCCGACGGCCCACCGGGTGGTCGGGACCGTGGTCAACGGCTTCCGGGCCGTGCCCTTCATCGTGCTGCTGGTGGCGCTGATCCCGTTCACCCGGCTGGTGGCCGGCACCACGATCGGCGTCTGGGCGGCGATCGTGCCGCTCTCGGTGAGCGCGACCCCGTTCTTCGCCCGGATCGCCGAGGTCTCGCTGCGGGAGGTGGATGCGGGCCTGATCGAGGCCGCCCAGTCCATCGGCTGCCGGCGCCGGCACATCCTCGCCCACGTGCTCCTGCCCGAGGCGCTGCCGGGCATCGTGGCCGGCTTCACCATCACGGTGGTGGCGATGATCGGCGCCTCCGCGATGGCGGGCGCGGTGGGCGCGGGCGGGCTCGGGGACGTCGCCATCCGGTACGGCTACCAGCGCTTCGACACCACCGTGATGGTGGTGGTGATCGCGATCCTGATCGCCCTCGTGTGCGCGGTCCAGTTCGCGGGCGACACCGCGGTGCGGCGGCTCCGGGCCCGCTGAGCGAAACCGTCCGATCTGGGCGATCCGACCGGGAGCCTGCAGCCATGGATCGTCCCCGGTCGACGACCTCGACATCGCCGTCCGCGCGCGCGGAGCGAAGCGATCCAGGCCGCGCCGCGTCTTCCGACCGCGCGCGGCCCCGGGGCGCTTCGCCGCGCTCGCGATGACGGCGGGACGTCCCAACCCGAGCGGTCAACCGGAAACCGTATGAGCCTGCACCTGGACGATCCCGTCACCGACCCGGTCGAAGATCGGCTGCCGCCGCCGCCGGCGCCGCCGCACCGGATCCGCTCGGACGCCGAGGCGATCGCGGCCGCGCGGGCCGTGGCCCGGATCTTCGCGGCGGGCGCGGCCGAGCGCGACCGCGACCGGCGCCTGCCCTGGGCGGAGATCGCGGCCTTCACGGAGAGCGGGCTCGGCGGCATCACGGTGCCGCGCGAACACGGCGGCGCCGGGGTCTCGCACGCGACGCTCGCGGAGGTCTTCGCGATCCTGGCCGCCGCCGACGGCTCGGCGGCGCAGATCCCCCAGAACCAGTTCGGCGTCCTGGCGCTGGTTGCGGCCGCCGCCAGCCCCGCCCAGCAGGCGCGGATCTACCGGGACGTGCTCGCCGGCCACCGGATCGGCAATGCCGGCCCCGCCCGCAACGACAAGGCGATCACCGGCGTGGACACGCGGCTGACCGCCGGGCCGGAGGGCCCGCGACTCAGCGGCACGCGCTTCTACTCCACGGGCGCGCTCTTCGCCCACTGGATCCCGACGCGCGCGGTCGGCCCCGACGGCGGGCCGCTCCTGGTCTTCGTGCGCCGGGACGCCCCCGGCGTGCGGGTGGTGGACGACTGGCAGGGCTTCGGCCAGCGCACCACCGCGAGCGGCAGCGTGATCTTCGCGCAGGCCCCGGTCGAGGCGGAGCTGACGATCGACCTCGCGCCCCTGGCCGGGCGCCCGGGCCTGTTCGGGCCGGTCTCGCAGCTGATCCACGCGGCGATCGACGCCGGGCTCGCCCGGGGCGCGGCCGCCGCCGCCCTCGACTTCCTGCGCACCCGGACCCGGCCCTATCCCTTCACCGCCGAGACCGTCGCGGAGGATCCCCACATCCTCGGCGAGGTCGGGCGGCTCACCGTCGACCTGCACGCCGCCGAGGAGGTCCTGGCCCGGGCCGGACGGGCGCTCGACCGGATCGCCGCGGCCCCCGTCACCGCTGAGAGCGCGGCCGAGGCGTCGGTGGCGGTGGCGCAGGCCAAGATCCTCACCACCGAGATCGCCCTGGAAGCCTCCGAGCGGCTGCTCGAGCTCGCCGGCGCCTCGGCGACCCGCGACGGGTACAATCTCGGCCGGTACTGGCGCGACGCTCGGGTCCACACCCTGCACGACCCCGTGCGGTGGAAGTACCACCTTCTCGGGAACCACGCCCTGAACGGCGTGCTGCCCGCCCGGCACCAGTGGAACTGAGGACCGGGCGATGCCGCTCCAGCCCCACGAGACCGCCTTCACGCAGGCACCCGCGCCGCCGCGCCCGGTGCCGGTCCTTCCGGACGCCGCCGCGGCGCTCGCCGTCGCCGACCGGCTGGCGGAGGCCTTCGCCGAGGCCGCCGCCGAGCGCGACTTGGAGCGCCGCCTGCCGGTCGCCGAGATCGCGCGCTTCACCGAATCCGGCCTCTGGGCGATCACGGTGCCGAGGGAATACGGCGGCCCCGGCCTCGACAGCGCCACGGTCGCCCAGGTGATCGCCCGGATCGCCGCGGCGGACGGCTCCCTCGGCCAGATCCCGCAGAACCATTTCTACGCCCTGGAGGTGCTCCGCAACGGCGGCACCGAGGCCCAGAAGCGCGCCCTCTACGGCCGCGTCCTGGCGGGCGAGCGCTTCGGCAACGCGCTCGCCGAGACCGGCGCGCGCGACCACACCCGCCGCACCCGCCTCGTGCGCGACCCGGCCGGCTGGACTGTCGAGGGCCGCAAAGACTACTGCACCGGCTCGCTCTACGCCCACCGCATCCCCACCCTGGCCAATGCCGAGGAGGACGGCCGGGCGGTCGCCTACCTCGTCTTCGTCCCCCGGGACGCGCCGGGCGTGACCCTGGTCGACGACTGGGACGGGTTCGGGCAGCGGCTCACCGGCTCGGGCTCGGTCCTGTTCGAGCGCGTCGCCGTGGAGCCCGACTGGGTGGTGCCGTTCCAGGCCTCGCTGGAGCGGCCCACCGCCCTCGGCCCCTTCGCGCAGATCCTGCACGCCGGGATCGATCTCGGCATCGGCGCGGGCGCCTTCGCGGCGACGCTGCCCTTCGTGCGCGACCGCGCCCGGCCGTGGATCGATTCCGGGGTCGCGCGGGCGAGCGAGGATCCCCTGACCCTCCACGCGCTGGGCGACGTCCAGGTGCGCCTCGCGGCGGCCGACGCCCTGCTGGCGCGGGCCGGCCGCTTCGTCGACGCCGCGCAGGAGGCCCCCGACGCCGACAGCGTCGCGGCGGCCTCCGTGGCGGTGGCGGAGGCCCGGGCGGCGAGCCACCGGGCCGGCCTGCTCGCGGCCAACAAGCTCGTCGAGCTCGGCGGCACCTCGGCCACCGACCGGGCCGAGGCGCTCGACCGCTACTGGCGCGACGTCCGCACCCACACCCTGCACGATCCGGTGCGCTGGAAGTACCACTGGATCGGCGCCTACCACCTCGACGGCCGGCAGCCGCCCCGGCACGGAGCGCTCTGATGGCCCTCGGAAAGAAGCAGATCCTGTTGAACGCCTTCAACATGACCTGCGCGGGCCACATCAACCACGGGCTCTGGACCCACCCGCGCGACCGCTCGGCCGATTACAACACGCTGTCCTACTGGACCGAGCAGGCGAGGCTCCTGGAGCGCGGCCTGTTCGACGGCCTGTTCATCGCCGACATCATCGGCGTCTACGACGTCTACGGCGGCGGCATCGACGTGACCGCCCGGGAGGCCGTGCAGCTCCCGGTCAACGACCCGACCGTGATGATCTCCGCCATGGCGGCGGTGACCGAGCATCTCGGCTTCGGGGTGACGATCAACGTCCACCAGGAGGCGCCCTACACCTTCGCCCGGCGCCTCTCGACCCTCGACCACCTGACGGGCGGCCGGATCGGCTGGAACGTCGTCACCGGCTATCTCGACAGCGCCCACCGCGGCCAGAGCGGCGGCGCGCTGCCGGCGCACGACCGGCGCTACGACTACGCCGACGAGTACCTGGAGGTGCTCTACCGGCTCTGGGAGGGCAGCTGGGACGACGCGGCCGTGCGCCGCGACCGGGCGGGCCGGGTGTTCAGCGATCCCGCCCATATCCGCAAGGTCGTCCACCGGGGCGAGTTCTTCGCGGTCGAGGGCTACCACCTGTCGGAGCCGTCGCGCCAGCGCACGCCGGTCCTGTACCAGGCCGGCGCCTCGGGCCGCGGCCGCGCCTTCGCGGGCCGCCACGCCGAGTGCGTGTTCATCTCGGCCCGCGACCCGGCCACCGCCCGCGACTCCGTCCGCGCCATCCGGGCCGAGGCGGTCGCGGCCGGCCGGGAGCCTGACGACGTGAAGGTGTTCGTCGGCCTCGCGGTGATCCCCGGGCGGACCCGGGCGGAGGCCGAGGCCAAGCGCGACGAGTACCTGTCCTACGCGAGCCCGGAGGCGGGCCTCGCGCATTTCTCCGCCTCCACGGGGATCGACTTCGCCCGCTACGGCCTGGACGAGCCGATCCCCTACGCGCCGGGCAACGCCATCCAGTCGGCCACCGCGGCGGCGGCCAGGCGCGGACTGACGAAGCGCGACCTCCTCGCCGAGTTGCAGCTCGGCGGCCGCTACGCGGTCCTCACCGGCGACGCCGTGACGATCGCCGACGAACTCCAGGCCTGGATCACGGAGGGCGAGGTCGACGGGTTCAACCTCAGCCGGATCGTCGTGCCGGAGAGTTTCTCCGACTTCATCGACCTCGTGATCCCGGAACTGCAGGACCGCGGCCTCTACAAGACCGCCTACGCCGAGGGCTCGCTGCGGGCGAAGCTGTTCGGCCAGGGGGACCGGCTGCCCGCCCGCCACCCGGCCGAGGCCTACCGCGGCGCGCCTCGGCGGCCCTGATCAGCGACCCTGATCAGCGCCCCTGGGACTCGCCGCTCTCGGAGCCGAACCAGCGGCCGTAGATCTCGTCGTAGCGGCCGTCCTCGCGCAGGCCCAGCAGGGCCTGGTTGACGCGCTTGCGCCGGGGGTCGTTGCCCGGGAACAGGATGCCGTAGGATTGCCGGTTGAACGCGGTGCCGACCAGGCGCAGGGCCTCGTGGCCGGGCCGGGTCGCGTAGTAGCTGAGCGCGGGGGCATCGTAGACCACTGCCGCGACCGTGCCGGCCTGCAACGCCGCGCAGGCCTCCTCCAGGGTCGCGAAGCCCACCGGCGTGGCGAAATGGTCCGCGAGGTAGGCGACCGAGGTGGTGTTGGCGACCGTGCCCACCCGCTTGCCCGGCAGGTCCTGCGGGCCGTTGATCGCGCCGCGCAGGCGCTCCACGGTCGCCGTGCTGGTCAGGCCCGCGGTGAACCACGCCACCAGGGCGATGCAGGTGAACAGCCAGAGCACCGTGACGGCCCGCGCCAGCGGGCTGCGCGGCATCTCCTCCGCCTGGGCGGCGAGGCTGCTCAGGGCCCACCAGACGACGTGGGCGAAGCCGCGCGCCGGTCCCGAGCGCGCCGCCATGCCGCCGGGGTGGCGCCGCTCGAGCCACCAGACCAGGGCCGCCACCGCCAGGATCAGGGCGGCGAGCCCCAGCAGGACCTGCAGGAAGGCGGCGTCGCTCAGGAGCGCCCGGAGAGCCCGCGCGGTGGCCGAGCCGGTCGCGTCCGGCTCCGCCCGGACGGCGATGCGCAGGCCGGTCTCCAGCATCGTGACGGAGAAGTCGAAACGCCGCTCGCGCTCCGCGGTGATCGACACCGCCGCGATGGCGAGGTCCGCGCGCGCGTCCGAGACCGCCGCGAACAGCGCCGGCAGGTCGTCGACGCGCAGGTAGGCCGTCCGGACGCCGAGATCCCGCGCGAGGGCGTTCCAGAGATCGATGCTGAACCCGCGCAGCCGGCCGTCCTCGTCCATGACCAGGGGCGGCACCGGATGGGTCGCGACCCGCCACGTCTCGGGCTCGCCGGTGCGGAGGGCGGGCGCCGCCTCCCGGGTTTCGGCCTGGACGGGGCCCGGGGCGAGCGGCGCGGCGGCCGCGCAGCACAGGGAGAGGCACAGGCAGAGGGACAGGACGCCCGCGGCGCCGGCGCGCCGCCGGCCGGCGGACCGGCGCGGCACGTCAGAGGCTCTCGATCCAGTTGCGCAGGACGGCGCCGGGCGCGGGTTCGGGGCCGGTCTCCAGGCGCTGGGACGCGTCGCTCGGGATGAAGCCGAACCGGCGCTTGAACGCCCGCCGGAAGGTCCGCTCGTCCGAGAAGCCGACCGCGAAGGCGACCTGCGAGATGCGCAGGGGTTTGGGGGCATCGTCGCGCACGAGCATCCGCATCGCCGCCATGAGGCGGCGGTCGCGGATATACGCCACGATGCCGTTGGGGGCGAACAGCCGGTACAGGGTCGAGCGCGACAGGCCGAGCCGGGTCGCGATCAGGGCGGGCGTCAGCTTCGGGTTGCCGAGTTCCGCCTCGACGAGGCGGCGGACCCGGATCCGGATGTCCTGGTGCTGGGAGGGGCGCCCCTCCTCCTGCCCGCGCAGCCAGCTGGCGCAGAGCTGGGTGATCGCCGCCGAGGCCGCCAGGGCCTCGCGGCGGTCGAGGAGGTCGCCGCAGGCGACGACGTTGGCGACGAAATTATGGACCAGGCGCCCGAACGGGTCGCCGTCGTGGTCGAGGGGGCGCCCGTGCAGGGCGTCGGGGTGGCAGCCCTGCTTCTCCAGCAGGGCGCGGGGGATCACGACGTTCGTGGCGTCGACCGCGCCCGCCACGATGCGCACGGGCTGGGCGAGGTCGAAGACGATGCACTGCACCTCGTTCACGGGGCCGGTGCCCTGATCGGTCTCCACGCGGCTCTGCCCCCGCCGGTAGAATTGCAGCAGGATGTGGTCGAGGCCTTGCTGGCCGATCATCTCCCGCGTCCGCACGAGGGTGTGGGCCGGCGCCACCACGTCGCCGACCAGTAGGTCGCCGAGATGGTAGCTGCGCATCGCGATCGGGACGGTCAGGTCGGTCTCCGGGCGGAAGCTCACGTCGAAGATGGGCGCGAGATGGTCCTGCCACGCCCGCCCCAGCGCCGCGGGATCCCCGGGCGGCTCGAACCGCAGGCAGGCGACCTCGCCGCCCGGAGCCTCGCCCCCGGCCGGCGCCGCGTCCGGGTCGTGGTTTCTCTCCTCGGAAGACATACGTAGAGCCTGACACCTGCTGTTCGCGCGACCGATGAAGAACGGGGGCCTGTCCCAAGGTGACGCGTGGCAACGCGGTCCGGTCGTCCCGCACGTTAGCCGCGTCCACCCGGACAGTCCTCCTGTCTCCCGCCGACCCGAGCGGCTGTACACTGTCGTTTGCCCGGGCGGCGTGCGATTCGACGCGGGGGCCGCCGGATCGGGGCGCCGCGCGCGGCAGCGTCGGACCACCATGACACGCGAGCCGCGGAATGGTTCCTTCCGTCCCAGAAAGGGGGATTGCCGTTTCAGACTGTCGCGCGCGGCGCCGAGTGTGGCCGCAATGTGATAGTTCGTTAAAGCCGCATTTCCTACCCCCCCGTACACAGTTTGCGACAGGCATGACGGGGGTCAGTCCGGTGGTCCAACAGTATAGCGATGTAGAGCGTGTGACCGGATCCTGTGATCCGAGCCGGGGCGCGCGCGCCGGAACCCGGCGGCGCGGCCCCGTACGGCTCGGATTGCTGGTCGGCAGCTCGCTCGCCACCCTCACGCTGGCTCTCGGACCTGTTGCGGCGCAGACCGTGCCGGCGCGCTCGCCTTCGACGTTCAATGCTTTTGGCGTTCCCCTGACCGCGGCGCAGTTCGACACGCCCGAATACAGAGCCGACTGGGGCTTGTCTGCGATTAATGCCGCCACCGCTTACGCCCGAGGCTTCACCGGTCTAGGCGTATTGGTTGCCGTGATTGACTCCGGGATCGACCCCCTGAATCCAGAATTCCGAGGACGGATCTCTCAGCAATCAAGAAATTTTATTCCCGGACTAAATCAAACCCTTATATTCGATACGGACACTGCATCCAGTCATGGAACCCATGTGGCTGGTACAGTTGCGGCTGCCCGTGATGGCGTCGGGATGATGGGGGTCGGTTTCGACAGCAAGATATTGGCGTTATTCAATTTACGCAATACAATCTCTGCAGTGGAGGCAGCAACTCAAAGCGGCGCCCGGGTCTTGAATGGCAGTTATGGACCGACGACCTCTTCTCCGATCGTCGATGGATTTTTAAATCCTAACTATAGAAGAATGTCAATTCAAGAATTCGAGATATCAGATGAAAGAGAGGCCAGTGCGCTTCTTGGGGCCGCACAGTCAGACATGCTCATGGTCTTTGCCGCAGGCAACGATCGAAGAAGTCAACCCGATGTAACTCAAAACCCGAGCGGCGCCGCATTCTATCCATTCATCAAGCCAGCGAATGCGAATAGCGGTCTCTACCAATTTTATGCCACCTACGGGACTGACCCTAATGGCGATCCCAGCCCCGACTATGCGCCGACCGGCCCCGTCGACCAAAGCAAAATTGATTTTTCGAAGCTGGACGGCTTTATCGTTTCAGTAGTCGCAGTCAACGAAAACAAGAAGATCGCCAATTTCAGCAACTGGTGCGGTGTTACGGCAGCGTGGTGCATCGCGGCACCGGGCGTCAATATCTATTCAACCGTGCAGGTCGGACAGGGCTACAGCGGCTTCGACGCCAACAACAATAAAATTCTCAATGGTTCAAACTATGGGCCTCTGCAAGGCACCTCAATGGCCGCGCCGCACGTGGCCGGTGCTGCGGCCGTATTGCGTCAGGCGTTCCCGTTCCTGACGGCGCCGCAGATCGCCCAGACCATGTTCACAACCGCCACCCATCTCGGTGACGGGCCCGCCAACGCCCCGAACGCCATCTACGGCTGGGGCCTGCTCAACCTCGGCAAGGCCATCGACGGCCCGGGTCAGTTCACCTCCACTTGGACGGTCAACACCACCTACAATGGCCAAGCCTATTACGGCCGCTTCGCCAACGACATCTCGGGCGTCGGCGGTCTGATCAAGGTTGGTCTCGGCACACTCGAACTCGCCGGTACCAACACCTATGCCGGCGGCACCGCCGTCCTCGGCGGTACCCTGGCCGTCTCCCGCGACGCCAATCTCGGCGCCGCCGGCACCGGCCTGACCCTCGGCGGCGGCACCCTCGAGGTCCTGGCCGACGGCTTCGCCACCGCCCGCCCGATCACGCTGGCCGGCCCCGGCACCCTGCAGATCGACCTCGGCACCGCCACCTTCGCGGGGCCGATCGCCGACGGCAGCCAGCCGGGCGTGCTCGTCAAGACCGGCCCCGGCACCGCCGTGCTCTCGGCCGCCAACACGTTCACGGGCGGCGCCCTGGTCGGCACCGGCACCCTGGCCCTGACCGCCACCGGCAGCCTCACCGCGCCCGTTCTCGTCGGCTCGGCGGCGAGCTTCCTCAATGCCGGCCTCGTCTCCGGCAACGTCGGCAACTTCGGCGTCCTCGCCAACAGCGGCACTATCACGGGCGGCCTCGCCAATGCCGGTCTGGCCCTCAACACCGGCACCGTCGGCGGCGCGACCAACAGCGGCAGCCTGATCAACGCCGGCACCGTCGCGGGCGGACTGACCAACACCGGCACCGCCCTCAACGCCGGCACCATCGGCGGTGGCGTCATCAGCAGCGGCATCCTGAGCAACGCCGGCACTATCGGCGGCGGCGTCGCCAACACCGGCCTCCTCGCCACCAGCAGCACGATCAGCGGCGGCCTGACCAATGCCGGCACCGTGCTCGCCAGCGCTGGCCGCATCGACGGGCCCATCGCCAACAATGCCGGCCTGCTCGCCGTCTCCGGATCCGTGGCCGGCACCGGCCCCTTCGCCAACGCCGCCGGCGCGACGCTCGCCGTCACCACGGGCGGCAGCTACAGCCTCGCCGGCCCCCTC
>NZ_FOZY01000052.1:0-21884 GCF_900116245.1 Methylobacterium sp. yr668 | reverse complement strand
CTCCTCAGGCTTGGGTCGCTTCCTCGACATCGATCCGTCCTCCAGGCTCGAAAGCCATACCAAAGGGCGGACCACTTCATTGGGGGCGGATCAGGACCGAGGCCGGACATGCACGACGCCGACACGATGGCGCCAGTACCCTGGCGCCCTCTGCTTGCGGCATATGCTGCCGAAGCGAATCTGGCGCCCGCTACGGTGAAACGATGGTCCGGTGTGATGACCGAACTTGAATCCGCCGTCGGCCGCGGCGATCTCGCCTCGATCTCTCGCTTGGATCTCATCGCTTGGAAGGAGAAGCTGCTCGGCTCCGGTCGATCGGCCAATACGGTTCGCACGCCGTATCTCAGCGCGGTGAAAGCCATCATGAACTACGGCGTCGCTGGCGGACGCCTTCAAGCCAACACGGCCATAGGTGTGGTCGTGAAGACTCCGAGACTGCTGCTATCACGCGACCGGGACTTCACCGACGACGAAGCTCTCGCAATTCTCCGGGGCTCCTTATTGGAACCGCCCGCGAAGCTCTCGCTCGAACATGCCGCTGCTCGAAGGTGGGTCCCATGGCTGTGTGCCTATGGCGGCGCCCGAGTGAACGAGATGACCCAATTGCGTGGCGGCGATGTGCGGCAGGTCCATGAAATCTGGGTAGTACGGATCACGCCCGAGGCCGGGTCTGTGAAAACGGGCAGATGGAGGGAGATCCCCCTGCATCCGCATCTCCTCGCGCAGGGCTTTCCGTCGTTTGCGGTTTCGCGAGGTTCGCGTCCGTTGTTCTACGATCCGGCACGGGCCCGCGGCGGCTCGGCAGCCCACCCGATCTATAAGAAGGTAGGCGAGAGATTGGCGGCATGGGTGCGCTCGCTCGGCGTGTCGGATCTGGGCGTCGATCCGAACCATGGCTGGCGGCATCGCTTCAAGACCGTGGGGCGGAGAGCTGGCATCGATCCGGCGGTGCTCGACGCCATACAGGGCCATGCGCCTAGAACGGAGGGCGAGCGATACGGCCGATACCCCGTCGAGATCATGTTCGAAGCGATTCGTCGGCTTCCGGAGTATCGCGTCGGATAGGCCGTCGGGATCCTGTGTGGAACGGGCGAGCCGCTCCACACCGGCCTCTGGATTGTCTCGCTCGCCTGAGTGAGCCGCGCGAAGATGGCGCGGACCCGCCTCCTTGTCTGCCTGGGCCTTAACAGGTGCCGCCGTCCTCCCCGGCGACGCCGGCCGCTCGGCGGAACGGTAGGACGCGACCAGGCCGCTCCGAGCGGAGCCGCTCGACGGCGGCGCGCAGGTCGTCCAGCGCGAAGGGCTTCCGGAGGACCGGGATGTCGGCGACTGGCAGCGTCGCGGCGTCGGCGTAGCCGGTCATCAGGAGGACGCCCAAGCCCGGCACCAGCGCCTGGGCGCGGCCAGCCGGCTCTGTCCCCGTCATCCCGGCATCGCGTAGTCCGTCAGCAGGAGGTCAAAGCCACGCCCGTCTCCCAGCAGGCGCAACGCCTCGGAGCCCCCCGGCCTCCGCGACGCCGTAGCCGCTCTCCTTCAGCAGCGCGACGGCGACGGCGCGGACCTGGGGGTCGTCCTCGACGACAAGGATGCGCGCACCTTCGCCAGCCTCAACGGAAGCGGGAATGTCTTGGCCAACGTCGCCCGAGCTCGCCGCCCCAACTCTCGGTAGGTAGACCGACACCGTGGTACCCTCGCCGACCCGGCTGCGCACGGCCACAGCGCCGCCGAGCTGGCGGGCGGTCCCGTAGACCTGGGCCAAGCCGAGCCTGGTGCCCTTGCCCTGCGGCCTCGTCGTGAAGAAGGGCTTGAACGCGCGGGACAGCACCTCCTGCGCCATGCCCTCGCCCGTGTCGGAGACGGTCAAGACCACCATGTCCTTAGCAGGCACGCCCGCGGGCCTGGGCGCCACGGCTGGCAGGTACTCGGTCCCGATCCGGACCTCGCCGCCGCCATGGAGAGCGTCGCGCGCGTTCGTCGCTAGGTTGAGGACGGCCAACTCGACGCGGTGCTGGTCGGCCACGGCCGGCCAAGCCGACGGCATCATGGCAAGTGTTCGACAGGTGGAAGCACCGCAGCGACGCCGCCGAGGAGCGTCTGGATCTTCGCCCGGATGATGTCCCGGACGTCGCCATCCAAGGGCAGGCGATAGATGAATTCCCGGACACCGAGGTAGAATATCGAAGAGTGAATCGACCAAACCATTTCGATCTCGATGCTCGTGGCCGGTACATCTTTTATCGAGGGGCGGTGAAAATGCATTCTTAGCTCTTCGACGACCACTTCAAAGACATGATTGCGAAGAAATTTTAGATACCGCGCATTGAAGTCGAGGTTCTTGAGGCCAGCGAACATAAACAACCGCACCCATTCCGGCGTCAAAATGACATTCGCGTAGCTGACGTAGAATCCTACCAGACGGCTCTCGAGCGGAACGTCGCGATCTTTGATGGTCTCTTCCCAGAACGGATCCCAGCGACCGACGAACACATCCTGATAGACCCGCTCGATTAAGGCCTCCTTGCTCGGGAAGTAGCGATAGAGCAGCGGCTGGGTGATGCCCAATGTCGCGGCCAACTCACGCGTCTGCCCCTCGAAGCCGCGCTCCGCGAAGAAGGCGATGGCCGCCGAGGCGATGCTCTTCTCGCGATCCGAACGCGAGAGTCGCCTGCGCCCCCCCGACCGATCGTCCGGAGAGCTCTTATGGGAGCCCCGCGAGACGGTGAGCGGACCGACGATGCCGGTCTTCGACTTGGACGGACGTACCATGATCCCTGGTTACCATAGCGGCTCGAGTGATCAAGCGATAAGCGAATGGCCCGCAGCTCCTTCCCCTGACGCGTCTTCCGAAATCTTCGCGCCTGTCTCCTACGGTCGGGAATTTTATCGGATGATAAACAGTGTTGACAACGAGTCGGGACGGTCTCATTGTTGATCAACGGATAATCAACGCTCCGACGCTGCGTGAGCGGTGCGGGATGACGCGGGGCGTATGACCCGATCGTGGAGGAATCGCCGTGGGAGCGACCAAGACCAGAGGCCCAACGAAGCGGCCGAGCGCCGTCATCATCGGCGGCTCCATGGCGGGGCTGTTCTCGGCGCTGCTCCTGAGGCGAGCCGGCTGGGACGTCGATGTCTTCGAGCGCGCCGGGGCCGAGCTGTCCGGACGCGGCGCGGGGATCGTGACCCATGCCGAGCTGTATGAGGTCCTGCAGGACGCGGGGATCGACCGACAGGCCGCCGAGGTCGGCGTGTCGGTGGTCGGGCGACGGGTGCTGGGGGCGGACGGGTCGATCGTCGGGGAATTGGCGTTGCCCCAGGTGCTGACCTCCTGGGGGCACCTCTACGGCCTGCTCCGCGAGGCGCTTCCCGCCGAGCGCTATCATCACGGTCGCGCGCTGTCGCGGGTCGAGGAGGTCGCCGACAAGGTCACGGCCCACTTCGAGGACGGCTCCTCGGCCTCGGCGGATCTCCTGATTGGGGCGGACGGGATCTTCTCCACGGTGCGCGCCCGGCTCGCCCCCGACGTCGTTCCGAGCTATGTCGGCTACATCGCCTGGCGGGGCCTCGTTGACGAGGTCGACCTGTCCGCCGGCACGCGTGAGGCGCTGCTCGAGTATTTCGCCTTCGCCCTGCCTGACGGCGAGCAGATGCTCGGCTACCCGGTGGCGGGCGCCGACAATTCCATGGCCCGCGGCCGCCGCCGCTTCAACTTCGTCTGGTATCGTCCCGCCGCCGCGGACGCGGCCCTGCGCGACCTGCTGACCGACGTGGACGGCGTCGAGCATCAGCTCTCGATACCCCCGAGCCGGATCCGGCCCGAGGTCGTCGCGTCCATGCGCTCGGACGGGCGCCGGCTGCTGGCGCCGCAGTTCGCCGAGGTGGTCGAGAAGACCGGCCAGCCGTTCATCCAGGCCATCCAGGATCTGGAAACCCCAAGGATGCGGCTCGGCCGGCGCGTGGCCATCCTCGGCGACGCCGCCTTCGTAGCCCGCCCGCACGTCGGCATGGGCGTGACGAAGGCGGCAGGCGACGCGCGGGGCCTCGTGGACGCGCTGGCGGCCCATCCGGATAGCCTGGACGACGCCCTCGCCGCGTTCGAGGCGGCCCGCCTGCGCTACGGCGCGGCCGTGATCCGACGCGCCCGGGAACTCGGCGCCTACATGCAGGCGCAGATCCTCACGCCGGAGGAGCGCACCATGGCCGAGCGCCACCGCCGACCGGAGGCAGTGATGGCGGAGACCGCGGTCGCGACGGGAATCGCGGCTTGATTCGAGGACTCGGCAGACCGGGGGACGCAGTGAACAGCGCACGCATCTCGATTCATCCAACCTTCCGTCGGCTCTGCTTCGAACGGAACTGCCTCGGCATCACCCTCGCGGTGACGATGGCGACGGCCTACTTCGCCTACGTCCTCACCGTCGCCTTCAGGCCCGACCTGCTCGGCACGCCGATCCGCGACGGGTCGATCGTGACCTGGGGCATTGCCGTCGGCGTGGCGCTCCTGGGCCTGGGCTTCGCCCTCACCGTCATCTACGTGCTCGTCGCCAACACGCGCCTCGACGGCCTCAGCCGGCGCCTGCGGGAGGATCTCCGGTGACCGGCGCCCGCCACCTGCTCGCCGCGGCGGCGATCCTCGTCGCCGGGGAGGCCCGCGCGGACGCGCTGACGGGACCCGTGACGCGGCAACCGCTGAATGCGATGGCGATCGCGATGTTTCTCGGCTTCGTCGCCATCACGCTGGCGATCACGGTCCGGGCCGCCCGCAGCGGCACCCGGACGGCGAGCGACTACTACGCGGCCGGCGGCGGCCTCAGCGGCTTCCAGAACGGATTGGCGATCGCGGGCGACTACACGTCCGCGGCGACCTTCCTTGGGGTGACGGCGCTCATCTACACCTCGGGCTACGACGGGATGATCTACGCGGTCGGCTTCCTCGTCGGCTTCCCGATGATCCTGTTCCTGATCGCGGAGCCTCTGCGGAACCTAGGGCGCTACACGTTCGCCGACGTGGCGGCGTACCGACTGTCGGAGGTGCCGGTACGGCTGGTGGCGGGCCTCAACACCCTCGTCATCGTGCTGTTCTACCTGATCGCCCAGATGGTCGGGGCCGGCAAGCTGATCGAGCTTCTCTTCGGGCTGCCCTACCTCGCCGCGGTCGTGCTCGTCGGCGTGCTCATGATGGCATACGTCGTCTTCGGCGGCATGC
This sequence comes from Methylobacterium sp. yr668, assembly GCF_900116245.1. Lineage (NCBI taxonomy): Bacteria > Pseudomonadati > Pseudomonadota > Alphaproteobacteria > Hyphomicrobiales > Methylobacteriaceae > Methylobacterium > Methylobacterium sp. yr668. Next base: position 16,678 of record NZ_FOZY01000052.1, on the reverse strand, counting down.
GCGCGACGACCTGGGTCCAGATCATCAAGGCGGTCCTGCTGCTTTCGGGATCCGCCCTGATGTCGGCGCTGATCCTCGCGCGCTTCGGCTTCAGCTTGGAGGAGCTCTTCGCCCGGGCGGTCGCGCTCCATCCGAAGAAGCAGGCCATCATGGCGCCGGGCGGGCTCGTCAAGGATCCGGTCTCGGCGATGTCGCTCGGCCTCGCCCTGATCTTCGGCACCGCCGGCCTGCCCCACATCCTGATGCGCTTCTTCACCGTGGCCGACGCCCGTCAGGCGAGGTTCTCTGTCCTCGTCGCGACCGGGTTCATCACGGTCTTCTATACCCTCCTGTTCGTGCTCGGCTTCGGCGCGATCGCCCTGGTGCAGGGCGACCCGGCCTACGTAAACGCGGCCGGCGGCGTGGTCGGCGGCACCAACATGGTCGCGCTGCACCTGGCGGATAAGCTCGGCGGCCCGCTGCTGCTCGGCTTCATCTCGGCCGTGGCGTTCGCGACGATCCTGGCCGTGGTGTCGGGGCTGACGATCGCGGGTGCCTCGGCGGCGAGCCACGACCTCTACGCCCGGGTCCTGCGCCGCGGGCGCGCGAGCGAACAGCGGGAGGTCTGGGTCTCGAAGGCCGCCGCGGTCGCGATCAGCCTCGCCGCGATGGGGCTCGGCATCCTCTTCGAGAATCAGAACATCGCCTTCATGGTCGGCCTCGTCTTCGCCATCGCGGCGAGCGCGAACTTCCCCGTGATCCTCTTATCGGTGGCCTGGCGGGACCTCACGACCCGTGGGGCGGTCGCGGGCTCGCTGGCCGGGCTCCTGAGTTCGCTGCTCCTGGTCGCGCTGAGCCCCGGCGTGTGGACCGCAACCCTGGGGCTCGGCGTCGCGCCGTTCCCCTTCGACAATCCGGCCCTGTTCTCGGTCCCCCTCGCGTTCGTCACGTCCTGGGCGGTGTCGCGGCTGGACCGGAGCGCGGCCGCGGCGTCGGTCCGCGCCGCCTACGCGGCGCAGCACGTGACGGCGCAGACCGGCTTCGACCGGCCTGCCGCACCGGCCGCGCACTGATCCGAGGAGGAGAAGGGCCATGACACGTCAGACGATCTCGCATTGGCCGGCGCCCCCGGCCGGCTGGCCGGCGGAACTGCGCCAGGATTTCGCCGCCGGCGCCGGCAGGGGGCAGGTCGGCAGCCGCCTCGTCTCCGAGACCGACCGCGTCCGGGTGTGGTCGCTCAGCCTGAGGCCGGGCGAGCGGATCGGCTTCCACACGCACGTGCTGGACTACTTCTGGACGGCGGTCACCGGCGGGCGGGCACGTTCGCACTACGCCGACGGGCGGATCGCCGAGGTGGCCTACGAGCCCGGCGACACCCAGCACCACACCTTTCCGGTCGGTGCGTTCATGATCCACGACCTCGAGAATATCGGCGAGACCGAACTCAGCTTCACGACGGTCGAGTTCCTCGACAGCGCGAATGCGCCGCTGCCCGTCTCAGACCTCTGACGACGCGCCGATCGCGGCGTGCCGGCCGGCGGTGGACGAGGAATGTCCACCGCATCCTCTACGACCCGACCCGCCTCCTCTCGAGGCGAACGCGATCGGCGGACCGCGCCGGTCCGGGCGAGCTTGGCCGCACCTGTCGATATTGCACCGCATCATGTAACCCCCTGGATCGATTGCCCCATCCCGAGGACGATTGGCGCCGCGAGCGACATGCCGGAACCCACAGTCCACATCGTCGACGACGATCCGGCTCTTCGCGCGGCGCTGACGCGACTGTGCAGGTCGGCCGGGCTCGCGGCCGTCGCCCACAGCGATTCGGCGGAGCTCCTGGTCTCACGCTTGCGTCAGGCGCCCGAATGCATCCTCCTCGATCTGCGCCTGCCCGGGCAGAGCGGCCTGACGGTGCAGGAGGCGCTGCGCGATGCCGGCTGCACCGTGCCGATCATCTTCCTCACCGGGTACGGAACGATCCCGATAACCGTGCGCGCGATGCGCGGGGGAGCCGTCGAGTTCCTGACCAAACCGGTCAGCGACACGGTCGTGCTCGACGCGATCCATCGGGCGCTGGCGATCGATGCGGCCGCGCTGGAGGCCGGCCGGGCCCAAGACGATCTCTCGAGACGCCTCGCCTCCCTGACGCCGCGGGAGCTCGCATTGCTGCGATGCGCCATCGGCGGCCTGATGAACAAGCAGATCGCCGCCGAACTCGGGATCACGGAAATCACCGCCAAGGTCCATAAGCGGCGCGTCATGGAGAAGATGCGCGCCCGCTCGCTCGCCGACCTCGTCCTGATGGCGCATCAACTCGGAATCGAAGCGACACGGCAGCGCTGACCGCTCCATCACGGCGCTTCGCGGGCCGGAGCTCGCCAGCCACGTCCCGGACGGAGCTAACCTCAGTGGGACCGATCGCCCGGACTACGGGCGACCATCTCGCGCGCGAGCAGCCTACCCGCCATCATCAGCGCCCGCCTCAGGATTGGCAGCAATTCCTTCGCACCGTCCTCCTCGACAAGGCCGTGGGCCATCAACAAATGGTCGGCGACGCGTTCCAGCGTCGTGCCGGGCGGCGTCGCGGGGTGCGTCGGCGGTGGGACGAAGCGCGCGTGCGTGCCGTGCGCGACCAGGGGGTCGGAATCGGCGAAATTCACCTCCGTCATCGAGCCGAGATAGCCCAGGAACGAGCGGTTCGGCGGCCCGAAGGATGGAACGGCGCCGATCATCACCCAGGCGTGGCTGCCATCGGCCCGGCGCATGCGGAGGCGAAGGCTGTACTCGCTCCGCCGATCACGGGCGGTGCGCAGGAAGGTCACCGCCATCTCCCGATCTTCGGGATGCACGCACCCCAACCAGCCATGCTCCACGGCCGTGTCCGCCGCGCGTCCGGTGAAGGCGCTCCATTCCGGGCTGACGTAGGTCACGCCGCCATCTGCCCTCGCGACGAAGATCATCCCGGGCGCTCCTCGGCTGGCCGGCGGAACCCGCGCCGGGCCGTGCATATGGCGTTGCGCCCAGGGACGGAATCCCGGCATCCGGACCGGACCGACGCTGCCCCGGACGACGAAGGCCTGGACTGCTCGGTGGCGCGGACCGGAAGCCAGGACCGGCGACCGGTTGAGGAGGGCGTGGCGCGACCGCGGGGCACCTTCCACGCTCCGGGGCGGCCGGCGCGATCGACCACATGGTGAGTTGCGCCGACCGAACCGTCGGTGTCCCGCAGGCACCGCATTCACTGCCCGAGGTCGGTCTGGTTGGCTTGGCGCCAGCGATGGGGCGCCTCGCCGACGGCCTGTCGAAACACCCGGCACAGGTGGGCCTGATCCGAGAAGCCGCAGCTGAGTGCTATGTCGCTCAGCGCGGCCCGGGTCGAAACCATCGCGGATTTCGCCCGGGATACCCGCTTCATCATGATGTATGAATGGGGTGACATCCCGAACGTGACCTTGAAGACCTTGCAAAGGTACGAGGGGCTCAGCCGCACCAGGGCCGCCAAGTCCTTGATCGCGATCTGCTGATGCAGGTTGGCCGCGACGAAACCCTCGATCCGGCTTCGCTGCCATCGCGCAAGCCCACCCGCGGCATGAGATCTGGCATCGGCCTCGTCTCGGGTGGGCGACGGTGCGTCGACCGTGCCGTCCAGAAGCGCCAACGCGGACATCACGTAGTGCCGCGTCGAGGTCAGATCCCCAGTCAGCGCGAGTTCGGCACGACGGAGCAGGTCCGATATCCGACCGCAGACGACAGCATCTCTAGGCGTCACCCTGATGCCGGCATAGTTACCATTGAGGGGTGAGCCTGATGACAGCATGTGAGACGTCGCTTTCAGATATCAGATGCCGGCTTGAATAGAAGTCGCGGCATCGGAGGGACACGCCGACGCGCCGCTTCATTGCGATCCATCGTGCCAACCCGTCTATCTCGATCAATCATACGTCGGTATAGTTGCCGGAAAGATGCCCCCGGACGCATTCGATGCCGGGCGACGGACGTCATGGAACCATGGCGATGGAGCTGAAGCTGGGTGGGTCGGTCATGGGCGGCGCGCGCCACGGGCGAACGCCGCGCGATGAGGCTGCGGCCACCGGGATTCCCGGGGCTCTGCCACCATGCCTGTCGGGACCGCTCCGACGATAGGCACGACCGGGTGGGTCATCCGGCCGACGCTTCAAGGTGCGTAGTGACGCGGCCATGATTAAACCTTGGTATGGTTTAAAATTTCGGCATTCTGATCCAGGCCTTACGAGGCTTCCGGCGCCGTCAAGATCTCGGGCCCTGCGTGAGGACTTGACTTGTGTTACAACAAAAAGTCGTGGCGATAGTTGATGATGACTCGGCCGTGCTCTCGGCCCTGTCCAGCCTCGTCCGATCGATCGGCTACGTCGCGTTGACCTTCAGCTCGGCCGAGGCGTTCCTCGCCCACCCCGACCTGTCGAACGTGACCGTTCTGATAAGCGACATCCAGATGCCCGGGGGCATAAGCGGCTTCGAACTTCAGGAGGGGTTGCGGTCGCGGCACCTCAGCATTCCCACGGTCTTGATGACCGGCCTGTCCGACGAGGCGATCCGGGAACGGGCGCGCGAAAGCGGTGCATGGAAATTCATGCAGAAACCCGTCGACAGCGACGCTCTCATCGAATGCCTGGAGATGGCCTAGGCCGGGACAGCCGCGCCTGCCGTGCGGACCTCCCCCGTCACGGCGACGAATGGCCGTGACGGCTTGGCGAGCGGCCGCCTCACATCTCGGCCGCGACCGGCAATGAGAATACAAAGGTCGTGCCGCCGCACGATGACGGAATGGCGCTGAGCGTTCCGCCATGCGCCTCCATGATCGAGCGGCAGATGGCGAGTCCCATCCCCATGCCGCTGCTCTTCGTCGTGAAGAGAGGCTCGAAGATCCGACCGATCACGTCGGGCGCGATCCCATCGCCGGTGTCATGGACATGGACCGTGATCTTCGAATCCCGGCAGTCCGATCTCACCGTAAGTCTTCGCCCGGCGGGATCCTTGGAGCCCATGGCCTCGATCGCGTTCGTGACCAGGTTGAACACGACCTGCTGCAGCTGGGTGCGGTCCCCGACGACATGGACGTCGGTGCCGGCGAGGCGCACGTCGAGCATCACCTGCATGGCTTCCAGCTCGGTCGAGGTCAGGTTCAGCACCTCGCGGATCACGTCATCGATCCGCACGTTGCCAAGCTTCGGCGGCGCCTGCTTCGCCAGCGATCGCAGGGCCCGCACGATGTCGGCCGCCCGGACCGCGTTCTCCTGGATCGCCTCGAGGTTCGCGAGCGCCTCGCCGATCTCCGGGGTGGCCCGCCTCAGCCATCGCTGGCCGGCCGCCGCATTGGAGCCGACGCCGGTCAAGGGCTGGTTGATCTCGTGGGCGATGGAGGCGGCGAGACCCCCGAGCACGGTCATGTGGGCCGCCCGCGCCAACTCCGCGCGCGCGCTGCGCAACGCCCGCTCCGTTTCCCGGCGCCGGGCATTCTCCTCCAGAAGCTCGGCATAAAGCCGCGCGGCCTCGAGGGAAATTGCCGCCTGCGGGGCGAGCAGCTCGAGCGCCGCGGTGCGGCCGGGGGTGAACACGCCGGACGCGAGATCGTTGTCCAAGTAGAGTATGCCGACGAGGCGCCCCTGCTTGAGGAGCGGCAGGCACATGGCCGCCCGCAGCGATCGGCCGCCGAGGTCCAGAGCGCCGGCGTGGGGGCCCTCGCCGTCCGCATCGTCGAGGACGATGGTCTTCTTGGTCCTGATCACCGTGTTGACGATGGCTAAGGGGACCGCGTCGGCGGTCAGCTCGGCCTGATGGATGTCCACGGCAATCGCGCCGTCGACCACGCGGCCCGTCGCCTGAATCACGGGCGTATCCTCGTGCATCAGGATCAACATGCCGTAACGTGCGCCGGCGTGGACGATCATGCTGTCCATCAGCTTCATAATCAGCTGGTCCAGCACGATCTCTTCCGAGAAGGCGCGCGCCGCCGCCGCCCAGACCGCGAGGTCGAGGGCGGCCTGGCCGCTCCGCGACGGGACCGGCTCCTCGCGACGTTCCGCCTCCAACAAGGGGTGCTCGGCCTCGATGCGGCGGACCTTCTCCTCCGCTCCCCACCGATGGTAGCACTCGATCGCCGTTCGAAGATGCTGCCGAGCGGCGGTGCGCAGCCCGCTGGCCTCGCAATGCGCCGCCGCCAGCTCATGGGCGAGCGCCTGCTCGTGGACGAAGCCCGCGGCGGCGGCGGCGGCGGCCGAGCGCTCGTACAGCTGCATGGCCTCGACGTCGACGCCGCGCAGGCGAGCGATCTCGGCATCGATCAACAGCAGCTTATTCGAGAAGGTGGTGGGGTTGAGCGTGGCCCAGAAGGCCAGCCGCTCCCGGTGGGGACCCAGTTTCGTGATCCGTTCCGCGACCCCGGCGGACGCGTCCTCGACCTGGGCGGCGGTCAAGGCCGAGAAGAAATGATAGTCGGCGAGGTTGATGTGGGCGGGGATCGCCCATTCGAGCTGCTTCAGCAGCGCCAGCCTCAGGGCCGCCTCGCGATAGTCCTTGAGGTAGGCCGCCGACATGCCGGCGTACAGCCATTCCCAGAAGAGGGTTGGCTGAGAGACCGGCGTGACGCCGTTCTGCCCGGATCCGTCTTGTCCGGGATCCGCCTGCGGCGCCAAGGTGCCGCCACCCTGCCCCAGGTGCTCGGCGAAACGGATCTGCGAATTCAGCAGGAGTTCGATGTCCCTGAAGCCGATCTGGCGCGTCAGGTTGAGGCGGCTCTCGGCCTCGTCGATGACGCGCGACAGGGGTTCGCCCATGAAAATGAGGTTTGAGACGATGTGGTTGCCGGCATAACACGCCATGCCGAGGTCGCCGCTCATCACGCCGGCCGACGCGGCTTCGCGCGCGTTGGCGAGGGCGAACGTGAGGGGCCGCGTCCAGACGCTGACTTGATCCATCGCGACCAGGGTCGCCGCGCGGCCGAATTCCCAGCCGTGGCGATCGATGAGTTCGACGGCGACGTTCGCGAAGATCAGTCCGTCCCCATAGGCGTCGTAGTGATGCGCGATGTAGACGCCGAACCAGGACAGGCCGTACGGCGACGCCGCGGTCACCCCGTGCTCGAGCGTCAGCTCGACGATCTTAGCGAGGTGAAGGAAGCTGATGCCGTCGTCGACGAAGAACGACGCCTGGCATGTGACCAGAAGGCCCATGGCGGCTTCCAGCTTCGGATCGGTGGCGACCGGCAGCTCCACCAGGTTGGCGATCCCCCGGCCTTGCACCCTGCTCCGGATGGCATGGTAGGTCTGGGACAGGTCTTCCGGTGACGGATAGCGCTTCAGGCTGACCCCGAGGGCGTCCAGCCCGGTCAGGACCGACGTTATCGCCGATTCGTAGTCCGACCGCAGCGTCTGCAGCGCCGCCTTCAACCTGAAGGCGCCGGCGCGGTCGATGGCGGATCTTGAGTTCTCCAGCAGGCGGTCGATCTCCGTCGCGGCCAGGCCTAGCTCGGCCTTGATGATCAGGCACTCGCATCTCAAGGCGGCCGCTTGGTATGTGAGCGCGTACTGGTCGGACCAGCTCGTCTCCGCCAGGAGCCGTCTCATGGTCTCCAGGTAGCCCAACGCCTGATCGAGGGCCGCCGCGCTCTTGGCGCGGCGCGCCGCGGCGAGCAACAGGTGGGCGAACGATGTTGTGGTCTCGGACGGCAGCCCGTCGGTCCTCGCCCGCTCAACCTGGTTCGCGATCGCGAATGGCGAGTCGTCCGGTGCGGCCCGCCACATCTCGACCATCGCGACCGCGATGCGGGCGTGGGCCGCGGATCGCGCGGCCGGCGTGGATGAGGCGTATGCGGCTTCCAGCACGCGATCGTGCGAGAACGCGTAGGTGGTGGCCTCGCGGGTGAGCAGGCCCGCCGCCCTCAGGCCTTCCGTATTAGCCCGTATCCAGCCTGGATCGGCCCCGAGGACGCGCGCCAGCAGCCCCTCGTCACAGCTCGATCCGACGCACGCGAGGCAGCGAAGGATCTTGCGACCCTCCTCCGGCAGCCGGTCGAGGCGCCGGACCATCAGGTCGACCACGTTGTCGGTCGAGTGGTGGCGGGCGACGGCAGACATATCCCACGTCCATCCGCCGCCGTGTTCGTCGAAGCGGAACACGTGTTCGTCGACCAGGGTCCGGAGAAGCTGTCCGACGAAGAACGGGTTGCCGGCCGTCTTCTCGTGAACGGCGCGCGCCAAGGGCTCGACGCGCTCCTCGCGGCATTGCGCGGCCACCGCGATGAGCGTTCCCACATCACCTACCGACAGGGGCCGTAGCCCAAGTTCGGAGATGGGGATGGACCTCGCCGACACGTGCGAGCGGAGCGCCTGCAGCTGGGCGCTGCGCGCCGTCTCACCGTCACGATAGGATCCGATCAACAGGATGTTCCTGACGTTCTCCGTGAGCAGGAACGTGAAGAAGGCCCATGTCGGGTCGTCTGCCCATTGGAGATCGTCGAGGAAGACGATCAGCGTCTCGTCGTTCTGGGCGAAGGCTTGCAAGGTGTTCAGGATGGCGGCGTTGACGCGCCGCTGGGCTTGCTCTGCCTGGAGATCGGCGACCGGAGGCTGCCGACCGATGACGAGTTCCAGCTCCGGAACGAGTTCGGATACCAGTTGCCCATGTCCGGCGAGAGTCGTCAGCAGGAGGTCCCGCCTGCGGTGGAGCTCGTCGCGGCTGGCGCTCAGGAGGCGGTCGACCAGGGACCGCAAGATCTGCGCGACGACGGCGTACGGCATGTCGCCCTGGTGCTGTCCGCTTTTCCCGAAGGCGAAGGCCGTGTCCGCCCGCTCGGATCTCGCCTGCGCCGCGCCGACGAGCGCGGACTTGCCGGCGCCGGCGGGGCCGGAGATCAGGACCAACTCGGATCGACCGGTCCGCCTCACGCGTTCGACCGCGTCGAGCAGCGCGCCCGTCTCGGCATCCCTGCCGAAGAGCCGCTCGGACAGGGCCAGTTTCGGTCGCGTATCCCGCCCGAGCCGGAATTGCCTGATGGATCCGCTCTCGGCCCACTCGGTCCTGCACCGCACGAGATCGGCGAGCAGCAGGGATGCGCTGGCGTACCGGTCGACCGGCTCCTTGGAGAGGAGCTTCAGGATGATCTCATCCAGTGCCGTCGGTACGTCGCGCGAGTCGCTCGGGCGCGGGGGCTGGACGGCCACGTGGACGTGGAGCCATTCGGCTGCGGTGCGAGCGGTGAACGGCAGCCGTCCGGTCAACATCTCGTAGAACGTGACGCCGAGGGAGTAGAGGTCGCTCCGCTCGTCGGCGTATGGATCCGAGCGCCGTGCCGCCTCGGGTGCGGCATAGGGTAAGGCGTCGTCGGTGACCGGCAGCTCGGGCCAATGATCGCCCGGCTCGTCGAGCGCGATGCCCCTGCCGAACCCGGCGAGCCGAAAGACGCCGCCGGCTTGAACGTGCAGATGCGCCGGGCGGAGGTCGCGATGGAGGATGCGACGGTCGTGGGCGCGCGCGAGGGCGGAGGCCGCGCCGACCGCGATCTCGAGGAATCGCTCGATCGACATGGCGTCGCCCGCCATGGGCGAGGACGCCCCGGCGGCGTCCTCGAAGACGAGGACGGGTCCCTCCTGTGCTCGGATGAGGGCCAAGGGCGCGACGCTCCAGGAAGGCTCCAGGCGCGAGGAAAGACGCTGATGAGTTTCGAACTCGCGGCATACGTTCGAAGCTTGCCAACGCGTGGTCTCGATCAACCAGTTTGCATTGCTTCCCGGATCACGCACGCGGTACCGCGTGCGATCGCCATCTCGACTTAGAAATGTCGCCTGAATCCGTTCAAGGAAGGTTTGACTAAAGTAATCGTCTGATTGTAGCTGGGAGCGATCTTTAGCGCTCATTGCTCAATGCGCCTCAGTTCAATCCTTAGAAAAGCTACGAGCAGCGAGTAGACGCTCAAACCCGGAGCGTGCCGTCGCGTTCATGCCTCATGAACGCGACTGACATGCGGAGTACATTTTCGATCCGACCTCCGTTTTGTTCGCACATAGATTGTCTTGCCGGCTTTGATTCAAGATTCTAAGATTATTTGGTTCGGGTCGTACTGATTGCCTACCGGTCGATGTGCTAACACTTCATTCGACAAAAATTTTGTACAAAACGATCATGTTTTAGCGAAATGGAGGAGCTTGTTCGTGACCCGATGGTCAGATGCCATCCGGCGCGCGGGCGCCGGCGGCAATCAGATGAAACAACCTTGGCGGGAGCTTGCGCAGGGCGAGGCCTCCCGTGGCGCCCAACAGCGCCGCGACTTGGGGCCGCTCTGGCTCGACATTGAGAGGCATCTTCTTCACGAGACCGCTTCACGGATCGGCGTATGACCTTCGAGGCAGGCACGGCAGCAATAGGAGTGCCAAGCCGGGGATCACCTGCGACTCGACCCGTGACTGGCGGGATCAGGCCATGGTCTGGCGGGCGCATGGCGTTGCTCACCATGAGGGCGTGGAACGGCTCAGCTCGTGCGTCGAGCATCAGGCTTCGGCCGCTAGCTCCGGCTCGATGGACCGGCGCCAACGGCCGGGGCTCATGCGCTCCGCACGGGCGAAGACCCGAGTGAAATGGCTCTGGTCTGCAAAGCCGCAGGCGAAGGCGATATCCCCCAGCGACAGATCACGCGTGCGCATCAGGTCCTTGGCCCGGGCGATGCGCTGCCGCACGAGCCAGGCGTGGGGCGAGACGCCCGTGGAACGCCGAAACGCGCGGGCGAAATGGCTGGGCGAGAGGCCACACGCCGCCGCGACGGCGGGTATGCTCAGCGACTGTGCGAGCGCGGCGCGCATTCGATCCTGGGCGCGCTTCAGCTGCCACGGGGCGAGGCCGCCGCGAGCCGGCTCGATGCGGTCCGCGATGTCCGCGTAGGTCCCAAGCAGATGAGCGGCCAAGGCACGGCCGAGCTGATGCCGGAACACCGTCGCCCCGCGATCCGATCGGTCGAGCGTCGCCGACGCGCGCAATGCCAGATCGTGGATGGTGGCATCGCTAAGTCGCCTGCCGCACGCCTCCGTAAGCGCGTCGAGGGGGTTGGCCCGATCGGTGCGAAGACAGGCGGCGATCTCTCCGAGCAACGCCCTGTGTAGGGCGATATTGATCGCGCCGGTCAGGGGCGCAACCGAAGGGGACTGTCGGAGGTCCAGGAGTAGAACATCGCCCGGCCGAGGGCGACCGGCGGGAACCGACTCGCCGCGTCGCCGATCCGTGGACCGCTCGATCGGCACCACCTGCACGAGCAGCACCTCGCATTGCCGGTTCGTGGGCGGCACCTCCGTCGTCTGTGCCTGATAGACCAGGATGTCGGTCTCGCAGGAACGCGTCGCCGGCCACTCCTTCGGGCCCGTGCCGCTGGCCCGGGACGTGCCGCGGGATTGGGGGGCTCCGCGCGCGCACGCGCGCGAGGCCGGCGGCCGCAAGTTAATCTCCCTTCGATCAGGGCGCGAGGTAGATGCCTCAAGCATCGTAGTCTCTCCTGTCTCTGCAGGAAGAACATTATTCCTTTTGTGAATAGCAATCTTTAGTTGGATTGCTCTGATTTTTGTCGATCTTGCTCTTTATATGCCGATTCTATCCAAGCAGTTTGCGATACTCGGAAGGCGTGCAACCCTTAGCCTTCTTGAATGCTGTCCCGAAGGCGGCCTGGCTCGAGAAGCCGGAGCGCAGCGCGATGTCTAGGATCGAGGTCCTTCGGTCGGCCAGGAGCCGGCAGGCGCATTCCAATCGTTCCGCGCTGACGAAGCCGTAGGGCGTCTGCCCGGTGACACGTTTAAACATTCGGGCGAAGTGGAAGGGGCTCAAGCAGGCCACGGAGGCGAGTTCGGCGATCGACAGGTCACGGTCGAGGTTGTCGCGGATGAAGTCGACGGCGCGCTGGATCCGATCCGGACACGCGCTGTCCTCTTGCGAAAGCTGCGCGTCATCCGGTCGGTCGTGACCGTAAGCTTGCGCGATCCGCGCGGTGAGCGTCAGCGCGGCGCTCTCGACCATCATTCGCCCGGCCGAAGTTTCCTGGACCAGCTCGCCGAGGACGGACAGGCCGATCTGGCGGATAAGCGGGTCTTGGACATCGGCGAGGTAGCGCACTGCGTCGGCCCGGATCCGGGCATCGCCGTAGAGCTCCGCCAGGGCCTCGAATCGGCTGGCCGGAAGATAGATATGCAGGATCTCGTTGAGGGGCGCGGAGATGTTGATATCATCCTCCCCGACACCCACCGGACAAAGCCAGACCGTCCCTGCCTCCACGGCCGTCCGCTGTCGCACGCCCGCGCCCTTGCGGCTTACCCGCGCGCCGACGCTGCGCCGCGTCGCGAGGGTGATCTCCATCTGCGTCGGCACGATCGCTGGCAGGTCTCCAGCGGGATGGGACCGGAATTCGGCCGCCACGTCCCGCCAGCCTCGGTCCTGAGAGGAGGCGAGCAGTCCGCCCTTGGGGAACTTGATAATCCCGTGTCGGTGCAAATCCATGCTCGCAACATGCAATGCATGGTCGGATCGCGCCATTATACAGGCGTATCGCGAATGGGCGGCGAGGCGCCCCGGCTCATTGGACCAGGTTGGATCAGTGTCATGCGACAGGTCTTCTCGCGCTGGCCGAGTTTGGCGCAGACGGCGTCCCAGGACATCGGGGTGGACGACCTTCCGGCATGGATGCAGGTGACCCCGCCCCGGACGTTCGCGATACAGAACGAGGATTTCGCCCCGGCCAGCCTCTGGGTCGGTGTCCCGTGCGTCTTGGCCTTCCTGGCGGGACTGATGGCCGCCTCCGGCGGTGGTGCGATCCCGATTCTAGGCGTTGGCCTCGCGGCGCTCGCGGCGCTCGCGGCGGTCCGCCATGTGGTGGCGCTCCGGCGGGATCGCCGCAAGGCACGGGACAGCTTCGACGCGATCTACGAGCGATCCGGGATCTCGATCTGGCGCGAGGACTGGACAGCCGTGACCGAGGTCATCGTCGGCCTGCGGCGTGCGGGCATCGACGACGTCGAGCGGCACTTCGCCAATCGTCCCGATGAGCTCCGCGCCCTGCGGGCCAAGGTCCTGATCACGGATGTGAACGCGTTCACTCTTGAGGAGACGGGCGCGCCGAACAAGAATGCCTATGTCGGCTCACTCGACCGGCTGCTACCCGACACCGACCAGACCTTCGTGCAGTGGCTCGTCGCATTCGCCCAAGGGGACCGCTTCTTCCGCTCGGAAGCCCACATCATGGGCGCCGACGGGCGCGAGCGCGACGTGCTGTTCACCGCGACGCTGCCGCAGGATCGCGCGGGCTTCTCCGACGTGATCGTCACCTCCCTTGACGTCACGGCCTTCAAGCGCACCCAGGCCCATCTTGCGGCGGCCGACACGGAACTCGCCCGGACCTCGCGGATCACCACCGTCGGGGCGCTCAGCGCCTCCATCGCCCACGAGGTCAACTCACCCCTGGCCGCCATCCTCGCCAACGCCCAGGCGGCCCTGCGCTGGCTCAGGCGTCCCGAGCCTGACGTGGCCGAGGCCTCCCTGGCGCTCGACGATGTGGTGGCCGAGGCGACCCGCGCCCGCGATGTCGTCGCGCGGACCCGCTCGTACCTCAGCAACGCGCCGCGGACCGTCGCCCCGATCGATCTCGTCCAGGCCTCGCGGGACGCGAACATCCTGGTGGAACGCGAGATACGCAGCCACGGCGCCGCGATCCATCTCGCGGCGGAGGACGGGATCCCGCCCGTGCCGGCGGACCTAATTCAAATCCAGCAGATCTTCGTCAACCTTCTGGTCAACGCCGCCCAGGCCATGGCAGGATTACCGGGCCGGAAGGACATCACGATCACGATCCGCCGGGTCGGCGCCGCCGTCGTGGTCGACGTGGTCGACACGGGCCCCGGAATCGAGCCCGAACGGCGCGCGCGAATCTTCGAACCCTTCCACTCCACCAAGGTTGGCGGAATGGGGATGGGACTGGCCATCTGCCGGAACCTGATCGATGCGCACGGAGGTGAGATCTGGGTCGACGCCGCTCCCGATGGGGGCGCCGCATTTCACTTCATGCTGCCGCTCGCCCATGACTGAACGCGTCAAGAGCAGACCCGCCGTCGCCATCGTCGACGACGATCCATCGATTCGCTCTGCCCTTCATAGGCTCACGCGCGCGCTTGGATACGAGGCCATCGTGTTCAGCGGGGCGGAGCCGCTTCTCGCCAAGCTCGACGAGGCCGACATCGCGCTGGTGGTGACGGACGTGCAGATGCCTGGCCTGAGCGGGCTCGACCTTCTCCGGATCCTGGCCGCTCAGCGACCCGATCTGCCGGTCATGGTGATGACCGCCTATCCGAGTGAGGCGACCCGTCAGCGGGCGCTCGCGCTCGGTGCCTTCGCGTATTGCGCGAAACCGTTCGAGGCGGAGCACTTCGAGCGCACCCTGAAGACCGTGCTCGGCGCGCCTCCGCGCGCGGGCTAGCGCCCAAGGAGCGCGGGCCGAACGCTGTGGGCTCACCTCCAGATCCGACGTGTCTGTGTGCGCTGAAGCGATGCGCGGCGCGATGGTCCACAACATCGATGTTGCCGCCCTCTCGAGGATCACTCTGAGCCAGCTCTTCCGGCCGCACCGAACGCCATCGATCCTGACGACGCCGAACGATCCCCTCCATGGCCGGCGCGTCCCGCGGCTACATCGTCGAGCTGCTGGTGCATGCGATCGCCGCCGCAATTGCAAAATCGCGACGCATTCATGCAAGCGAATGGAGCCAGGATGACCTAGCAACTCTGGTGGAACATCCGGTGAAATGACGGAAGCGCGGCCGGATCACATACGGAGAGCGACATGGCCACCGTTACCACGAGGGACGGCACGGAGATTTACTACAAGGATTGGGGGCCGAGAAACGCTCAGCCCATCGTCTTCCATCACGGTTGGCCGCTCTCGTCGGACGACTGGGACGCACAAATGTTGTTCTTCGTCCAGAAGGGCTACCGGGTCGTGGCCCATGATCGTCGCGGTCACGGCCGGTCGGCGCAAGTCTCGGAAGGGCACGACATGGACCATTACGCGGCTGACGCCGCGGCCGTCATGGAGCATCTCGACCTGCGGAACGCCGTCCATATTGGCCACTCCACGGGTGGCGGCGAGGTCGCTCGGTATGTCGCCAGGTTCGGCCAGCCGCAGGGACGTGTCGCCATGGCCGTGCTGGTCAGTGCTGTGCCACCGCTGATGCTTAAGACCGACGCCAATCCTGAAGGCTTGCCGCTCGACGTCTTCGACGGATTCCGTGAGGCGCTCGCCGCCAATCGCGCACAGTTCTACCTCGACGTGGCAGGCGGCCCATTCTACGGCTTCAACCGCGACGGCACGAAAGCTCTTCCCGGCGTGATCCAAAATTGGTGGCGGCAGGGGATGATGGGCAGCGCCAAGGCCCACTATGAGGGCATCAAGGCATTCTCGGAGACCGATCAGACCGAGGACCTCAAGGCGATCACCGTGCCGACATTGCTGCTTCACGGCGAGGACGACCAGATCGTGCCGATCGCGGACGCGTCGTTGAAGTCGATCAAGCTCCTGAGGAATGGCGCCCTGAAGACCTATCCCGGCTATCCGCACGGCATGCTGACCGTGCATGCCGACGTCCTCAATGCGGCGCTGCTCGACTTCGTGAGGGGCTGACGCGTCCAGGGCGGATGGCGGCATCGCGGTCCCGCCCGGGGTCGGCAGTGATGGCGCGCCGGCATCAGCGGGGACCACTCTCCTGTCGTCGGCGCCCCCCTACGCCCGCTTTCCCCTGTCGAGCCGACGAGCGTGAGGCGCCCCGCGTGACCGCGTGGGTCGAGGGCGTCACGACGGCTTGCCGCGACATGATCCATGACCCTGGGGACGATGGCCGATCGCGGCCAAGCCTTCCCCCAAGACGCGCATCAGCCCGAGAGGTTTTCATGAGCACGAAGGTCGCCGATCTGTTCGTCCGGGCGCTGGCGCAGGCCGGCGTGAAGCGCATCTACGGCGTGGTCGGTGACAGCCTCAACGGCCTGACCGAGGCCCTGCGCCAGGACGGCTCGATCGCCTGGATCCACACGCGCCACGAGGAGAGCGCCGCCTTCGCGGCCGGCGCCGAGGCGCACCTGACCGGCGAGCTCGCGGTCTGCGCCGGATCCTGCGGGCCGGGCAACCTGCACCTGATCAACGGCCTGTTCGACGCGCACCGCTCCCGCGTGCCCGTGCTGGCCATCGCGGCCCAGATCCCCTCGGCGGAGATCGGCCGGGGCTACTTCCAGGAGACGCACCCGCAGAACCTGTTCCAGGAATGCAGCCACTACTGCGAGCTGGTCTCCTCGCCGGCCCAGCTGCCCGGCGTGATCGAGACCGCGATGCGCGTCGCCATCGCCGAGCGCGGGGTCGCCGTCGTGGTGATCCCCGGCGATGTCGGCCTCATGGCCATGCCGGGGAACACGCCCGAACTCTCCGCCGCCCTCGTGCCGCCCCCGCCCGTGGTGCGCCCGCGCGAGGCCGACCTCGACGCCCTCGCGGGGATGCTCAACGGGGCCAAACGCGTGACCCTGTTCTGCGGCCGCGGCTGCGCCGGCGCCCACGCGGAGCTGCTGCAACTCGCCGAGGCGCTGAAGGCGCCGGTCGTCCACGCGCTCGGCGGCAAGGAGCACGTCGAGTGGGACAATCCCTACGACGTCGGCATGACCG
>NZ_FOZY01000062.1:0-11421 GCF_900116245.1 Methylobacterium sp. yr668 | reverse complement strand
GCCCTGGCGAACAAGATGGCGAGGATCGTCTGGGCCTTGATGGCCCATGGCGGCTCCTACAGAGCTCCGGCCACGGCGTGATCGCCACGGCCTGAGGCGTCAGGGAGGCAGGGAAGGTCAGCCGAGAGGTATGGCGCAACGGTCAGAAGACGGGGTCGGGAAAACCAGTGAATGGCCAAGCGCCTCGAGCGCGCCAAAGCGACTTGGACCCGATCCGCGCTCTCCATACAGGCCAGCAGCCGTGATGATGGCTGCATCAACAGGCCGGACACACGGCAGCACCTGATCCTGCGCGCACAAATCTCTCCAACACCCCCTTGAATCCGATGGGGCGTCCACACACGGTCATTCCGCTTTCGGCCAAAGTACGTCACGCCGGATCGCCATCGCGCGCAGAACCCGACATTCTGCTTGGCGCCCATCCCGGTCATTGAAGCAGCCTCCGCCGCTCCCCAACAGCGGACATTTATCGTTACAGTTTCCAGGCCGAGCCAGTCGCATAGGGGCTGGGTAGGGAGCGGGCAGTTGTCACACTGCGGCGCGGATACCTGTCAGTGCATCAATCTTTAGATCGCACAGACCTCGCGGACGCTACCAGCTAATTTTAATCACATACCTTGGGCGCTGTCGCTCGCGAGATCGAATAGCCGTTGCGCGAGAAGCACCGCCGTTGCCGCGTCCACCGCAGACGCGTCCGCCCCGACCTGAGGCACGAGTTCCGGATGTTCCAGGAATACTGGACCTCTGACCATCACGCCAATGGCTGAGTTGCACGACGCTTCGCGCACGGAGCGGATGGCCGTTGCGAGTTGATCGAGGCGTGTCCCGCTGCTGAGCGTCAGGCCGACGACGTCGAACCGTTCGGACGCCACCAAGGCAGTGACTTTATCAGGGGTGGACGAAAGCCCGACGTCCCCGCCGACGCCGCAAGCTCCGGACCGCCTGACGCCGCAAGCCGGCTGCCTTGATCACACGGTCTGCACGGTCCGACTCATCCGCGCATAACATCGCTCCGAAGCGCTCTCCGGCAAAACCGCTATACGGCTCACCGGAGAGCTTCCTTGATTCATTCGGCAGGTCAGAAATCCATGCCGCCCATACCACCCATGCCGCCGCCGGCAGGCATGGCAGGAGCCTCCTTGCGCGGAGCCTCGGAGATCATCGCCTCTGTGGTCACCAAGAGGCCGGCCACCGAAGCTGCCCCCTGAAGGGCAGCGCGGACGACTTTGGCCGGGTCGACGATGCCGGCCTGGAGCATGTCGACATACTCTTCGGTCTGGGCGTTGAAGCCGTAGGTCGAGGAGGAATTGGCCAGGATCTTGCCGACCACGATCGAACCCTCGACACCCGAGTTCGAGGCGATCTGACGGATCGGAGCCTCGAGAGCCTTGAGGACGATCTTGATGCCGGCCTGCACGTCCGGGTTGTCGTTCGAAAGGCCCTGAACGGCCGCTTTGGCGCGCAGGAGCGCGGTGCCGCCGCCGGGGACGATGCCTTCCTCGACCGCCGCGCGAGTGGCGTGCAGCGCGTCGTCGACGCGGTCCTTCTTCTCCTTCACCTCGACCTCGGTCGAACCGCCGACGCGGATCACCGCGACGCCGCCCGCGAGCTTGGCCAGACGCTCCTGCAGCTTCTCACGGTCGTAGTCCGAGGTGGTCTCCTCGATCTGCGCCTTGATCTGCGCGATGCGGCCCTCGATGTCGGACTTCTCGCCGACGCCGTCGATGATCGTGGTGTTCTCCTTCTCGATGCGCACGCGCTTGGCGCGGCCGAGCATGGGGAGCGTCACGTTCTCGAGCTTGATGCCGAGGTCCTCGGCGATCATCTGGCCCTTGGTCAGGATCGCGATGTCTTCGAGCATCGCCTTGCGGCGGTCACCGAAGCCCGGCGCCTTGACGGCCGCGACCTTGAGGCCGCCGCGGAGCTTGTTGACGACGAGGGTGGCGAGCGCCTCGCCCTCGATGTCCTCGGCGATGATCAGGAGCGGCTTGCCGGTCTGGACGACGGCCTCGAGCACCGGCAGCATGGCCTGGAGCGAGGAGAGCTTCTTCTCGTGGATGAGGATGTAGGGGTCCTCGAGCTCGGCGACCATCTTCTCCGCGTTCGTGATGAAGTACGGGGAGAGGTAGCCGCGGTCGAACTGCATGCCCTCGACGACGTCGAGCTCGGTCTCGGCCGTCTTGGCCTCCTCGACCGTGATCACGCCCTCGTTGCCCACCTTCTGCATGGCGTGGGCGATCATCTCGCCGATCTCCTTGTCGCCGTTGGCGGAGATCGTGCCGACCTGGGCGATTTCCTCAGACGAGGCAACCTTGCGGGAGCGCTCACCGATATCCTTAACGACCGCGGCCACCGCTAGATCGATGCCGCGCTTAAGGTCCATCGGGTTCATGCCGGCGGCGACGTACTTCACGCCCTCTCGCACAATAGAGGCCGCCAGCACGGTTGCGGTAGTGGTGCCGTCGCCGGCCGTGTCGCTCGACTTCGAGGCCACTTCGCGCACCATCTGGGCGCCCATGTTCTCGAACTTGTCGACGAGCTCGATTTCCTTGGCGACCGTCACACCGTCCTTGGTGATGCGCGGGGCGCCGAAGCTCTTCTCGATCACGACGTTGCGGCCCTTCGGGCCGAGCGTCACCTTCACCGCACTGGCGAGCAGTTCGACACCGCGCAGCATCTTCTCGCGGGCATCGACCGAAAAGCGAACGTCTTTGGCGGACATAATAGGGAGCTCATCATCTGTCGTTTGGCCCCGAGGCACACCACAGCGGGCGCCTCAAAGGGCAGGTCGAGGATCAAGGCCGTCGCGGCCCGATCCGAGCTAGGCGACGATGCCCAGGATGTCGGATTCCTTCATGATCAGGAGGTCCTGACCGTCGATCTTGACCTCGGTGCCGGACCACTTGCCGAACAAGACGCGGTCGCCGGCTTTCAGGTCGAGTGCGTTGATCTTGCCCGCCTCGTCCCGTGCACCTGGCCCCACGGCGATGACCTCACCTTCCTGCGGCTTCTCCTTGACCGTATCGGGGATGATGATCCCGCCCTTGGTCTTCTCCTCGCCTTCGATGCGACGGAGCACCACGCGGTCGTGCAGCGGACGAAATTTCATCGTGAGATCCTGATCGTTCCCAAGCGAGATCCAACCGCCATGGTCGGCTCTGTCGCGGGAGGAGTAGCGGCAAAGAAGCGCTTAACCGCCCGATCGGCGCATCATTAGCACTCGCGGCGTGGAAGTGCTAATCCCACGCCTGGAGGTCGAGGGGCGCATTTTAGAAGCTGGAGTGATGCGCTTCCGCCGCCGATTCAATCCGGACACGACAGCTTTCGTCAGTTCGTCTTGGGACGGCTCGTATCAACCTGGGCATCGACACGATCTTCCGACTCATTGGGTATGTTCGAGCGGGATAGTGCCGTGGAACGGTCCTCGCGTTTCCTCAGGCTTTGATGCGAGTCTGACGCGGCGGGCTGGCCAGGCGTGTCATGTCATGTCATGGGCAGGTCGGTGATCGAACATCCCACCGCCTTCCAACCCCTATCGCTTGCAAGCCTGGGTTGGTCCGATTTCTTCGAAGACCAGCGCAAATCCCACGAGGCTGATTTCGCCCCGATGCGGATTGCTGCGATTCACCGCTCCCGTCTGACTGCCCTATCGCAGGCCGGATCGGTCGAGTTGACGATGGCCGTTCATGCCAACACGGGCGACTTCACGGTGGGCGATTGGGTGCTCGCCGCCCCCCGGACACAGACACTGCATCGCCGTCTCAGCCGCAGGACGGTGATGGAGCGACGCACGGAAGGCAGCCGAACGCTTCAGGCCGCTGCGGCCAATGTCGACACGCTGTTCGTTGTCACCTCCTGCAACGCCGACTTCAATTCCGCGCGCCTGGAGCGCTATCTGGCGCTGGCCAATCAAGGCGGCACAACCCCGGTGATCTTGCTCACCAAGGCCGACACAACGGCTGATTTGGGAGCCTACCATCGCCAAGCGTCCCGGCTGCAGCGCGGGCTCGACGTCGTGATCGTCAATCCCCGGCTCCCGACGGCTGCAGACATGCTCGCGCCGTGGTGCGGCGTGGGACGGACCGTGGCGCTGGTCGGTTCCTCCGGTGTCGGCAAATCAACTCTGGTGAACACGCTGGTCGGTCCAGGTCAGGCCGTTGCGCAGCAGACCGGAGGGATTCGCGAGCACGATGCGAAGGGACGCCACACAACCACGTCGCGATCGTTGCATGCCATCGCCGGCGGTGGCTGGGTTATCGACACGCCGGGAATGCGAACGCTGCACGTCAGTGGCGCCGCGGAAGGGATCGACACCCTGTTCGCCGAGATCATCGAACTGGCGCCCTTGTGCCGCTACCGTGACTGTACGCACGCCCACGAACCCGGTTGCGCCGTGCAGGCCGCAGTCACCGGAGGCAAGATCGAACCGGAGCGATTAATCCGGTGGCGCAAGCTTCTAGACGAGAACAGGGACAACACACCGACATCTGTCGGGCCACGGGGTCGCCGTACTTGCAGGTAGCTCCTCAATAACACACGTCAGGTTCGGACGCTTTGAAGCAATCCGTAGATCATTTGTTGCGACAGGGTCGGGCCGGTAGCCGAATGTCTGTTTCACCGTCCTATCGGCTCCGAAGCGGACCGGCGGCTCTCGGCCAGACTACGTCACGCCGGATCGCCATCGCGTGCAGAACCGGACGTTCCGCTTCGCGCTCATCTCGGCCGCTCAGCCGCTACTCGCGGATTCTCCGAAGCGGACGCTGTGGCAGCCTACGTCGCGGGAGATCTGGCCGACCTACTCGGCCGTCGGGGGATGACCCATATCCGCGGTGCGCCCCGCCATCCCCAAACACAGGGCAAGATCGAGCGCTGGCACCAAACGCTCAAGAACTGCATCCTGCTCGAACACGCCTACCTGCCCGGCGAACTGGAGGCGCGGGTTGTCGCCTTTGTCGAGCACTACAACCACGCTCGGGCTCACGAGAGCCTGGGCAACCACATCCCTGCCGACTTCTACTTCGGCCGCGGCGAGACGATCTTGCATGGCCGGGCGCAGATCAAGTGCCAGACCCTCATGGATCGCCGCTTCTGCCATCACGCGCAGGCGGCCTAACCTCTCAACGCAGGTGGACCAGAGCCTCCGTTCCTGAGCGCATCAAAGCGTCTCAAATCATCTGACGACGGACAGCCAGCGCGTTCCCCATTGGAACGTTCATGCCGCGTTCAAGTATCTACCTGAGTAGCGCGTTGAGGCTGTCGATCACCTGCGCTGGAGCAAGATCGGGATACTCGTCAGGCTGATCCGTGCGGTTCACCCACACCGGCGTGAAGCCGTAGGCGGCCGCTCCAGCAACGTCCCACCGGTTCGAAGACACGAACACAATCTCCCGTATGTCGACTCCAAGCCGCTCGGGCGCGAGGTCGTAGGCGCGCGGGCTGGTTTTGAAGATCCCCGCAGCGTCGACCGACAACACCGCGTCGAGGTGATCGTGAAGCGCCGCGCTCCTGACCGCCATGTCGAGCATCGCCGTATCGCCGTTGGACAGGATCGCTGTCTTCAGGCCGGCCGCTCGAAGTGCGTCAAGGGCCGCAGGCACTTCCGGGTAGGCATCCAGTCTTCGGTAGGCCTCCAGAAGGGCTGGCCTCAAGGAAGGGTTCACATTCGGATGACGGGCCAACGCGTAATCGAGCGCCCGTTCCGTCAATGTCCAGAACGCCGTGTACCGGCCAGACAGCGAGAGCACCCAGGAATACTCAAGTTGTTTCTGACGCCAGGTGTCCGACATCGACTTCGCGTCGGGCCCAACCGAGCCGGCGTGGCGCTGCACGGCAGAATGGACATCGAGCAGGGTGCCGTAGGCATCGAAGACGACGGCGCGGGCGCCGGTCAGGACATCAGACGTGGACATCAGGGCCTCCTGAAGGGTGGGGTTGAACTCAGACCGACCTGATCTCTCCGCCGTCCATCCGGAGCACGGTGCCGGTCATCCAATGCGCCGCCGGGGAGACGGCGAACGCCACCACATCCGCGATCTCTTCCGCTGTCCCGAAGCGGGTGATCCCGGCCTGTTTCAGGAAGCCCTGTTTCGCCTCCGCGATGTCGATTTTCTTGGCCTCGGCGGCTCTCTGAAGCATCGCCGTGCGGCGGTCGGTCATGATCGCGCCGGGCGACACGCTGTTGACCTGCACGTCATCCACGATGCCGCGTTCCGCGAACGCTTTGGCCAAGGCCTCTATGCACGCGTTGATCGCGCCCACAGCCGCTGCGGCCGCCTTCGGGGTCACGGCGGCATTGCCCGACATGAACACGACCGCGCCCCGGGTCGCCTTCAGCACATCCCACGCCTGAATGGTGAGGCGCCGAGCGCCGTGAAGCTTGAGTTCCAGGCCGGCATGCCACTGCTCGTCCGTCATCTGGAAGACGTCCAGCCCGGGGACCGCACCGGCGATGTTGACCAGCGCGTCGATGCGCCCGAACGCCGACAGGGTCTGCTGGACGACGGTCGCGGCCGCCGTCGGCTCGGCGAGATCGAGGTCGATCACGAGGGCTTCGGACCCGGCTTCCCGAACAGCCGAGGCCGTCTCTTCGAGCTTGGTGCGATTGCGCGCCACCAGCACGAGCGCAGAGAAGTCCTGGGCCAGGCGCACCGCCGTGGCTCGACCGATGCCCTGGCTAGCTCCCGTCACGATGGCTACAGTCTTTGACATCCCGATCTCCTCCGAGTGGCTCGGTCTCAGTGCACGACGACCATCTTGCCGCCGGCCGCGTTCGCCTCCATCAGGCGGTGGGCCTCTCGGACCTCGTCGAAGCCGAAGATGCGCGCGGGCTTCACATCGAGCCGCCCAGCCGCCGCGTCCTGGGCAATCTGGCCCAGCGGGACATCGGCTAGCGGAAAGCCTGGCGTCCCGAACACGAAGCTGCCGAAGAAGGTCAGGTAGACGCCGCTCGCCATCTGCAGCAGTGGGTTGAAATCCGGGATCGGGTCGAGGCCGCCCAACCAGCCGGCCAGGCACGAACGGCCACCACGCCGGAGCATCGCGAGCGAGTCGAGGACGACGCTGTTGCCGACGAGATCCAGAACCGCATCGATCTGCTTCGCGTCGGCAATTTGCTTCGACAGGTCCGGCCGCTCGATCTCGCAACGCTCGGCACCCAGCGCCTGCAGCTTGGCGAACCGCTCGGGGTTACGCGAGGTGGCGATGACGCGGGCACCGGCGTTCACGGCCATCTTGAGGGCGGCCTGCCCGAACGACGAGGTCGCGCCGCGGATCAACAGAAGCTGCCCCTTCTGAATTTCGAGATTGCGGAACAGGCAGGTCCAAGCGGTGGCGTAAGTCTCCGGGATGGCCGCGAGCTCGGCCCAGGGCAGGTCCGCCTCGATCAGCGCGACGTTTCCGACCGGGGCACGGGTGAGCTGGGCGTAGCTGCCGTTGATGGTGCGCCCGAGGCCACCCATCAGCGCCGCCACCTTGGCGCCGACCGGAAATTCGCCGCCGGGACACGATTTGACGATGCCGACGCATTCGATGCCCGAGACCGGCGCCGCCTCGGCCCATTCGCCTCGACGCATGTGCACTTCGGCATGGTTGATGCCGAAGGCTTTGATCTCGATGACGACGTGGCCAGCAAGCGGCTCGGGTTCGGGGATGTCCCTGTAGGTCAGGACGTCGAGGCCTCCGAAGCCGTCCAGGACGATGGCGCGCATGGCAGTGTTCCTCGATGCAGGGCGCCCCCGGGCGCAGAGTGGAGGGGCGGGACGCGCGCTGGCCGCATCCCGGCTCAGGGCTCAGACGAGGAAGGCCCGGATTGCCGCGGCGATTTCGGCCGCATGGGTCTCCAGCGCGAAGTGGCCGGTCTCGAAGAAGGTCACCTGCGCATCCGGAATATCGCGCCGAAAGGCTTCGGCTCCCGCCGGCAGGAAGAACGGGTCATTGCGGCCCCAAACGGCGAGAAAGCGCGGTTTGTGGGCACGGAAATAAGCTTGGAAAGCTGGATAGAGGGCGACGTTGCTCTTGTAATCGCCGAATAGATCGAGCTGAACCTCGTCGGCGCCGGGACGGCTGAGATAATGATTGTCGAGGGAGTACCCATCCGGCGAGACCAGGGTCGGGTCAGGAACGCCGTGGGTGTATTGCCAGACCGTCGTCTCCGGCTTCAGGAAGGCGCGAAGGGTCTCTCGGTTGGCTTGAGACGGGTCCTGCCAGTAGGCGCGGATGGGGTTCCAACCCTCACTCAGCCCCTCCTCGTAGGCGTTGCCGTTCTGCGAGACGATGCCGGTGATCCGTTCCGGATGCTTCGCGGCGATGCGGAAGCCCGTCGGCGCGCCATAATCGAACGCGTAGATCGCGAACCGGTCGAAGCCGATCACCTCAGTGAACCGGTCGACCACCGAAGCGACGTTGTCGAAACGGTAGGTGAAGTGGTCCCGCGCCGGCATGTCTGACAGACCAAACCCGGGCAGATCCGGCGCCACGACGTGGAAACGGTCGCTCAGCAGCGGGATCAGGTCACGGAACATGTGCCCCGCGCTTGGGAAACCATGGAGGAGGATGAGCTTCGGTGCGCCGGGGTGCCCCGCCTCGCGGAAGGCGATCCGGAAGCCATCGACGTCTGCGAAGCGATAGCGAATGTCTGGCATGGGGCGGTCCTTTTCGTAACCTTTCTCGCCTCGACGGAGAGGTTATGATCCTATCAGGATAACCTGTCAATGGCAGTTGATAGGGTTACGTGAGCGGGTAGCTGGTGAGTGCGGGATCCACCGATGTGGCTAGCGAGCATGTGAGCCACATCAGAATCCGCCAACGCAGCCTAGCTAACCGCGATAATGTAATTTGTTAGGTTATGATCCATATGAGGTCAGACGGCCATCGGCTCTCAAGGCAATGGAATGGACCACCACCACACGCCCGCGATCTTCGTGGCCGACGCACCAGGCCTCGATTTCCTCAATTCGATTGCCACGCCCGTCGACAAGCCCGTCGACTGGATCAACGATGGCGAGGGTCTGCTGAATTGGCTGGAACAGGCCGGTCTCGTGCCGGCGGCTGCCGCCGCGGCAGTTCGGGATCGTGCGACCCCTGGTGAACTCGACGACGTCGCGGCTGAGGCTCGGCAGCTCCGTGAGTGGTTCCGAGGCTTCGTCGACGAGCGTAAGGGCCGCTCCCTCACGCCCGATGATCTATCCGAGCTCAAGCCACTCAACAGGCTCCTCGAACGAGATCAGCGCTTCAGCCAGATCGTCTCTGCGAACCATGACGGCGTCCAGCACTTGGAATTACGGACCTCGCGTCACTGGCGCACGCCGGAGTCCCTGCTCCAGCCGGTCGGGGAGGTTCTGGCCCGACTCGTGTGTGACGAGGACTTCACGCACATCAAAGCATGCGAAGGGCATACCTGCACGCTGATGTTTGCCGACCACACCCGGGGTCGAGCGCGGCGGTGGTGCAGCATGGCGGTTTGCGGCAACAGGGCTAAGCAGGCTGCCCACAGGAGCCGTCTCAGGACCTAACTTGCGGGGTGCCGCAGTGAAAACGGACTGCTGTCGGGCGCGGCGCACCCGGCACTGCATTGGGCGTTCCAGGCGGTAGGACGAGCTGGCACAATCAGGGCATCCGAAATCCGGAAGCCGCCGCGTTCGCCAACTCGATGGCGCCGAACGAGGCCAGCGAGGTTTGGGGCTACACGTCCCGACGGCCCGCGAAGTCCGGCGCTTCGACTTCGCAGAGCCCTATGCGTCATTCGCTGGCGTAGAGGGATCGCGCATGCCCTGCGCGGACATCGAGGCGCTTGGCGTCATCCTGAACACAAGGGTGCGGGCGCGAAGTAGCTGATGTCGAGACGATATAGCATAAATATCGGCATTAGAAGCATTTAAGGGATCAGATCGGGATCGTAGTGTGACCTCACGTTCGCAAGCGAGCGAAGGAGGGTCACATGTCTGACACCGCTTTCTCATCCAAGAACGCTACCGGCCGGACCACTGCATCACGCCTGATCTCGGCCGCCTTGGCCGGCCTCGTCCTCGTCGGCACTTCGGTGATGCCCGCCGCGGCAGGGCACTTCATGTCGGAAGCCCCCGCTGCCGCGAAGCCGGTCCGGCTGCCTGCGCTCCAGACAACGACGGGCTTTCGGCGCGTGAGCGCGGTCGGCCAGACCAAGCCGCCCGGGGCGGTCCTGGACTGGCGCGCCGGCACAACCCCTGGGCTCGACGCTCAGAGCCATCGCCTGGACCAACTCATCACCACCACGATTTGCAGCCGCTGCTGATCTCACGAATGCTAGCGCGACCGCAGCCGGAGAGTGTCAGCCGGATTGCCGGAACGCGTTTTCGCCCGCCTCCACGGAGGCAGACTTTTGCGTACGCCAATTTCCGGAGCCACGACCATGAGCGCGACCGAACCGTCATTCGAGCCACGTCCGAGCGAGGAGCAGCCAGGGAGCGCGAAGGCGCGAGCCGCAACCGCGCCGGAACACTTCGACGTGCTGATCCTCGGCAGCGGCCAGGGCGGCAAGCTGCTGGCCTGGCATCTGGGGCACGCCGGGCGGCGGGTCGCCGTGGTCGAGCGCCGCTGGGTCGGAGGCTCGTGTCCCAACATCGCCTGCCTGCCCAGCAAGAACGAGATCTGGAGCGCCAAGGTCGCCCACCTCGTGCGCAACGCCGCGCGGTTCGGGACCATCACCGGTCCGGTCACGACCGACATGGAAGCGGTCCGCCAGCGCAAGCGCGCGATGGTCGAAGGTGAGGTCGCGTTCCACCTCAAGGCCTATGGCGACGCCGGCGTCGACTTGGTCATGGGCAGCGGGCGCTTCGTCGCGCCGAAGACGCTGAAGGTGCGGCTCAACGACGGCGGCACGCGCGTGCTGACGGGCGATCAGGTGTTCCTCAACCTGGGAACGCACGCGACCATCCCCGCCATACCCGGGCTCGCGGAGGCCGCTCCGCTCACCCACATCGAGACCCTGGAGCTCGATGCCGTGCCCGCGCACCTGATCGTGCTGGGCGGCGGCTATGTCGGGCTGGAGATGGCGCAGGCGCTCGGCCGCTTCGGCAGCCGTGTGACCGTCCTTCAGACCGGCTCTTGATCCGCCCCCAATGAAGTGGTCCGCCCTTTGGTATGGCTTTCGAGCCTGGAGGACGGATCGATGTCGAGGAAGCGACCCAAGCCTGAGGAGATTGTCGCAAAGCTGCGGCAGGCGGACGTGCTGGTCGGCCAAGGCCAGAGCGTGGCGGAGGCGATCCGCGCGATCGGCGTGAGCGAGGTGACGTACTACCGCTGGCGGCGTGAGTACGGCGGCCTGAAGTCGGATCAGGTCCGGCGGATGAAGGATCTGGAGACGGAGAACCAGCGGCTCAGAAAAGCCATCGCGGATCTCACCCTGGACAAGTTGATCCTGCAGGAGGCGGCCCGGGGAAACTGATC
>NZ_FOZY01000057.1:0-17414 GCF_900116245.1 Methylobacterium sp. yr668 | reverse complement strand
CTAGTGGTGCGAGTCTAACACTTGGTGCCCGCGCTTCGCGGCCTGGATGATGCGATCCGGGTCGGCGGTCCAGACGAAGGGCTTCGGGTCGCCGTTGCTCTCGGCGATGAAGCGTTTGATGGCGGCCTGCACCTCGATCAGCGATCCGAACACGCCGCGTCGGAGCCGGCGTTTTGCGAGCTTGGCGAAGAAGCCCTCGACGGCATTGAGCCACGAGGCTGAGGTCGGGGTGAAGTGGAAGGTCCAGCGCGGGTGGCGGCCGAGCCAAGCACGGACCTTCGGGTGCTTGTGGACGGCATAGTTGTCCAGGATCGCGTGGACGATCTTGCCCTCCGGAACCGCCGCTTCGACCGCGTTGAGGAAGCGGATGAACTCCTGATGTCGGTGGCGCTGCATGCAGCGGCCGATCACCTTGCCCTCCAGCACGTCCAGAGCGGCAAACAGGGTCGTCGTCCCGTGGCGCTTGTAGTCGTGGGTGCGCGTCGTCGGGTAGCCCGGCTTCATCGGCAACGGGGCCTGCGTGCGGGCGAGCGCCTGGATCTGGCTCTTCTCGTCGACCGAGAGGACGACGGCATGAGCGGGCGGATCGACGTAGAGCCCGACGACGTCGCGCAATTTGGCGGCGAAGGCTGGGTCGGTGGAGAGCTTGAACTGCCGGACCCGATGCGGCTGTAGGCCGTGCCCCCGCCAGATCCGCTGCACCGACGAGACGCTGATGGCCGCGGCCTTGCTCATGGCGGCGGCCGTCCAATGCGTGGTCTCGCCGGGCGGATCTCCTTGCGTCAGAGCCACTACGCGCGCCGCCACCTCCGGCCCCAGCGGCGGGATGCGCGCCGGCCGCGTCTTGTCCCGAAGGAGTCCGTCGACGCCCTCCTGCGCGAAGCGGTCCTGCCAGCGCCAGACCACCGTCTTGGACACGCCTGCCTCACGCATGATCGCGTGCGTCCCGAGTCCATTGGCACTCAGCAGCGCGATGCGGGCGCGCCAGACGTGCTTCTGCGACGTGTTTCGATCCGCAACGAGTGCTTCGAGCCGAAGGCGATCCGAGGTTGAGAGCGTGAAAGATATACCACTGCGCATCCCGCTAGACTCGCAGGATGGGCCTCAAACCGAAACCCCACACGGACTCAACCGTTAGGGCTCAACCACTAGTTGACGGGCGCGGTCCGGCGCCGCTGCCGGCCTGGGGCCTCGGCGCGCGCCGGGCAGGCGGCGCAGCGCCGGTCGAGGGCCGCGAGGCAGTGCAGGTGGCCGCGGCGCACGAGGCCGCACACCAGCGCGCGCGAGACCCCGAGCCGGGCCGCGATCTCGATCTGCGGCACGCCCTCGACCCGGTGGAGCTGGAAGACCGTGCGCACCGGCTCCGGCAGCTCGGCCACCGCGGCCTCCACCTGCCGCAGGGATTCCCGCGACGCCGCGGCCGC
This sequence comes from Methylobacterium sp. yr668, assembly GCF_900116245.1. NCBI lineage: Bacteria > Pseudomonadati > Pseudomonadota > Alphaproteobacteria > Hyphomicrobiales > Methylobacteriaceae > Methylobacterium > Methylobacterium sp. yr668. Next base: position 15,990 of record NZ_FOZY01000057.1, on the reverse strand, counting down.
CTCGGGGGTCCCGATGCCGGGATCGGCCGGGTCCGGCGCGGCGTCGAGGCCGGTGAACAGGCGCCGCTCGAGGCCCTGCCGCCGCGCCCGGTCCAGGGCGAGGTTGCGCACCATCCGCCCGACATAGGCGGCCTGGATCGCGGTCTGGGCCGGGGGCGGATCGGCGATCAGCCGGAGCAGCACGTCCTGGACCACGTCCTCCGCCTGGGCCGGGCAGCCGAGGATGCGGCGCGCCCGCGCCAGATAGGCGGCGCGATGGCGCTCGAACGCCGCGAGGTTCCATGATCCGCCGGGCGGAGGGCGGCCGGGCCGGCCCGCGGCGATCCCGTGGCCGGAGGGACCGGCGTCGCTGTTCCAGGTCGCCACTGTCCCGCCCATAAGCTCCCATCGGCACGGCGCGTGCGGGCGGGACGCGTAACACGCGGCTGTTCTGTGTAACAACGTCTATCTTCGTGGATTGGAATTATTAAAACTCGACAGATTACCGGATGCCTGAGGGAATAGAGGAAACATCTTTTGGCGCGCCCGGCAGCAGGGCGGGAAGTCATTCCGGATCCTGAATCCTGCGGTGCCACGCCCGGGATCGGGCCGGCGGCCGCGCCGGATTTCCGCTCGCGCCAGGGTCCGTCGGCGCGTGTATGCTGGCGCTTCCTCGATTCGGGGCGCGGTGCGCGCCGCCGAACCCGTCCCCGCAGGATCGCGGCAGGAGAGCCAGCGCCGCGATGCCGTCCGTCGATACGCTCGTCCCGGTGGGTGCCTTCGCGCTGCTGGTCCTGGCGTTCGCCGTGAAGCACCTCGCGGCGGACTTCTTCCTTCAGACCAACTGGATGGCGCAGGGCAAGCAGCGGTCGTCCGCCTGGCTCGCCCCCCTCTGCGCCCATACCGGCCTGCACGGCCTCGGCACGCTGCTGATCGCGCTGGCGGTGAAGCCGGCCCTGTGGTGGCTGGCGCTCGTCGATTTCGCGATCCACACGGGGATCGATCGCGGCAAGGTGCTGGTCGGCCAGCGGACCCGCCTGCCGGCCACGGACGCCCGGTTCTGGTGGCTGATCGGCATCGACCAGTTCCTGCACCAGGTCACCCATCTGGGGCTCGCCGTGGTGCTGGCGACGGCCTGACCCCTGACCGGGAGAGCCGGCGCCGCCGGGCGCCTCACTGCATCTCGGCCTCGAGCAGCCGATTCGTGTCGGAGACCTTGCCGGCCAGTTCCAGAATCAGGAAGCGCTGGAAGGCGAGCGCGAGATCCGGGCGCTCCCGCTCCATCCGCGCGAGGGCGGCGCGGTCGATGACGACCACCCGGCAGGGGCTCTCGGCGACGGCGGTGGCGGTGCGCCGCCCGCCCTGGACCAGCGCGATCTCGCCGATCACCGTGCCGGCCGTGGTGGTGCGCAGGCGCAGATTGCCGCGGCCGGGGACCTCCATCTCGATGGAAACGAGGCCCTGCTCCAGGAAGTAGAGGGCATCGGCCGCCTCCCCCTGGCGCATCAGCGCCGCGCCCGCCGCGAGCTCGCGGACCGTCAGGTAGGGCGCGAAGTCGTCCGGGCCGAACGTGCTGCCGAGCCGGTCGGCCATGTGCCGGGCGAAGACGGCGACTTCCCCCGGGCCGGCGCCGCCGGCCTCCGCCAGGAGCGTCGCCTCGGCGGCGCGCAGGGCCTCGTCCAGCGTGTCGAGGATCCGGACACGCGGGTCGGCGGTGAGGCCGTTGCGGGTGATCAGCAGGCGCGCGACCGGATCCACGTGGACCAGCAGCACCTCGAAGCGCCGCTGCTCGGCGAGCTGGCCAACCTTGCGGAACGCGATCAGCGCCGAGCTGTCGAGTCCCACGGTCTCGCGGAAATCCAGGATCAGCACGCGCAGATCCCCGGCCTCCGCGGCGGCCCGGCGGAAGATCGCCTGCGCGTTGAGGAAGAACAGGTAGCCCTGCAGGGTGTAGATCCGGGTCCGGCCGCCGGCCGCCTCGAGCCGCGCGGCGGCGTCGGGGCCGCGGATCACGCTGCTGCGCCGGTCCGCCCCGGAGAGCGACCGGCGGATCGCGCCGATCTGCCCGTACTGGACCCCGAAGATCAGGATCGCCAGCAGGACGCCGACGAGGAAGCCCGTGGTGGCCCCGAAATACGCGGTGGCGGTGCACACGACCAGCGCGATGGCGATCTCCCAGCCCGGCAGGGTCCGGCTGGCGACGCCGAGGTTGAACAGGAGCCCGATGCCGATGGCGATCAGGGCGCCGCCGGCCAGCGGGCGGGGCAGCAGCGCCAGGGGACTCGCGCCGACGATGAGGAGCGCCGCCATGACCGCGAGGGTCAGCCACCAGCCGAGCCAGTGGCCGCCGCCGATGTTGTGCAGCAGCAGCGTCGAGGTCCGGCCGAAGCCCATCGCGGAGCTGCCGAACACGCTGCCGACCAGGTTGGTGGCGCCCGAGGCGACGAACATCCGGTCGATGTCGAGGTCGCGCCGGATCTCCAGCTCGACGCTCACCACGTAGAGGATCTGGATGATCACCGCCACGACGACCAGGGTGGCGATCTTGGGCCAGATCGGCAGGAGCAGGTGCGGATCGAAGGCCGTCAGGCTGCCGATGGCGGGCGGCCGCAGCAGCGTGCCCGTCGGCAGCGGCTCGATCAGCCATCCCGATGCCTGCCCGGCGGCGACGCTGGTGCCCGTCCAGGCCAGCCCGAGATGGACCACCGCGAGGCTCGACAGGATCACCGTCGGGTAGGTCCCCCAGTGCCGGACGATCCGAGGGAGGTAGAAGGCGCAGAACCCGATCACGAGGGTCAGGGCGATGCGCGCGAGCGCCCCGGCATCGATCCGGCCCGGATCGAGGTTCGCCGGATCGACGGCGTGGAGCAGGGCCGCGAGCGGGTCGTCGACATGGCCGCCGATCTGCACGCCGCTGCGCAGGAACAGCAGGCCGACGCCGCCGAGGAAGCCGGCGAGCACCGGGTAGGGCAAGAGCTGCACCAGCAGGGAGGCCCGCAGGGTGCCGAGCAGCGCGAAGATCACGCCGGTGGCGAAGGTCGAGACGCCGCAGGCGACGAGCACGAGCTGGCCGACCGTCTCCGGATCGGTGACGCCCGCGGCCTCGAGCTGCCCGGCGACCGCCGCGGCGATCGCCGCCTGCACGATCGCGGCCGCGCCGATGAAGGACAGCGAGATCCGCGCGGTGCGGCGGAGCGCGATGAAGACGAGGCTGCCCAGCACGTAGGCCGCGAGCAGCGCCGACAGGCCGGCCGCGCGGCTCTCCACCAGCGGCCCCGAGAAGATGAGCTGGGAGTAGCTGATGAGGTCGAGGAGCAGCACCATCACGGTGACGGCCGCCGCCGCCCCGATGCGGGCCCCGCGCAGGATCGCCGCGCGGCCGCCGGCCGGGGATGCGGTCCCGGCGGACGTCAGGTCGGTTGTCGTCATCGGCACGGTACCCGCGTCTCGAAATCCCGATGGGCGCGGAGATCGCAGATCCCGGGGCAGATCCCGTGCGATCACGTGCACGGATCGTCGCCGAATCGCAGGACCTGACCTTGGCCACGCCAGTTCTCAACCGATGGCAGGTGCCGGCTTAAATTATCGTGCAGGCCGCTTCCGCGCGGCAGCATTGTGGGATCGCCGCGGTGGATCGCGCGGCGGATCGGCCGATCCGCCGCGCCGTCGGGGGCTCCCGGGTCGCGGCCGCCGCGACGGGCCTTCGGCCCTCAGCGCGCCTCGCTGACGCGCTTGGTCGCCCGCTGCTCCTTCTTGTAGGCGGTGATCGCCGCCGAGCAGTTCGGGGAGAGCTTCTTCAGGTTGGCCTTGAAGCAGGCCTCGACCTCCGGGCCACCCGGCGCGTAGGCGCTGCAGAAATCCATGTAGTCGCCGGTGCAGTACTGCTTGAGGGCTTCCCGGGCCGGGGATTGCTCCGCGAAGGCCGCGGCGGGGCCGAGGCACAGACCGATGGCCAGGAGGGCCGTCTTGGTCGAAGTCATCGAAATCCTACGCTCGTCCAGGCCGCGCGAGCGGGTCGCGCGGCGATGGGCGGTGCGGATGGGCGCCAAGGATGGCATGACCATGACGCCCGGGCTGCCCGAACGCAGATCAGCCATGCCCCGTGCCGGCGGGGCCGCCGGTCAGTGCGCGCTGACGCGGCGGGTCGGAACGAGGTCGTTGGCGATGATCTCGCCGAACGGGCCGTCGTTGCGGGCATTGCCGGCCGGCCGCCCGGTCGTGGCGCGCAGCGGCAGCTTCGGGAAGACCAGCTCGGCGAACCGGTAGGCCTCCTCCAGGTGCGGGTAGCCCGAGAGGATGAAGCGGTCGATCCCGAGATCGATGTACTCCTTCATCCGGTCGGCGACCTGGTCGGCCGAGCCGACCAGCGCCGTCCCGGCGCCGCCGCGGACGAGGCCGACGCCGGCCCAGAGGTTCGGCGCCACCACGAGCTTGTCGCGGCTGCCGCCGTGGAGCGCCATCATGCGGCTCTGGCCGACGGAATCCTGCCGCTTCAGGGTCTCCTGCGCCTTGGCGATGGTGGCGTCGTCGAGCTTCGAGATCAGCTGCTCGGCGGCCTCCCAGGCCGCGGCCTCGGTCTCGCGGGCGATGACGTGCAGGCGGATGCCGTACGAGAAGGTCTTGCCCTTCGCCTCGGCGGCCTCCCGGGCGGCGGCGATCTTCTCGGCGACCTGGGCCGGGGGCTCGCCCCAGGTCAGGTAGACGTCGCAATGCTCGGCCGCGACCGCCATGCCGGCCGCCGACGAGCCGCCGAAATAGAGCGGCGGATAGGGCTTCTGCACCGGCGGGAAGATCAGCCGGCCGTTCTCGGTGCGCAGGTGATCGCCCCGGAAGGTCACGGTCTCGCCCGCGAGCAGGCCGCGCCAGATCGTCAGGAACTCGTCGGTGACGGCGTAGCGTTCGTCGTGGGACAGGAACACGCCGTCGCCGGCGAGTTCCACCGGGTCGCCGCCGGTGACGACGTTGATCAGGAGGCGCCCGTCCGAGATCCGGTCGAGGGTCGCGGTCATGCGGGCCGCCGCGGAGGGCTCCATCAGGCCCGGCCGCACCGCCACGAGGAAGCGCAGCTGCTTGGTCAGCGGCGCCAGCGCCGAGGCGACGATCCAGGAATCCTCGCAGGAGCGTCCGGTGGGCAGCAGCACGCCGTAATAGCCGAGCTCGTCCGCCCCCTGCGCGATCTGCCGGAGATAGCTGAGCGAGACGTCCCGGGCCCCCTCCCGCGCGCCGAGATAGCGGCCGTCGCCGTGGGTCGGCAGGAACCAGAGGACGTCGGCGCGCCCGTCATTGGCTGCTGTCATCGGAATCTCCTGTGCGGCCCGGTGGCCGGATGCGGAAAAGCCGGACCCGACTGCGCGGGTCCGGTGATCGTCGAGAGCTAGGGCGGGCCGCCGCTTCCGGGAAACGGCGGCCCCGCGTTCAGGCGGTCGGCTGCGATCCGAGCAGGTGATCGAGGATGCGGCCCTCGAGGCGGGCGAGGTCCGGATCCCCGCGCCGGCGCGGCCGCGGCACGTCGACCCGCAGGTCGAGGGCGATCCGGCCGGCCTCGACCACGAGGATGCGGTCGGCCAGCGCCACGGCCTCGGCGACGTCGTGCGTGACGAGGAGCGCGGTGAACCCCTGCGCCCGCCAGATCCGCTCGATCAGGTCCTGCATGCCGATCCGGGTCAGGGCGTCGAGGGCGCCCAGCGGCTCGTCGAGGGCGAGCAGGCCCGGCCGGCTCACCAGCGCCCGGGCCAGGGCCACGCGCTGGCGCTGGCCGCCCGACAGGGTGGCGGGCCACTGCCCGGCCTTGTCGGCGAGGCCGACCTCGGCGAGCGCCGCGAGCGCCCGCTCCCGGCGCTCGGCCCGGGAGCCGTGCCCCGACAGGCCGACCGCCACGTTGTCGACGACCCGCGCCCAGGGCAGCAGCCGCGGCTCCTGGAACATGATCCGCTTCGGCGGCTCGGACCGGCGCGGGGAGCGTTCCGGCCCCTCCAGGTCGATCCGCCCGCCCGTGGGCGTGTCGAGCCCGAGGATGAGGCGCAGCAGGGTGCTCTTGCCGCAGCCGGAGCGGCCGACCACCGCGGTGAACCCGCCGGCCGGCAGGAACAGGTTCAGGCCCTCGATGACGGCGGTGCCGTCGAAGCTCTTGTCCAGGTCGCGGACGGTGACGGCGATCCCGCGGGCCGGCGGCGAGGGGGGCGAATCCGCGGGCAGATTTGCGGGCAGATCCGCTTGCCTGTGCCCCGGGGCGGGGCCGGGCGCCGGGCGCGGATCCGTGCCCGGGTCGGGAAGCGCCTCGCGGCGGACGGCGTCGAGCAGCATCAGGCGCTCCTGTAGGCGGGATTCCAGGCGAGGCAGGCGCGCTCGAGCTGGCGGGTCAGGGCGTCGGCGAACTTGCCGAGGGCGGCGTAGATCAGGATCGCCAGCACGACGACGTCGACCAGCATGAACTCCCGGGCCTGCATGGCCATGTAGCCGAGCCCCGACGAGGCCGAGATCGTCTCGGCGACGATCAGCGTCAGCCACATGATGCCCAGCGCGTAGCGCAGGCCCACGAAGATCGACGGCAGGGCGCCGGGCAGCACCACGCGGGTGAACAGCTCGGTGCGGGACATGCCGTAGACCCGGCCCATCTCCACGAGGCCCGGATCCACCGAGCGGATGCCGTGCAGGGTGTTGGCGTAGATCGGGAAGAACACGCCGAGCGCCACGAGGAACAGCTTGGCCTCCTCGCCGATGCCGAACCACAGGATCACCAGCGGGATCAGCGACAGGTGGGGCACGTTGCGCACCATCTGCACCGAGGTGTCGGTGAGCCGCTCCGACAGGCGCGACAGGCCGTTGGCGAGGCCGAGCCCGAAGCCGATGCCGCCGCCGATCACGAAGCCCGCCAGCGCCCGCAGGGTGCTGACGCCGAGATTGGTCCAGAGCTCCCCGGTCCGCCCGGCCTCCCAGCCGGCCCGGACCACGTCGAGGGGCGCCGGCATGAAGCGGTTGGAGACGAGGCCGGCCGAGACCGCGGCCTGCCAGCCGAGCAGGATGGCGGCCGGCAGCAGCCAGGGCACCGCGGAGTCGCGCAGGCGATCGAGCTTCGAGGGGCGCATCAGCGGTTCTCCGTCCGCTTCTCGGACTTGAGGGCGTCCGCGGGCCCGGGCGGCGTCCAGACCGCGTCGGCGACCCGGACGGGCTTCGGCAGGAGCCCGAGACGGTGGAAGCTGTCGGCGACCTTCTGCTGGTCGGCGATCGCGGCCGCGTCGAGGGGCGCGACGCCGTAGGACAGGCGGCCGAGCGCCACGGCGAGGACCGGCGCGGGGATGCCCACCGAGGGCGCCAGTTCCGCCGCCACGGCGTCGGCATGGCCCTCGGCCCAGGCGTCGATCTCCCCGATCGCCTGCAGCACGGCCGAGACGATCGCGGGACTGGTGTCGGTGAAGCCGCGCCGGGACAGGTAGAACTGGCGGTTGGGGGCGAGCGCGTGCCCGTCGACCCCGCGCCCGTCGACCAGGACCCGGGCGCCCGTGGCGCGCTCGGCGGCGGCCTGGAACGGGTCCCAGATCACCCAGGCATCGACGGAGCCGCGCACGAAGGCGGCGTTGGCGTCGGCCGGCGCCAGGTAGGCGAGCGTCACCGCGTCGTAGGGGACGCCCGCCTGCTCCAGAGCGCGCACCAGCAGGTAGTGGACGTTCGATCCCTTGTTGAGGGCGACGGTCTTGCCGCGCAGGTCGGCGACGCTGCGGATCGGGCTGTCCTTGGGCACGAGGATCGCCTCGCCCCGCGGCGCCGGCGGCTCGGCGGCCACGTAGCGCAGCTCCGGGCTCGCCGCCTGGGCGAAGATCGGCGGCGCCTCGCCGGCCGAGCCGAAATCGATCGCCCCGGCATTCAGCGCCTCCAGGAGCGGCGGCCCGGACGGGAACTCGGACCACGCCACCGCGGTGCCGAGGGGCTGGAGGGCCTTCTCCAGGGTGCCGCGGGCCTTCAGCAGCACGAGGGACCCGTATTTCTGGTAGCCGATCCGGATGCTGCCGGCCGCGCGGGCGGGCCGCAGCAGCGCGGCCGCCGCGAGGCCGAGGCCGGCGGACAGGAGGAGGCGGCGATTCGGGGCGCCGGCGGATGACAGGGACAGCGCGCGGGGCGATCGGTCGGTCATGGCTCTCTGCGGTCGTCTCAGCCGTTGCGGGCGGGGGGCGTCCAGACCGCGTCGGCGATGCGGATCGGCTTCGGGATCAGCTTCAGGGCGTGGAAGCGGTCGGCGACCCGCTGCTGCTCGGCGGCGACGCGGTCGGTCATCGGTCCGATCACGTAGTCGGTCCGGTCCACCGCCCGCCGCGTCGCGGCCAGCGGCACGCCGGTGCCCTGCGACAGGAGGTCCGCCACCGCGCCGCGATTCTGCGTGCACCAGGCCGCCACCTCGCCCAGGGCGTCGATCGCCGCGGTGAGGACCGGGGCCCGGCTCTCCGCGAAGGGCCGGCTCGCCAGGAAGAAGTTGTTCTGCGGGGTGACGTCGGTGGCGCGCACCAGCACGCGCACGCCCCCCCCCTGCTCGGCGATGGCGAAGTACGGATCCCAGATCGTCCAGGCGTCGATGCTGCCCCGGGCGAAGGCGGCCGCGGCATCCGCGGGCGCCAGCGTCACCGGCTCGATGTCGGCGTAGCTCAGGCCGGCCTTCTCCAGCGCCGCGATGGTCAGGTTGTGGGAGCTCGACGCCTTGGCGAAGGCGACGCGCTTGCCCTTGAGCTCGGCGAGGCTGCGGATCTCCGAGCCCTTCGGCAGCAGGATCCCGGCGCCGGAGCCGCCGGCCTCCTGGGCGGCCGCATAGACGAGGTTGGAGCGCGCGGCCTGCGCGAAGATCGGCGGGGCGTCGCCCGTCTGACCGAGATCGATCCCGTCCAGCGACAGGGCCTCCAGCAGCGGCGGCCCGAAGGAGAACTCGACCCAGCGTACCGCGTATCCGAGGGGCTCCAGGCGCTTCTCGATGATCTTCTGCTGCTTGGCGACGACCAGGATGCCGTTCTTCTGGTAGCCGATCCGCAGCACGCCGGGCTCGGCCGCCCGGGCGCCCGGGACGAGGGCCGGCGCGAGGGCCGGTGCTAGGGGCAGGGCCGCGAGGGAGGCCAGCAGGGCGCGACGGTCGAGCATCGGCCGGCTCACTCGGCGGCGGCGAGGGTGAGCGGCGCCGCGGCCGCCCGGTGCACGAGCAGCGCGGCGAGCTGCCCGCCGGCCTCGCGGGCGCGGGCGCGCACCCCGGCCTCCGTCAGCGCGCCGTCGCTGAAATCGGGATCGGAGGCGTAGACCGCGGTCGGGATCTGGAGCGCCCCGAAGAAGCCGAAGAGCGGCCGGAACGCGTGCTCGACCACGAGGGCGTGGCGCGCGCCGCCGCCCGTGGCCACGATCGCCACGGGCTTCCCGGCGAGCGCCCCCGGATCGACCAGGTCGAACAGGTGCTTGAACAGGCCGGTATAGGCGCCCTTGTAGACCGGCGAGCCGACGACCAGCCCGTCCGCCTCCTCGATGGCCGCGAGCACGCCGCGCGCGGCCGGCGCGAGCTGGTCGCGGGTCCAGGCGGCGCCGAGGCCGGTCCCGGCATCGACGAAGTCGAGGATCTCCGCGTCGAGAGAGGCCTGGGCGCTGGCCTCGCGGAGCACGGCATCCACCAGCGTGCGGGTCTTCGAGGGCCGCTGCACGTTGGCGCTCAGCCCGACGAGTCTCGGTCGTGTCATTCCGGATGCCTTGCTGTGAGACAGGATGACGGACCGCCCCGTCTCCGAAGAGCGGAGGTTGCGCGGCCGGACATCCGAACAGGCCGCTAGAATTGATGGCTGCGACTTCCGCCGTCAATGAAACGGCGTTCCCAATTGCCCGGTGAAGGAAAAATGTTCTCCCCGAAATCGGGCGTCCAATATGGACTTTCATCTCGACCGCCGCGCGGGATGGGCGCGAGATCTTGCGTGCCGGCGGTTCATCGGCGCGAGAGGCGGGGTTTTATTCTCTCGGCGCGCCCGGCGGGAGAAGCGTGTTCTCGGTACGTGGGCGGACTCGGAACCGAATCGCCAGCCCCGGGATCCGGGGCGGCGGGGGAGGCCGACGCGACCGGAACGCCGCCCGCGCTGACACCCTCGCGGTCGCCAGCGTCGTCGTCGACGACGCGCCCTGCGGCTCCGGATCGGCAGGCGGTGCCTACTTGCGGACGAGGAGGTGCTGCACGGTGCCGTCGTCGCCGTACTTGGTCCACATCTGCGCGCAGGCCTCTTCCGGACGCTCCCTGAGCTGCGCCAACTCCGCGTCGAGGTCGAGCTGCAGGGCGACCGAGCGCTTCTTCGTGAAGAAGTCCGCGTGGTTCAGATGGTTCTCGCGCGAGAACTGACGGAAGCGCTCCGTGTCGATCCGGACGGCCGGACAGTGTCTCGCGGCCAGATCGGCCTCGATCCCCGGGCGGAGCGCCGGAACGTCCTTCTGCAAGGACGAGCGACGGGCTTCGGCCCAGGTGCCGAACACGGCCCAGGCCAGTGCGGCCGCCACGAGAGGAGCAAATCTATTCATCGCAAGACGTATCGCTGTGCTGCGACATCCTAAATCTCGCACCTGCGATAAGTTCGATCAGGACCGCAGAAGGCAAGACACTTCTGTGTGAAAGCGCACACCCCGCGACAGGCGCGGCGTCGGGTGCGGAACCCTGACCGCCTCAGTACGCCGGGACGACGCGCGTCTCGGGCAGCGGCGCCCGCATGGTGAAGTGCAGCCCGGCCGGCTGGAAATCGAAGGCGATGTCCGCCTGGCACTGGACCTTCAGCACACGCTGCAGCAGCGTCGAGCCGAAGCCCTTCCGCGTCGGCACCGCCGTGGCCGGACCACCCCGCTCGGTCCAGTCGAGGTGCAGCATGCGGGCGGCCGGCGTCTGCTCGATATCCCACCGGATCGCGATCCGGCCCTCCGGGACCGACAGGGCGCCGTGCTTGGCCGCGTTGGTCGTCAGCTCGTGGATGGCCATGCCGGTCGGGACCGCGAGGTCGCCCATCAGGTCGATCGCGGGGCCGTCCAGCTGGATGCGGGCGCCCTCGACGTCGTTGTAGGGCCCGAGCTCGTTCATCAGCATCTCGCGCAGGGGCGCCTGCTGCCAGTAATCCTCGGTCAGGAGATTGTGGGTCTTGGCCAGCGAGATCACCCGCGCCGAGAACGACGCGTAGAACGCGTCGACGCTGGTCGCGGACCGGGCCGAGGCCCCGAGCAGCGCCTGCACGGTGGCCAGCGTGTTCTTCACCCGGTGATGCAGCTCGCGGATCAGGAGCGCCTGCCGCTCGGTCGTGCGCTCGCGCTCCTCGAGATGGGCGCGCGCCTCGAGCTGCCGGCGCTTGGCGCGATGGGCGGAGCGGGCCGCCATGACCAGCGTCGCCGGGTGGAACGGGCGTTCCAGCACGCTGACGTTGCCGAGCATGTCGGTCAGCTGCGCGTTGGGCTCGGCGCCCCGCAGCCGCAGGAGGATGAACGGGAAATCGGACCAGGGCGGCTGCGCGGCGATCCAGTCCGCCAGGGCCTGGCGGTTCGAGGACAGCAGCGCCTCCTCGGTGAGCACCGCGCAGGCGGCCGCGTCGAGCCGGGAGACCACGTCCGCGAGGCTGGCGCACACCTGTGCCGCGATCCGCGCCTCGCCGAGGATCGCCGCGGCGACGGCGGCGTCGCGGCCACCCGGCGCGAAGATGAGAACCGGCAGTTCAGCCTCGGTCATCAGCCGCGCGGGTTGGCAGGAGCGACGACCGCTCACCCTCGAATGTCGGAACGCCGGTCATGATACCTCGGAACGCGCTGAGCGGTTCGCCAACGCGGATCCCGCCGGAGTCGATCCGCAATTCGCGGATCGTGTCCTCGTGGCTGCCGGTCCGCTTCTTCACGACCGAGATCGCGCGCCGCAGCCGCCCGTCGGCCTCGAAGGTGCGGAACAGCAGGATCGTGTCGCTGAGGTAGGTGAGGTCGACAGTCGCGCCCATCGCCCCGATCATGCCGTGCTGGGCCAGGACGAGGAGCGAGAGCACGCCCTGCTGGTTCAGGTAGGTCAGCATCTCGTGCATCTGCAGGAGCAGGTAATTCTCCTCCGGCATGGCGTTGTGATAGCCGGTCAGGGAGTCGATCACGACCGTCGTCACGCCCCGGTGCTCGACCGCGTTCTGGACGATGTCGGCGAGTTCGCCGGGCGAGACCTCGGCCGGGTCGATCTGCTCGACGATGAGCGATCCGGCGGCGATCGCGTCGTCGACCGGCATGGCGAGGCCGCGGGCCCGGCGACTGAGGACGCCGGTGGTCTCGTCGAAGCTGAGGATCAGCGCCCGCTCGCCGCGGGCGATCGCCGCGGTGACGCAGGTGAGCGCCACCGTGGACTTGCCGACGCCGGACGGGCCGATCAGCATGGTGCTGGTGCCCCGGTCGAGGCCGCCGCCGAGCAGCTGGTCCAGTTCGGGGCTGCCCGTGCCGCACCGGTCGTCGGGAAAGGTGCCGAGATGCTCGGCCGCGACGAGGCGCGGGAACACCGTGAGCCCGCCGCGCCGGATCACGTAGTCGTGGAAACCGCCCCGGAACGGCGTGCCGCGCATCTTGATCACGCGCAGGCGCCGCCGCTCGCCGCCGTACAGGGGCGCGAGCTGCTCCAGCCGGATCACGGCGTGGCTGAGGCTGTGCAGGTTCAGGTCGTCCGTCTCGGCGGTGAGATCGTCGAGGAGCAGCGCCGTGGTGTTCTGGATGAGCAGGAAGCTGCGCAGGGCGTGGACCTGCCTGCGGTAGCGCAGCGATCCCTGCGAGAGCAGCCGGATCTCCGAGAGGCTGTCGAACACCACGCGCTGCGGCTTGAGCCGCTCGATCTCGGCGATCGCCATCCGGACGGTCTCGCCGAGCTCGAGGTCGGACGAGTGGACGAGGCTCTGCTGCTGCCCGGGGTCGAGGCTGAGTTCCGGCGCGACGAGCTCGCAAATCTCGATGCCGTCGAGGGACCAGCCGTGGCGCTCCGCGACGTTCAGGAGCTCGCGCCGGCTCTCCGAGAGCGTGATGTACAGGCAGCGCTCGCCCCGGTGTACGCCGTCGAGGAGGAACTGCATCGCCAGCGTCGTCTTGCCGGATCCGGGCCGCCCCTCGATGAGGTGCGAGCGCTGGGACGCGTAGCCGCCGGCCAGGATGTGGTCGAGGCCGGTCACCCCGGTGGAGACCGGTGCCGCGTCGTGATCGGTCACTGCCATGTCCAGGTCCCTGCCGTCGTCCCGCGGGCGGGCGGCCCGTCGACCGCGTGACGGAACGCGGAGCCCGGTCTCGTACACGATGGCGCGCGGGGCGCGAAACGCCGCCGGCGGTCGCGCCCCGCGTCTCACGGTTGCAGGATGCCCCTCCCCGGCGCCCGGTTCCCGGGGAACGCGACGCGCGCAGGGCGCGGACGCCGGGGTGGTCGGCGTGTTACTGGCTGCCCGGCCCCTTCGCCAGGCCGGCCAGGGTGAACAGGTCCACCGACAGTTTCGCACCGATCACGAAGGCATCCGGGATCGGCTTCGGGCGGAACGGGAAGCGGGTCTGGTCCGGGTCGATCACGTATTGCAGGTTCGGCATCAGCCGCACCGCCGGGGTGAGCTGGATGCCGTAGCTCAGCTCCAGGATGGTCTGCAGGGACTCGACGTTCCGGGTGCCGAGCCCCAGTGACGCGCGCGCCGCCCGGATGTTGGCCGTGCCCAGCGGCGAGAGCTTCTCCATGGCGAAGACGAGGCCGAGGGTGTCGTAGGGCCGACCCGGGAAGGTGCCGGTCAGCACGGCGCCGCCCTCCAGGAAGTAATCCTGGGTCTGCCGGCCGCCGGTGCCGCCGATCACGACGCCGAACACAGACAGGCCCTGGACGCCGCTCGGGTCCGGCCGCTAGACCATCTGGTCGAAGCGGGCGTAGACCGCCGATCGCCCGAACCGGGTCAGCGGATCGAGACCGCTGAAGACCTGAGCCCCGCCCCGCTGGTCGAGCACGGGATCCTTGTAGTCCGACCGGTCGAAGACGGCGCCGATGCTGTAGTTGCGCGGCAGCGGATCGTTGCCGAAATTGGTCGCGTAGCCGACCTCCACCGGCACCAGGAATCCGGTGGCGCCGCTGGTCGACCAGTCGATGCCGTTCCGGGTCGGCAGCTGGTCGCGCGGGTTCACCTCGTAGATGCCGGCGTGCAGGAACACCTTGTCGTTGACCCAGGCCTTGGCGTGGCCGCCCCAGGTGGCGATCGGCCAGTAGGTGAAGTTCGTCAGCTTGAAGATGGACTTGGGCGCGCCGCAGGTCGCGTTGTTCTGGAAGTTGCAGTAGAGCGGCGAAGCCAGGAAGTTGGGGTTGGCGAGCAGGCGGCCCACCTCGATGTCGAGCCGGTTGTCGAACAGCTTCTGCTCGTAGGACAGCAGCGTCAGATGGGCGGTCTGGCCGCCGCCGTAGATCTCCTGCACGCTGCCGTTGAAGCCGATGTCATCCTGGGCCAGGCTCCGGCCGTGGCGCTGGGTGACGACGGTGTGGACCGAGCCGCCGTCGATGCCGGCGAGGCGGGCGAGATCGGCGTCGAGGCCGAACGCGATCTGGCCCGCATAGGCCGATCCCTGCCGGATGCCGCCGGACGGGTTGGCGGCGAACTCGCCCGTGTAGTTCAGGACCATGCTGATCCCGTTGCCGAGATCGAGGGTGCCCGGCGGCAGGCTGGGCGGCGTCGCGCTGCTGCCCTGCAGGGACTGTCAGGAATTCCGTGTGCGGGCGGCGGATTGAACATCAGGCCGCCATGGCCCGGGTGAAGCGCTCGCCGAAGATGACGGCGAACTGCGCCTTGGCCATGACCCACTCGCGCGGGCCCATCTTCCACGCCTTCTCGGAGCGGTTCAAGACTAGGTAGAGCAGCTTCAGCGCGGCCTCGTCGGTCGGGAAGTGCCCGCGGGCGCGCACAGCTCGGCGCAGCGTGGCGTTCAGGGCCTCGATGGCATTCGTCGTGTACAGGATCCGGCGCACCTCGCCGGGGAAGGCGTAGAACGGGATCACCTCGCCCCAGGCCCGTCGCCAGCTCTGGGCGATGGCCGGGTAGCGCCGGCCCCACTCGCTCGCCTCGAAGGCCGCCAGCGCCGCCTCGCCGGCTGCGGCATCGAGCGCGCGGTAGATGTCCTTCAGCGCCGCCGCCACGGCCTTGCGGTCCTTGTAGGAGACGAAGTCGAGGCTGTAGCGCAGCAGGTGGACGATGCAGGTCTGGACCAGCGCCTCGGGGAAGACCGCCCGGATCGCGTCGGGGAAGCCCTTCAGGCCGTCGACCACGGCCAGCAGCACGTCCTCGACGCCGCGGTTCCTCAGCTCGTTCATGACCCGCAACCAGAACTTGGCGCCCTCGTTCTGCTCCAGCCACAGGCCGAGGATCTCCTTGGATCCGTCGGCGCGCACGCCCAGCGCGATGTGCACGGCCTTGTTGCGGACCACGCCCTCGTCGCGCACCTTGATCCGCAGGGCGTCGAAGAACACGATCGGGTAGACCGGCTCCAGCGGCCGGGCCTGCCAGGCGGCGACCTCCTCCAGCACCGCGTCGGTCACCGCACTGATCAAGTCGGGTGAGACCTCGATGCCGTAGAGCTCGCGCAGGTGCCCAACGATCTCCCGGGTGCTCATGCCGCGGGCGTACAGCGACACGATCTTGTCGTCGAAGCCGGGAAAGCGGCGCTGATAGCGGGCGATCAGCTGCGGATCGAATGTCGCCTGCCGGTCGCGCGGGATCGAAAGCTCGATCCGGCCTGTCTCGGTCGTGACCGTCTTGCGGCCGTAGCCGTTGCGCGTATTGCCAGCATCCTCGCCCGCCAGATGGTGATCCATCTCGGCGTTGAGCGCCCGCTCGGCCAGGGCCTTCTTCAGCTCGTGCAGCAGGCCATCGGCCTCGAACGCCGTCTTCGGATCGGCCCCGGCCAGGAGCTGATCCAGGAGCGCGTCAGGGATACGGGGTGCTTTGCGTCGTGCCATCGGGAACCTCCATCGGATCCACTATGGCCGCCCGCACACGAAATTCCCGACAGTCCCGC
>NZ_FOZY01000049.1:0-22487 GCF_900116245.1 Methylobacterium sp. yr668 | reverse complement strand
GGCCGAGGCGCTTGCCGGCGATCTCGCGGCCCATCAGGGCGTTGCGCGGCCACGTCCCGGCCGCCACGCGGGCCGTGGCCCCGTAGGCGCCGCGCAGGAGCAGCAGCGCGGTGGCGACCACGTACTCGGCGACCGCGCCGTCGTTGGCGCCGGTGGCCGGGTAGACCGCGATGCCGCGCGCCCGGCAGGCCGGGACGTCGATGTTGTCGAGGCCGACGCCGAGGCGTCCGACGACCTTGAGGTCGCGGGCGGCGTCGAGCAGGGGGCCGCGGACCTGGGTCCGGTTGCGCACGATCAGGGCGTCGGCCCGGGCCACGGCGGCGGCGAGGTCCCCGGGCCGGTCGACGAGGCCGGGATCGTACTGCACGTCGAGGCCGGCGAGCTCGGCCGCGATCGCGGCCTCGTCCATGAACTCGCTGATGACGACCTTGGGCATGGCGCGCCTGTGTCCCGGTTCCGCGTGGTCGTCTCCCGCTAGAGCCGTTCCGGCCCGCGTGGCAACCCAGATCTGGGCTCGCCCGCCCTCAGGCGACCGCGCGGACCGCCCGCTCGGTCGGGAGCGCCCGCCGGGGCAGGCTCTCGATCAGGCCGGGGATCTCCTCGGGCGGCCGGGCCGGGCTGTACAGGAAGCCCTGCGCGCTGTTGCAGCGCCGCAGCCGGAGCAGCTCGGCCTGCTGCTCGGTCTCGACGCCCTCCACGGTGACGTCGATGCGCAGGTCGCGGGCGATGACCATGATCGCCTCGATCACCGTCAGGCATTCGGGGCGGCTGCTCAGGTCGCGCACGAAGGCGCGGTCGATCTTGATCTTGTCGACCGGGAACTGCGTCAGGTAGCTCAGCGAGGAGTAGCCCGTCCCGAAATCGTCGAGGGCGATCCGCACGCCGAGCGCCCGCAGGGAGCGGAGATTGTCCAGCACGTGCGGCGTGTTGGCCAGGAAGATCGACTCGGTGATCTCGATCTCCAGGCGGTCCGGCGCTAGGCCGGTCTCGCCCAGCACCGCCGCGACGTCGGCGAAGAAGTCGGGCCGGCGGAAATGGACCGACGAGATGTTGACGGCGACGCGCAGGCGCACCGGCCAGGTCAGCGCCTCGGCGCAGGCCCGCCGCAGGGCCCAGCGCCCGATCGCGAGGATGAAGCCGGTTCCCTCGGCGATCGGGATCAGCTCGGCGGGCGAGACGGGGCCGAGACCGGGCCGGGTCCAGCGGAGCAGCGCCTCGCAGCCGACCACTTGGCCGTCCTGCAGGCTGACCAAAGGCTGGTAGTGCAGCGCCATCTCGCCGTCGGCGAGGGCCTGGCGCATCGCCTCGTCGAGTTCGTGCCGGCGCTGGACGCGCACGTCCAGGTCGCGGTCGAAGCCCCGCCAGCGCCCCTTGCCGCCCTGCTTGGCGCTGTAGAGCGCGAGATCCGCCTTCCGGAGCAGGTCCTCGGGCTCGGTCGCGTCCGCGGGGGCGCAGGCGATCCCGATGCTGACGCCGATCTCCGCCCGGACGCCGTCGATGAGGTAGGGCTCGCGCAGGGTCGCGATCGTGGCCTCGGCCAGGGTCTGCGCGGCCGCGCCGTCCCGGCCGCGCTGCAGGATCGCGAACTCGTCGCCCCCGAGACGGAACGCCTGCGCGTCGGCCGGGAGCAGGGCGCGCAGGCGATCGGCGACCTGCCCCAGCAGGGCGTCGCCCGCGGCGTGGCCGATGCTGTCGTTGACGGTCTTGAAGCCGTCGAGGTCGAGGTAGAGCAGGCTGACCGTCGCGTCCGGGGCCTGTTGCGCGTTCTGCGGCGCGTTCTGCGCGGCGGCCGCGCAGGCCTCGGACGCGACGTCGTGGAACATGACCCGGTTCGACAGGCCGGTCATCGGGTCCCGGGTGGCCAGATAGGCGATGTGCGCCTCCGCCCGGCGGGCCTCGGTCACGTCGGAGCCGACGCCCCGGAACCCCGCGAAGCGCCCCTTCTGGTCGAGGAACGGCTTGCCGCTCAGCCGGAGCCAGCGCCGGCCGGCCGGCGTGTCGACGGCGATCAGGTGCTGGTGGAAGGCGACGCCCCGCCGGAGACGGTCCACGAGGTCGGCGCTCTGGTCGGCCTCGGGGGGCGCCTCCGCCCGGCCGGCGAGCAGCGCCGGGAACGAGGCGTGCTGGAGCCTCTGCACCGGGCAGGCCAGCACGTCCGCCATCCGGGTGGAGACGTGCTGGAACCGTCCGGTCCCGTCCGTCTCCCACAGCCAGTCGCTGGCATTCGCCTCGAAGGCGTTGAGCAGCAGCCCGATCGTCTCGCTCTGGTCCTCGACCCGCACGCGGTCGAGGATGCGCTGGCGCGACAGGCGGCTCATGCGGCTCACGCTCGTCACCACGAAGATCGCGTAGACGGCGAGCAGGAAGCCGATGCTGAGCGCGACCGGCTCCCCGGACCGGGCCAGCCCGACGAAGCTGCCGACGATGACCGGGACCGCGAACAGGTACGAGACCGACAGGAGCGGGCCGACCACGTAGGCGTCCGAGATCAGGCCGGCCACGATGGCGACGACCAGCAGCCGCGCGTCGCCGCCGGAGGGGGCGAACAGCACGACCGGCAGGGTCGCCCAGGCGAGGCCCAGGGCGAAGGCGAGGCCGGCGGAGATCCGGCAGCCCCACCGGACGGTGTGCGCCGAGGCGGTGTCGCCGTGGGTGCGCCAGTAGAGCCAGGTCGCGTAGGTCGCCGCCGTGATCAGCACCGCGACCACGGCGAGCAGGCCGAGGAGGTAGGTGTGCGAGGCCGAACCCCAGAAGAAGTACGCGACGGCCAGCGCGATGATCAGGTGCGTCACCGCCGAGTAGGTGGCGAGCTTCAGCGTCTCGTCGAGGAGCCCCGCCCGCACCTGCAGGCGGTAGCGGCTCGGCAGCGCGTCGTCGGCGTCGGGACCGAAGAGGCGGCCGAGCAGCGATCCCGGCCGGCGGTCCGGCCAGGTCCCCCGCCGCGCGCCCGGCCCGGTCGCGCCCGCGGAGATCTCGGGCGACACCTCGGGCGACATCTCAGGCGGCATGGGCCGCCCCCTGCTCGGCCCCGTGCTCGGCCCCGTGCCCGTCCCCCTGCCCGGCCCCGTGGCGGGGCGCGACCCTCATGGTCAGGCCGCCCCTGGGCCGCAGGGTCACGCGGAACTGCGCCGCCGGCATCTCCGCCGTCACCGGCCGGAGGCGGAAGGCGGGCAGCAGCGTCGCGAGGACGACGAGGCACTCGGTCAGGGCGAGGCCCATGCCGATGCAGACCCGCGGGCCGGCGCCGAACGGCAGGTAGGCGTAGCGGTCGCGCGCGGCGGCCCGCTCCGGCGCGAAGCGGCCCGGGTCGAACGCCTCCGGCCTGTCCCAGAGCAGCGCGTGCCGGTGCAGGGCGTAGACCGGCACGTGGACCGACTGCCCGGCCGGCACGACCGTGTCCCCGAGCCGGACCGGGGCCCGCGTCCGCCGCACGATCAGCGGGGCCGGCGGATAGAGGCGCATCACCTCGAGGAGCACCTGGCGGGTGTAGGGGAGCCCGTCCACGGAATCGGGATCGGACTCGGGATCGGCGCCGAGGCGCGCCATCTCGGCGACGACGCGCTCCTCCACCTCCGGGTGCTCGGCCAGGACCCGGAAGGTCCAGGCCAGCGCCAGGGCGGTGGTCTCGTGGCCGGCGGACACGAAGGTCAGCAGGTTGTCGACGAGGTTCGCCTCCGTGAGCGGCGCGCCGGTCTCCGGGTCCCGCGCCTGCAGCAGGAGGCCGAGGAGGTCGGAGCCGGGCTCGCCGCGGGACCGGCGGCGCGCAATCGTGCGGGCGACCTCGCCGCGCAGGTAGCGCACCGCCTCCGCCCCGGCCCGGGACCCCGGATGCGGGACCCAGGCCGGCGCCCGCAGCATCTCCAGGGCGATCTTCCAGCTGGTCTGGCCGAGATAGGCGTCCATCGCGGCCCCGAAGGGCCCGACCTCCAGGTGGGGATCGCCCGACACCATCGTGGCGACGATGACGTCGAACGTCGTGCGCATCATCTCGCGCAGGATGTCCCGCTCGCTCCCGGCGGGATCGGCGTCGCGCCAGCGCGCCCGCGTCGCCGCGGCGGCCCGGGCCATGGCCGGCACGAAGCTCCGGACCCGGTCCGGGCGGAACATCGGGGTCGCGGTCCTGCGCTGACGCCGCCAGTGGTCCCCGTCCGCGGTGAGGACCCCCGCGCCGAGGGCCGGGGCCAGCGCCCGGAGCATGAACGGCTCCCGCTCCAGCGCCTCGGCCTGGTCGACCATCAGGCCGCGGATGTGGCCGGGATCGCAGACGTAGGTGGTCCGCTGGCCGAGGAAGCGGGTGGTCACCAGGGGTTGTGTGTAGATCTGCCGGGGCCAGGCCTCGATCAGGCTGCCCAGCATCGTGACGAGCACGGATGGCAGCGCGACCGCCTCGGCCACGCCCTCTGCCACGGCCGCCGCGAACGGCGGCCGTCCCGGCGCGCAGACCCTGAACGTTCCGACAGCGGGCATACCGGCTCCCTCGCGGGACCAGATTCGAGGTTCAACGTTAAGTTTTGGCTTGCCGCCGCGGCGCCGTCGAGCGCTTCCCCCGGCACCGGGGCGGAAACCGCCGCCTTGCTTACCGGGAGCTTACCGGATTCCCGGGGAGGCGCCGCGGACACCCGGGGGCGGCCCGCCCTAGCGGTCCCGGGTCGCGCGGGCCTGAGCCTCGAGGGCCTCGCGGAGCCGGCCCTCGATCAGCAGGGCCGAGCCGTAATGGAACTCGATGTCGAAGGCGTGGCGCTGGTTCATCGAGAGCGACGCGCTCTGCATCGCGATGAGATGGCCCTCCGCGTCGAACAGGCCCGAGCCCGATCCGCCGTAGCCGTCGTTGCAATCGTGGCGGGCGCGGCGGATCGCGCCCTCGCTCGGCGGATCGATCCGCCGGACGGCGCAGGATTCCCGGCTGCTCTGCCCCCGGTAGTTCTCGTGCCCGGCCGGTGAGACCATCGTCACCGGGAGCGTCAGGTCGCCGGTCGGAAGGGTGGGCGGGTCCGGGATCGGCTGCGGCCGCGCCTCGGCCGGCTCGGCGAGGCGCAGCAGCGCCCAGTCGTCGGTGATGTGCAGGCGCCGCGCCTCGGGCTCGACGCCGAGTTCCAGGATCTCGGGCACGAAGGCGTAGTTCCGACCTGCTATCTGAAAGTAGCAGTCGGCGACGTTTCGAGTAACCTCCAGTTGTCGATTGCGGAAATTGTGCGCGTTCGTCAGCACGAGGGACCGGCTCCCGATCAGCCACGCGGCGGCGGCCTTCTGGGGAATCCCGTCCGGGCGCCGGCACCACAGGACGCCCGCGCCGGGAAAGCGCTCCAGGTCGGCCCCCGTCAGCTCGCGCCGCCCGTCCTGCTGGTAGAGCGCCGCGAGACGGCGTTCCCCGCCGGTCCCGGCCGCCAGGGCCGCAGGCGCCAAGGTCGCGGGTGCCAGAGCCGCAGGCGCCAGGGCGAGAGCCGCCCAGCAGGCGGCCAGCGCCGGAGAGCGGGCCGCGCAGCCCGTGACATGACCCATGGCGTCCTCCCGGGACGGGGCGGCGGACGGCTCCGGGCCCGCACGCCCGCGTATCGTTCCCACCTGTCTGGCCCACCTGTCTGGGATGGCGGCCGGCTCTCGGTCAAGGTCTCCGTGATCTTACCAGATCTCCGGTGTTCTGTTGCCAAATCATCCCGAAAAGAAATGTTTCGTTTTGCAAAGACACGCATTACAAGCCGTGCGAATAATCAAGTGGCGCACAACGATAATAAGTCTTTCATAAGCTCAGCGAATACTGGAAATAGCCCGGTTATCGCGACGCTGGAGGCGGATTTGTCGGTGAAAGTCGTGTCGCCATCGAATCAACACCACGATGACTGCGAGGCCAAACGGCGTGGCAGTCCGGCGAGGAGACGCAGGATGATCAGGCTCCGGAATTCCGTCTCGGCATTGGCGATCATGGCGCTCGCGCCGGTCGCCATGGCGGGCGTGGCGCAGGCCAACGACAAGCTCGTCGAGAAATCGAAGAGCGACGAGAACTGGGTGATGCCCGGTAAGAACTACGACTCGAACAATTACAGCGACCTGACGCAGATCAACAAGAGCAACGTCAAGCAGCTCAAGCCGTCCTGGACGTTCTCCACCGGCCTGCTCAACGGCCACGAGGGCGCGCCGCTCGTCGTCGACGGCGTCATGTACATCCACACCTCGTTCCCCAACAACACCTTCGCCCTCGGCCTCGACGATCCGGGCAAGATCCTCTGGCAGGACAAGCCCAAGCAGAACCCGGCCGCGCGCTCGGTGGCCTGCTGCGATCTCGTGAACCGCGGCCTCGCCTACTGGCCCGGCGACGGCAAGACCCCGGCGCTGATCCTCAAGACCCAGCTCGACGGCAACGTCGCCGCCCTCAACGCCCAGACCGGCGAGACGGTGTGGAAGGTCGAGAACTCCGACATCAAGGTCGGCTCGACCCTCACGATCGCCCCCTACGTGGTGAAGGACAAGGTGATCATCGGCTCCTCGGGCGCCGAGCTCGGCGTGCGCGGCTACCTCACCGCCTACGACGTCAAGACCGGCGCGCAGGTCTGGCGCGCCTACGCCACCGGCCCGGACGAGGACCTGCTGCTCGCCAAGGACTTCAACATCCACAACGCCCATTACGGCCAGAAGGGCCTCGGCACCTCGACCTGGGAGGGCGACGCCTGGAAGATCGGCGGCGGCACCAACTGGGGCTGGTACGCCTACGATCCGGGCACCAACCTGATCTACTTCGGCACCGGCAACCCGGCGCCGTGGAACGAGACCATGCGTCCCGGCGACAACAAGTGGACGATGACGATCTTCGGCCGCGACGCCGACACCGGCGAGGCGAAGTTCGGCTACCAGAAGACGCCCCACGACGAGTGGGACTATGCCGGCGTCAACGTGATGATGCTGTCCGACCAGAAGGACAAGGACGGGAAGATGAGGAAGCTCCTCACCCACCCGGACCGCAACGGCATCGTCTACACCCTCGACCGGACGGACGGCACGCTGGTCTCGGCCAACAAGATCGACGACACCGTCAACGTGTTCAAGTCGGTGGATCTGAAGACCGGCACGCCGGTGCGCGATCCGGAATACGGCACCCGGATGGACCATCTCGCCAAGGACATCTGCCCCTCGGCGATGGGCTACCACAACCAGGGTCACGATTCCTACGACCCGAAGCGGCAAGCCTTCTACATGGGCATCAACCACATCTGCATGGATTGGGAGCCCTTCATGCTGCCCTACCGCGCGGGTCAGTTCTTCGTCGGTGCGACGCTGAACATGTATCCGGGCCCGAAGGGTGACCGGCAGAACTACGAGGGCCTCGGCCAGATCAAGAGCTACAACGCCATCACCGGCAAGTTCAACTGGGAGAAGATGGAGCGCTTCGCGGTCTGGGGTGGCACCACCGCCACCGCCGGCGACCTCGTCCTCTACGGGACGCTGGACGGCTTCATCAAGGCGCGCGACTCCGACAACGGCGACCTCCTCTGGAAGTTCAAGCTGCCGTCGGGCGCCATCGGCTACCCGATCACCTACACCCACAAGGGCACGCAGTACGTCGCCATCTACTACGGCGTCGGCGGCTGGCCGGGCGTGGGCCTGGTGTTCGACCTCGCCGACCCGACCGCCGGTCTCGGCGCGGTGGGCGCCTTCAAGAAGCTCGCCAACTACACCCAGATGGGCGGCGGCGTGATGGTGTTCTCGCTGGACGGCAAGGGCCCGTACGACGACCCGAACGTCGGCGAGTACGCGCAGCACGCTGCCAAGTAAGGGCCCCCAGTAACCGCCGCCTGCATCCCGTCGGCCCCTCGGCCGGCGGGGTTCTGGGATCAGATCCCGACGGGCGGGGCCCTCTGGCGCCCCGCCTGTCCCTCCGGACACGCCATCCGGACACGCCATCAAGAAACGCTTCGACAACAGGGATCAACGTCCATGCCGCGCCCGCGCGCACGCATCCTGGCGGCCCGCTTCGCCGCCGTCCTGACGCTCGCCACCCTGGCCGCCGGGCCGGTGGCGGCCCAGGAATCCGAGGCCCAGGCCATCCAGTCGGATCCCGGCAAGGCCCCGGCCGCCCCGCCGGCCGACCCCGCGACCCTGCGGATCTGCGCCTCCGAGAAGCAGCCGCCCCTCTCGATGAAGGACGGCTCCGGGCTTGAGAACCGCGTCGCGGTCGCCGTCGCCGAGGCGATGGGGAAGAAGCCCGTCTTCGTCTGGCTCGAGAAGCCCGCGATCTACCTCGTCCGCGACGGCCTGGAGAAGCGGACCTGCGACGTGGTCGTCGGCCTCGACAGCGACGACCCGCGGGTGCTGACCACCCGGCCGTACTACCGGAGCGGCTACGTCTTCATCACCCGCGCCGACAAGGATCTCGACGTGAAGTCCTGGTCCGACCCGCGGCTCAAGACCCTCGACCACATGGTGGTGCCGTTCGGCTCCCCCGGCGAGGCGATGCTCAAGGATATCGGCCGCTACGAAGAGGACATGGCCTACCTCTACTCGCTGGTGAACTTCCGCTCGCCGCGCAACCAGTACACCCAGATCGACCCGGCCCGCATCGTCAGCGAGGTCGCCAACGACAAGGCCGATGTCGGCGTCGCCTTCGGCCCGGACGTGGCCCGCTACGTCAAGGATTCCCCGACGCCGCTGCGCATGACGCTGGTCCCGGCCGACACGGTCGGCAGCGACGGCCGCAAGGTCCCGCAGGTCTTCGACCAGTCGATGGGCGTGCGCAAGGACGACGAGGCCCTGCGCAAGGCCCTCGACGCCGGGATCGAGAAGGCCCGGCCCGCCATCGCGGCGATCCTCAAGCAGGACGGTGTGCCGGTCGTCGCCTCGAACTGAGGCCGCCCAACCGAGACCGCCCCACCGAGACCGGCCCGGCGCGTCCGGGCCATCGATCAGGACATCAGGACCCGCTCAACAGATGCACATCGTACGTTCGGCCCGCGTCGCCCTTCTCACCCTCGCCGTGGCGATGCCCGCCGCGGCCCGCGCGCAGCCCCAGTCCGGCTCGCAGACCGGCATCGTCTTCCGCAACACCATCACCGGCGAGGCGATGGACACGGCCGAGGGCAAGCCGGGCGGGCGGGACACGCAGGCGGTCAAGACCTTCTTCCAGACCGGGAAGAATCTCTACATCGACGACAAGTCCTGCCTGCGGAACGGCGAGAGCCTGTTCCTGACCTCGTGCTCCGGCTGCCACGGCCATCTCGGCGAGGGCAAGGTCGGGCCCGGCCTCAACGACGATTACTGGACCTACCCGGCGAACACGACCGATGTCGGCCTGTTCGCGACCCTCTGGGGCGGTGCCAACGGCATGATGGGACCGCACAACGAGGATCTCAATCCCGACGAGATGCTGCAGGTCATCGCCTGGATCCGTCATCTCTACACGGGCCCGGTGAAGGATGCCGAGTGGCTCACCGACGAGCAGAAGAAGACCTACAAGCCCTTCAAGGAGGGCGAGACCTTTGCCAAGGACGTGCCCGGCCAGTGCAAGCCGCTGGACTAGCCGTTCTCGGCAAGTCGCGCCCCGCGCAAGACGGGGCGAACCGGCGGCCCGACCGGCCGCCCCAGGAAGAGACGGAGGAATCTACGATGCGCAGAGTGATCACGGCGGCGATGCTGATCGCGGGGGCGGCCTTCGCGGTGCCGGCGCTGGCCTACGACGGTCAGACCTGCAAGGCGCCGGGCAATTGCTGGCAGCCGAAGCCCGGCTTCCCCGACAAGGTCGCCGGGACCAAGTACGATCCCAAGCACGACCCGAAGGAGGTCAGCAAGCAGGCCGAATCCATCAAGCAGATGGAGGAGCGCAACAGGAAGCGGATCGAGAACGCCAAGAAGACCGGCAAGTTCGAGTACGACGTCGCCAAGATCTCTTCGAACTGATCGCGACCGATCCGACCGTCCTGGGGCCGGCCCGCGCCGCGGCGCCGGCCCACAGCGACGCTCGGCAGCGCACGCCGCATCGACACGCGCAGGCACCGCCTCATGAACACCCTCCGTTCCGGAGACACGATGCTCACCGACTGGCGGGCGGCGGCGGCCCGCTTCGAGGCGGAGGTCGCCAAGGCGGTGGTCGGGCAGGAGCGGGCGATCCGCCTCGTGACGATCGCGATCTTCGCCCGCGGCCACGTGATGCTCGAGGGCGATGTCGGCGTCGGCAAGACCACCCTGCTGCGGGCGGTGGCCCGGGCGCTGGGCGGGGCCTACGAGCGCGTCGAGGGCACGGTCGACATGATGCCGACCGACCTGATCTACCACACCTACCTCGGCCCCGACGGCCGGCCGCGGGTCGATCCCGGCCCGGTCCTGGCCCGGGCCGAGGATCTCTCGGTGTTCTTCTTCAACGAGATCAACCGGGCGCGGCCGCAGGTCCACGCCCTGCTGCTCCGGCTGATGGCCGAGCGCAGCGTCCAGGCCTTCGGCCGCACCTACGCGTTCCCGAACCTGCAGGTCTTCGCCGACCGCAACCGCGTCGAGCGCGAGGAGACCTTCGAGCTGCCGGCCGCGGCCCGCGACCGCTTCCTGATGGAGATCGGGCTGGAGGCGCCCCGGGACGCGGCGGTGCGCCGGAGCCTGGTCTTCGACCCGCGCTTCCACGACACCGACGCCCTCGTCGGCGCGGTCGCCGAGGGCGTGCTCGACCACGCCCGGATCGGCGGCATCGCGGCCGCGATCCAGCACGCCGTCCGCGCGGAGCCGTCGATCGAGGCCTACGTGGTGGCCCTCTGGGACGCGCTGGTCCGCCCCGCGGAGGCCGGGATCCGGCTCCCGGGCCTCGACACCGCCACCCTGGTGCAGGGGGGCGCCTCCCCGCGCGGCGTCGCCTTCCTGGTGCGCGCCGCCCGAGTGCGGGCGTGGCTGGAGGGCCGCGAGTGGCTGGTGCCGGAGGACGTGCGGGCGGTCTTCACCGAGGTGATGGCCCACCGCGTCTTCCTCGAGCCCGTCCACGAGCTGCAGCGCGGCGCGATCGTGCCCGTCCTGTGCCGGGCCGCGTTCGAGACGGTGCCGGCGCCGTGAGCGACCCGCGCACGGCCGACATCGTCTACCTGCCGCGCTGGCGGCCACGCGGCAGCCGGGCCGGCCTCCACCGGGGGCGCGACGCCGGCGGCGCCGGCCCGTTCCGCGATCAGGTGCCGTTCCTGCAGCTGCCGGATGCCCGCCGCATCGACCTGCGCGCGACGCTGCGCGACCCGTTCGAGGGCGTGCATGTCCGCCGCTTCGAGGCGCGGACCGCGGTCGAGACCTGGGTCCTGGTCGATCTCTCGGCCTCGATGGGCTTTTCCGGCACGGCCGACCGGGCGCGGCTCACGGGCGATCTCTGCCGGGCGCTGGCCGTGTCGGCGACCCGGATCAGCGACGGGTTCGGCCTGATCGGCTGCGACGAGACCCTGCGCGACGACCTCACCCTCCCCGCCACCCGCCACCGGGGCGCGGCCGTCGCCGCGGCCGAGCGGGTCGCGGGCGCGCCGCGCGCGGGACGCGGCTGCGCCGGCATGCTCGAGGCCGCGCGGCGGCTCGCCGGGCGGCCGAAGCTCGTCTTCCTCGCCTCCGACTTCCGCTGGCCGGAGAGCCTGATCGCCCGGGTCTTCGCCGCCCTGGCGCCGCACGACACGGTGCCGATCCTGCTCGCCGACCCCGCCGAGGCGGAGGCGCTGCCGGCCTTCGGCCTCGTCGAGCTCGACGACCTCGAGGGCGGCGGCCGCCGCGTGGTCCTGCTGCGCCCGAGCCTGCGCCGGGCCTGGATCGCCCGGGAGCGGGACCGGGTCGCCGCCCTGGAGCGCGCCGCCGCGCCCTTCGCGCGCCGGGTCTTCCGGCTCGCCGGACGCTTCGACGCCCAGGCGCTGACCCGCCACCTGATGACGACCTGAGCATGGGCG
This sequence comes from Methylobacterium sp. yr668, assembly GCF_900116245.1. Classification (NCBI taxonomy): domain Bacteria; kingdom Pseudomonadati; phylum Pseudomonadota; class Alphaproteobacteria; order Hyphomicrobiales; family Methylobacteriaceae; genus Methylobacterium; species Methylobacterium sp. yr668. The sequence continues at coordinate 10,611 of NZ_FOZY01000049.1, read as the reverse complement.
CGCGCGGTCCCGCCCTCCTGCCGGCCGGCCTCTCCGCCGGTCTCTTCGCCAGCCTCCGCGCCGGCGTCCTCGCCGGCATCCTGGCCGCGCCGCTCGCCCTGACGGCCGGCCCGGCCGCCGCGCAGGTGCGCTCCGTCGAGGTGCGCAGCCCCCGGCCCTTCGGGATCTTCCTGGGCGACCTGGTCGAGGCGCAGGTGGAGATCCTGGCCGATCCCGACTTCCGGCTGCAGCGCGCGACCCTGCCCCGGCCCGGTCCGGTGACCTACTGGCTCGACCTGCGCGCCGTCGCGGTCGACGAGGCCCCGGCGGCCGGCGGCCGGCGGGTGCGCCTGCGCCTCACCTACCAGAGCTTCTACGCCGCCCTCGACGCCCGCACCCTGGAGGTGCCGGGATTCCCCCTGACGCTGGCGAGCGAGGCGGCGACCGGGCGCACCACCGCGGCCGTCCAGGTGCCGGGCTGGAGCCTCGGCGTCTCGCCCCTGCGCGAGGTGCAGCCGCAGCGGCGCGAGGATCCGGCCGAGTACCTGCGCCCGGACGGCCGGAGCGGGCGGGTCGATCCCGGGCCGGACGTCGCAGCGGCGGCGGGTCTCGGCGCCCTCGCGGGCCTCGCCGCGCTGGCGCTGGCGCACGATCGGGCCTGGGGACCGTTCCGGCAGCGGCGGGGCCGGCCCTTCGCGGCGGCTCTGCGCGCGCTCCGGCGGCAGCGGGCGGGGGCCGGGCCCGATCAGGCCTACCGGGCGGCGCTGCTGGCCCTGCACCGGGGCCTCGACCTGACCGACGGGAGGCGGGTGCTGGCCGACGATCTTGGCGCCTTCCTCGCCCGGCACGGGGCCTTCCGGGGCCAGGCGGCGGGGCTCGCGCGCTTCTTCGAGGCCTCGCGCCTCGCGTTCTTCGGCGGCCGGCTGCCGGCCGCGCGCGCGGCCTGGCCCCGCGCCGAGGCCGAGGCGCTCCTGGCGCGGCTCGCGGCGGCGGAGCGGAGCGCGTGAGGCCGTGACCGATCTCCTCGCCCGCCTCGGCGCGACCGATCCCTGGGTCCTGTGGCTGCTGCCGCTGGCGCTGCTGCCGCTGGCCCGCTCGGCCCTGCGCCGGACGGCCGTGCCGGCGGTCGCCGCCGCCCCGGCCGACCCCCTCTCGGCCTGGCTCGGCCGGGCGCTGACGCTCGCCGGCGTCCTGGCCATCGCCGGCCTGATCGTGGCCCTGGCGGGCCCCTACCGGACGGGCGCAAGGATCGAGCGCCTCGGCATCGGCGCGCAGGTCTCGCTGCTGATCGACCGCTCAGGCAGCATGAACGAGACCTTCGCGGGCCGGCAGCCCTCCGGCGCCGAGGAATCGAAGGCTGCGGCCTCCCGGCGCCTGCTGGCCGATTTCGTCGGCGCCCGGGCGCACGATCTGTTCGCCGTGACGGCCTTCTCCACCGCGCCGATGCTAGTCATGCCGATGACCGACCGCCACGACGCCGTGCGGGCGGCGATCGCCGCCATCGACCGGCCCGGCCTCGACTACACCAATATCGGCCGGGGCCTCGGCATGGCCCTGTCGCAGTTCGGAATCGATGTCGGCGCCTCGCGGGTTCTCCTGCTGGTCTCCGACGGCGCGGCGGTGATCGACCCGCGCATCCAGGACCAGCTGCGCGCCGCGGTCGCGCGGATCCGGCCGAACCTGTACTGGCTGTTCCTGCGCACCCAGGGATCGCCCGGCATCGCCGACCGGCCGGCCGGCGAGGACACGCCCCAGGCCGCGCCGGAGCGCCATCTCGACCTGTTCTTCAAGAGCCTCGGCGTGCCCTACCGCGCCTTCGAGGCCGAGGGCGCCGAGGCGGTGGCCGCCGCCATCCGGCAGATCGAGGCCCTGGAGCGGGACCCGATCCCCTACGTCGAGGAGCGCCCGCGCCGGGACCTGACCGGGCTCGCCGCCGCGCTCGCCGCCCTCGGCCTCGCCGCGCTCGTCGTGGCCAAGCTCGCCGAGGCGGACCTCGCGGGGGCCCCGGCCGGTGCGGAGACCGCGACGGAGGCCGCGGGCGCGGCGGCGCGGAGGGCGGCATGAGCGCCGGCGCCCTCCTCGACGGCCCGGCCCCGCGCCGCCGCGCCGCCCTCCCCCGCCTCGGCGCCGCGGCGGCGTGGCGCCGGGTCCGGCCGGCCCTGCTGGTCGCGCTGCCGCTGGTCCTCGCGGCCGCCGCCCTGTGGTTCGCCGTCTCGGGCTGGAGCGCCGCGCGCGACGACGACCGGATCGCCGCCCTGGAGGCGGGCCGCGACCGGCCGGTCGAGCCGGATGCGCGGCCGGCCCTCCTGGCGGCACGGATCGGATTCCTCGCCGCCCGGGACCGTCTCGGCGAGACCGAGCCCCTCCTCGACGCCCTCGACCGCGCCGGCGCGGTGCGGGAGGCGGCCCGGGCGCGGTACGTCATCGGCAACGCGCGGATGCGGCAGGCCTTCGCGCTGATCGGCCGGGGCGACCTCGACAAGGCCGCGCCCCAGGTGACGCTGGCGCGGCAGGATTACCGCCGCGCCCTCCAGGCCCGGCCCGAATTCTGGGACGCCAAGTACAACCTCGACGTCGCCTCGCGCCTCGTGCGCGACTACCCGGAATTCGACCGCAAGACCGGGGACGAGCTGCGCGCCGAGCCGAAGAAGATCTGGACCGACATCCCCGGCCAGCCGCGGGGCGGCCCGTGAGCCCGCGGCGCGTCCTTCCCCCCGTCCTGCCCTCGGTCCTGCCCACCCTCGTCGCCCGCAACCTGCGCGACGGGCGGTTCCGCGCCCTGGCGGCCGCCCTCGCGCTGGCGCTGGCGGCCCTGGTCGCGCCGCCGATCCCGGTCACCCGCACCGGCGTGTCGGTGCTGGCGGTGGTCGACATCACCGGCAGCATGGCGGTGCGCGACTATCCCGCCGCCGGCGGGTCGATGAGCCGGCTCGAGACCGTCAAGGCGGCGCTTCGGGCGACGCTGCCCGACCTCCCCTGCGGCTCGCGGGTGGCGCTCGGCCTGTTCACCGACCGGCGGCCGTTCCTGCTGTTCACGCCGGTCGAGGTCTGCGCCGACTTCGCGCCGCTGGACGGCGCCATCGCGGCCCTCGACCCGCGCATGGCCTGGGAGGGGGACAGCCGCATCGCGGCCGGCCTGTTCCGGTCGATCGCCATGGCGGGGGAGATCGACGCCGACCTCCTGTTCCTCACCGACGGCCAGGAGACGCCGCCGCTGCCCGCCTCCGGCGGCCCGACCTTCGACAGCAGGCCCGGCGCGGTGCGCGGGCTGATCGTCGGCGCGGGCGGCTACGGCCTGTCGCCGATCCCGCGCTTCGACGATCGCGGGCGCGAGACGGGTTTCCTCGGCGAGAGCGACGTCCAGCAGGAGAACCGCTCCGGGCCGCCCCCGGCCGACGCGGAATCCCGCGAGGGCTACAACCCGCGCAACGCCCCCTTCGGGGCCCAGGCCGCCCAGGGCACCGAGCACCTCTCGTCCGTCCGCGAGCCCTACCTGAAGCGCCTCGCCGCCGAGACCGGCCTCGGCTACGTCCATCTCGACGGCCCGGGCGGTCTCGCCGCCCCTCTGCGCGCCGCGGCGGCGCCGCGCCCGCTGCCCGGCCGCCTCGACCCGCGGCCCGCCCTCCTGGCGGCGGCCCTGGCTCTGACGCTCCTGGCCCTCCTGGCGGGGCCCCTCGCCCGCGCCCTTCGCGCGCTCCGCGGGCGCGCGGGCCACTCTGCTCCAATCCCTGCTCCAACCCCTGCTCCAACCGGAGCGATCAGGACCTGACCATGCGGATGCCCCTCCCCCTCTTTCCGGCCCTCGTCCCGGCCCTCGCCGTCGTCGGCCTCGCCGGCGCGGCGCTGGCCCACGGGCCGACGCCGCAGAAGATCGACCAGTCGATCACTATCCAGGCGCCCCCGGAGGCGGTCTGGAAGGTGGTGGGCGATTTCGGCGGCATCGGGCGCTGGCACCCGGACGTGGCCAAGGCCGAGGCCAGTGGCGGCAACGTCGAGGGCACGACCCGCCGGGTGACCCTTAAGGCCGGCGGCACCCTGGTCGAGGGGCTGGACGAGTGGCTGGCCGACGGCCGGACCTACTCGTACCGGATGTCCGACCCGGACCTGAAGGCGCTCCCCGTCTCCTCCTACTCGGCGACGCTCACCGTGACCCCGGACGGGACCGGCTCCAAGGTGTCGTGGATCGGCCGCTTCTACCGGGGCGACACCGGCAACGAGCCGCCGGAGACTCTCAGCGACGAGGCCGGGCGCGCGGTGATGAACCGCTACTTCGCGGACGGGCTCAAGGGCCTGAAGGCGGCCGTCGAGGGCCGGACGACCCATTGAGGCCCCGCATGCGCCACCTGTGGCTGATCGCGACGCTCGCGGTCGCGGTCGCGGCCGGGACCGGCGCTGGGACCAGTGTCGCGTCCGCGGCCGGCGACCCGGTCTGGGTCGTCAGCCAGCAGGGGGCCGAGCTGGCGCGGATCGAGGCCGGGAAAGTGGCCGGGCGGATCCCGCTCGGACCGGCGCCGGTGGCGGCGGCGACCGACCGGGCCGGCCGCCTCTATCTGACCCACCCGGACGGGCGCGCCGTCACCGTCGTCGCGCCCGGCGCGCCGCCCCGCCGCCTGCCCGTCCCCGGCCAGGCCTTCGGCCTCGCGGCGAGCCCGGACGGGGCGCACCTGTACGTCGGCGACTGGTCGGGCGACCGCGTCCTGAAGATCTCCGCGGCGACCGGCGCCGTCGAGGGCGCCGCCGCGGTGGGCCGCGACCCGGCCCACCTCGTCCTCGACCGGCGCGGGCGGCTCTACGTCGCCGACCGCGAGAGCCGCCAGGTCAGCGTGATCGACACCGGGACGATGGCCCGCGTGGCCGTGGTCCCGACCGGTGAGGCGCCCTTCGCCCTGGCGCTCGCACCGGACGAGGCCAGCCTCTACGTCGCCAACGTGCGCAGCGGCGACCTCACGGTGATCGACACGGCGACGCTGCGGGCCCGCGCCACGGTTCCGGCCGGCCGGATGCCCTACGGCGTGGCGGTCACCGGGGACGGCAGCCGCATCCTGGTCACCAACCAGCACGCCGCCGCCGTGACGGTGATCGACGCGGCCCGGCTCGAGATCGTCGCCACCGTGGCGGTGGGCCCCTATCCCGAGGGCATCGCGGTGGCCGGTCCGCTTGCCTACGTGGCGAACTGGTTCTCGGACGACGTCTCGGTGATCGATCTCGCCACGTGGCGCGAGACGGCGCGCATCAAGGTGGCGGAGGGCCCGCGCACGGTCCTGGCGGGGGAGCCCGCGCGATGAGCCGTGCCGGCCGCATCGGGATCGCGTCCGGGCTGGCCCTGCTGGCCCTCGGCGCCTGCGACCGCGGGGCGGACGAGCGCGCCGACGAGGCCGGCGCGGTGGTGGCCACCACCGCCGAGGGCACCCTGCCGGCCTGGCTCGCGCCGACCGACGGGACCGACCCGGCCCGCTGGCTCGCGGGCCGCGAGGCCGGCAAGGCCCTGCCGGCCGACGATCCCCGCGTGCGCGCGATGGCGACGGCGCTGGCCGGAGCCCGCGACGGCTTCATCGAGGACCCGCGCATGATCGCCAACCGCACCGTCCAGCTCGGCCAGATGCTGGCCGAGGCCGGCATCGGCGAGGGCTACGGCGCGATCCTCGACGGTCTCGGCGGCATCGCGGCGGAGCGCGGCCGCCGCAAGAGCCTCTACGGCGAGATGTGCCAGCACTACTACAACGCCCGGATGCAGGGGGCCGACCACGCGGCCGCGCTGGCGCGCCTCGCCGGCCCGCACCCGGTCGGCGAGGGGACGCCGTGAGCGCCGCCCGGGCCTCGGCCGACCGTCCGGCGGGGCGGGACGGCCCGCGGGTTCTCGACGCGGTGCTGATCGTCGACGACCACCCGGTCGTGCGGCGCGGCTTCCGCCATCTCGCCGAGGATGCCGGCGTCCGGGCGGTCCACGAGGCCGCGGACGTGGTGTCGGGCTACCGCACCTTCCACCGCCACCGGCCCGGGCTGGTGGTGACCGACCTGGGCTTCCGCGACCAGGGGCTGTCGGGCCTGTCGCTGATCCGCCGGGTGCGGGCCCTCGAGCCGGCGACCCGGATCCTCGCCTTCAGCATGCACGACGATCCGGTGATCGTCGCCCGCGCCATCGAGGGCGGGGCGCACGGCTTCGTCCTGAAGGACACGGCGGTGACGCGCTTCCACGAGGCGCTGGCGACCGTGTCGGCCGGGCACAGCTACCTGCCGCACGAGGTCGCGACCAAGATCGCCATGCTGAATGCCGGGCTCCTGGAATCGCCCCTTGCGCGCCTGACCGCGCGGGAGGTTCAGGTGCTGTCGCTGCTGGGGGCGGGCAAGTCCAACGAGGCCATCGCCGACAGCCTGTCGATGAGCCACCGGAGCGTGTCGGCCGTCGTCTCGGGCATGAAGCAGAAGCTCGGCGCCGGCAGCCTCGCCGACCTCCTGCGCATCGCCCTGTCGCGGGACGGGCGCCCGGTGTGACGACGACCGCCGTCAGCGTGCCGGGGCTACCGCGGCACGATCAGGCCGGGAACGATCGATCCCTGCGGCCCGAACGTCGCCTCGGCCTTCCGGCAATTGGCCGCGACGTCCTTCTGGTAGGCCGCGATGTAGCGGGTCGCGGTCAGGTGCAGGTCGCCGGTCTCCAGGCTCGCCGCGTCGACGCCCAGGGCCTCGACGGTCTGCTTGAGGCGCGCCGGATCGCTGCGCAGGCCGGGGCATTCGAGGTTCACGAAACCGGCGAGCCCCGCGAGCTTCGCCGCCTGATTGCGCCGCGGATCGGCGGACGCCGGGTCCTGCGCCTGCATTGGGGGCTGTCCCTGGGGCTGGATCGGAGGCTGCGGGATGGGCTGCGCGGGGGGCTGCGCCTGAGCGTGGGCCTGGACCGTCAGAAGACCCAGGAGGCCGGCCGAGATCGGGCCGGAAAGACGGATCGCGCGCATCGCTTCTCCCATCCTGTCGCAGGAGCAGCGCGTCCGTCGACCGTCACCGCTGCGAAGAGTCGCGCAGTTCTATGCCGCTGGATCGGAGATTTACAATGCAGACCAAGCTTATAATCGTCTTAGTGACTCTGGCCTGCGCGACTCTGCCGGCGGAGGCCGCCCGCCTGACCGTGGACGACAAGGCCTCGCTGTGGCCGCGGGCGAGCGCGACCGACAAGATCGATTTCTCGACCCGGATGGGCCGGGCCTTCCACACGCTGTCGCCCAAGCTGGACGCGGCGTACTTCATGCGCTGTCTGGAGGAGACCGCCAATATCGGGGACACCAAGGACCTGCGGCTCGAGGAGATGGTGCGGACCTGCATCTCCCTGGTCCGGGACGAGGCCGAGTGAGCGGCCGGCCCGGCCTCACGGACGGCCTTACGGACGGCCTCGCGCGGCTTCACGCACGATGGGCGACGATGTTGACCAGCCGGTCGAACGGGTCGCGGACGTAGAACCGCTCCACGCCCCAGGGCTCCCGGGCCGGGCCGTACAGAACGGGCAGGCCGGCCCGCCTCACGCGGGCGAGGACGTCCGCCAGGTCGTCGACCTCGACCGAGATGTCGGGAACCGGCGTGCCCGAGCCGCCCGCGCTGGCCACGCTGATCTGCGGCGTCGCCGACATCCCGGGGGCCGCGAAGGTCAGGATCCAGCCGTGATCCATGACCACTTCCAGGCCGAGCACCTCCGCGTAGAAGGACCGCGCCGCCTCGACCTGCGTGGTCCGGATGTTGGTGACGATCCGCCTCACGGCCATGGCCCGCTCCCCGCTGCGCGCCGCCTATCAGAGGGCTCCGCGGGCGGCCCGGCAAGGCCCGGCAAGGCGCCTCGGGAATCCGGGTCCCGGCCTCGTCCCGGCTAACCGCCCGGAAGTGCACGCAGCGATTGAAAGCGGGCCTCCGGAAAGAATCCGGAAAGCTCCCCGATGGTACCGTCCGCGCCGGTGGGACCTCGCACCGTCCAGCAGAATGTTCGCCCAGGCGGACGATTGGGATCCCCGGGTATGAACAGTGGGACGGTCGCGCTGCGGGAGAAGGCGAAGCTCCTCGACACCGTTCTCGACACGATGGATCAGGGGCTGATGATGATCGACGCCGCCGGCGTCGTTCAGGTCTGTAATGCCCGCGCCCTCGCGCTGCTCGATCTGCCGCCGGACCTGATGCGGTCCCGCCCGACCTTCGAGGCGGTGCGGCAATACCAGATCGCGCGCGGCGAGTTCGGGAAGGCGAGCGAGACCCTGCAGCGCTGGGTGGCCGCGGGCGGCCTGGAGTGCCGCGCCCACACCTACGAGCGCGAGCGCCCCGACGGCACCGTGCTGGAGATCCGCACCGTGCCGCTGCCCGACGGAGGTGCGGTGCGGACCTTCACGGACATCACCGCGCGCAAGCGGGCGGAGGAGACGCTGCAGGTCAGCGAGACCCGCCTCGCCCTGGCGCAGGATGCGGGCAGCGACGGGCTCTGGGACTGCGACCTCACGACCGGGGAGGCGTGGTCCTCCGACCGCTGGTGGGGGGTCCTGGGCTACGAGCCCGGCGAACTGGCGAGCCACGCGCGGACGTGGCGGGCCCTGCTCCACCCGGAGGATGCGGGCGCGGCCGAGCGGGCCCTGATCGAGCACCTGAGCGGGCGGGCGCCGACCTACATGTCCGAGCATCGCATGCGCCGCAAGGACGGCTCCTGGGCCTGGATGATGACGCGCGGCAAGGTGGTGGCGCGCGCCGCCGACGGCCGCGCGGTGCGCTTCATCGGCACCCAGATCGACATCAGCGCCCGCAAGGCCGCCGAGGGGCAGGTCGCCCACATGGCGCGCCACGACGGTCTGACCGACCTGCCCAACCGCGCCCTGTTCTACGAGCGGCTCGAGATCCGGCTCGCCGACCTGCATCTGAACGGCGGCACCTGCGCGGTGCTGTGCCTCGACCTCGACCGCTTCAAGGCCGTCAACGACAGCCTCGGCCACGCGGCCGGGGACTTCCTGCTCCGGGCGGTGGCCCATCGCATCCGCGCGGTGCTGCGGGCCGACGACATGGTGGCGCGCTTCAGCGGCGACGAGTTCGCCGTGCTGGTGGCCGATGCGGACGACCCCACCCGCGCGGAGGCCCTGGCGGCGCGCCTGATCGCGGCCGTCCAGGCGCCGATCCCCTTCGGCAAGCGGCGGCTGAAGGTGGGCCTGAGCGTCGGCATCGCCCGGGCACCCGGCCACGGCTTCGACAGCGAGACGCTGGTCCGCCGCGCCGACCTCGCCCTGTACCGGGCGAAGACCGAGGGGCGGAACACCCACCGGGTGTTCGAGCCCGCGATGGACGCGGCCGAGGCGGCCCGGCGCGATCTGGAGCGCGACCTGCGCCAGGCGATCGAGGGCGACGAGCTCATCCTGCACTATCAACCGCAGGTGAGCACCGGCACCGGCCGGCTGCTCGGGTTCGAGGCGCTCGTGCGCTGGGAGCATCCGACCCGCGGCCTCGTGCCGCCGAACGCCTTCATCCCCCTGGCGGAGGAGAGCGGGCTGATCCTGCCGCTCGGCGAGTGGGTGCTCCGGGCCGCCTGCCGCGAGGCGGCCCGCTGGGCGCACCCGCTGAAGGTGGCGGTGAACCTGTCGCCGCGCCAGTTCCAGCAGGCGGATCTGCCCGAGCGCGTGCTGGCCATCCTGACCGAGACGGGCCTCGCGCCGACGCGGCTCGAACTCGAGATCACCGAGACCCTGATCATCAACGACATGGCGCGGGCGCTCGGCATCCTGCGCCGGCTGAAGGCCTTCGGCGTGTCCATCGCGATGGACGATTTCGGCACCGGTTACTCGTCCCTCGCGACGCTGCAGGCCTTCCCCTTCGACAAGATCAAGATCGACCGGTCCTTCGTGGGCCATGTCGAGGTCAGCCCGCAGGCGGCGGTGATCGTGCGGGCGGTTCTGGGGCTCGGCCGCAGCCTCGGGATGAGCGTCGTGGCGGAGGGCGTCGAGACGGAGGCGCAGATGCGCTTCCTGGCCGCGGAGGCCTGCGACGAGGTCCAGGGCTACCTGATCAGCAGTCCGCAGCCGATCGAGCGGTTCGCCGCGCAGATCGACGCGTCCGAAACGTTCGTGCCGCCCGGCCGCCCCGACTCGGCTGTCGCCTGAGGCGCGCCGCGACGCCCCGGCGATCCGGCGACGGCCCGAACGCCCGGACGCCCGTCGTGGTACCGGCGCGGACCGCCGAGCGGCGGCCCTACCGCCCGCCTCTGTGGCACGGCCGCGACACCCGCCGACGACCGCCTGTGGATGACGCGACCTGCCCCCGATCCGTCAAGGTTCGGATGCCAGCGTGACCGCGCACCTCCGATCCGGCTCCCTCAGCTCCGCCATCCCATGTTCGCCCAGCCCCACGCCCTCATCCTCCGCCATCGCGAGCGCGTCGCCGTGCTCATCTCCTCCGCGCTGTTCCTGGCGGGCGCCCTGCCGCTCTTCTGGGCGATCGGCTGAGGCTCGATCCCGGGCCAGCCGCATCGTCGGCCGGCCGTCGAGCTTCCGCGCCGCCGCGCTCGCGAGGACGGCGGGCCGCGTTCGGCCCGCCTGAACGGCGAAGGGGCCGCCTCCTGTGGGAAGCGGCCCCTTCGCGTGTCGGGTCGGGTGCGACGGTCGGGGTGCGAGCGTCGCACCCGAC